>DASSXQ010000176.1:0-3637 GCA_035703725.1 Rudaea sp.
GGATCGCAAGGTCAACATGGCAGGGCAAGGCTCGCAATCGCGCAGGCAATGGCTCCGTTGTCGATAGAATTTGCCTGTTGCGTAACCTGAATTGACCCGATATAATGCGGAGCTCGGTTCGCCACAAGTACAATTTGGCGAGCCGAAAAATTTGCGCGCTAACGCGAAATGGGGGACAGGATGTTCCTTGTGTTCGTTGCCAGGATGCTGATGCGACAGTCAGGCGATTACGCCTGTTGATCAAATCAAGCGCACAGTTTTCACCAGTTTGTGCAGCCCGGATTTTCGTCCGGGCTGTTTTTTCGTCTTACGGAATCAAACGCATGTCGACAGTAAATCAACTGGTGCGCAAAGCGCGCCGTCCGAAGACATACAAAAGCGCTTCGCCGGCGCTGGCCAATTGTCCGCAACGGCGCGGTGTGTGCACGCGCGTTTACACGACGACGCCGAAGAAGCCGAACTCGGCCCTGCGCAAGGTTGCCAAGGTGCGCTTGACCAATGGCTTCGAGGTAATCAGCTACATCGGCGGGGAAGGCCACAATCTTCAAGAGCACTCCGTCGTGCTGATTCGCGGCGGTCGCGTCAAGGATCTGCCCGGCGTGCGTTATCACACGGTTCGCGGTTCGCTGGATGCGGCCGGAGTCGCCAAGCGTCGCCAGAGTCGATCCAAATATGGCGCGAAGCGGCCGAAGGGTTCGTAATACTCCGGATTCGGTGCGCGCGATACACGCGTGAGCATCTGAACCCTATCCATCAAGATATTCAGGTAAAGATTATGTCGAGAAAAGGCAATACACCCACGCGCGAATTGCTGCCGGACCCGAAGCATGGCAGCGAGCTGATTTCCCGCTTCATCAATATGGTGATGAAGAGCGGCAAGAAGTCGGTCGCCGAAGGCATCGTTTATGGCGCGATCGCGCAGATCGGCCAGAAGCACGCGACGCCGGTGGATGTTGTCGAAAAGGCATTGGGCAATGTAGCGCCGACGGTTGAGGTCAAGTCGCGCCGCGTTGGTGGTGCCACTTATCAGGTTCCGGTTGAAGTGCGCGCGTCACGTCGCATCGCGCTGGCAATGCGTTGGGTAATCGAAGCAGCGCGCAAGCGTGGTGAAAATTCCATGCCGCGCAAGCTGGCGGCAGAATTGCTGGATGCGTCGGAAAGTCGTGGCGGGGCGGTGAAAAAGCGTGAAGACACGCATCGCATGGCCGAGGCGAACAAGGCGTTCTCGCATTACCGTTGGTAATTGCGGCTTGCTGTGCCGTCATTCGTGACGGCCAGGAACAAACCGGCATCCATGCCGGACTTTTTAACAATACAAGTGCAGCCCGGACGGCTGCTTGACTATCGGGAAACGGATTCCCGCTGGAATTTTTTATGGCACGCAAAACACCAATCGATCGCTACCGTAATTTCGGCATCATGGCTCACATCGATGCGGGAAAGACCACGACCACGGAGCGCATTCTTTTCTACACCGGCGTCAGTCACAAGATTGGCGAGGTGCATGAGGGTGCGGCTGCGATGGACTGGATGGAGCAGGAACAGGAGCGTGGCATCACCATCACCTCGGCAGCGACCACCTGTTTCTGGAAAGGCATGGACGGCGCGCTTGACCAATATCGCTTCAACATTATCGATACCCCTGGGCACGTTGACTTCACCATCGAAGTCGAGCGCAGCCTGCGCGTGCTCGATGGTGCGGTATTCGTGCTTTGCGCAGTCGGTGGCGTGCAGCCGCAGTCCGAGACCGTTTGGCGTCAAGCCAACAAATACGCCGTGCCGCGTGTTGCGTTCGTCAACAAGATGGACCGCGCCGGCGCGGATTTCGACAAGGTCGTCAGTCAGCTCAAGAGCCGTCTCAAGGCCAATCCGGTCCCGATGCAATTGCCGATTGGCGCGGAAGACAATTTTGAAGGCGTTGTCGACCTGATCAAGATGAAAGCGATTCACTGGGATATGGAATCCCAGGGCATGAAGTTCGAGTATGGCGACATCCCGGCCAATCTCGTCGAAAAGGCCGGCAAGGCGCGCGAGCACATGGTCGAATCAGCTGCGGAAAACAGCGAAGACCTGATGAACAAATATCTCGAAGGCGGTGAATTGACCGAAGACGAGATCATTGCCGGTATTCGTGCCGGCACCGTGGCCAGCAAGATGATTCCGGTTTTCTGTGGTTCTGCGTTCAAGAACAAGGGCGTTCAGGCCATGCTCGATGGCGTGGTTCGCTTTCTCCCCGCTCCGGCGGATCGTCCACCGGTCAAGGGCATGGACGAAGACGAGAAAGAAGATTCGCGCAAGGCAGAAGATTCCGAATCGTTTTCGGCGCTCGCGTTCAAGATTGCGACCGATCCGTATGTTGGTTCGTTGACGTTCTTCCGGGTCTATTCGGGCGTGCTCAACTCCGGCGATACGGTTTACAACCCGGTCAAGGGCAAGAAAGAGCGCATCGGGCGTTTGCTGCAGATGCATGCAAACAACCGCGACGAAATCAAAGAAGTTCGCGCTGGCGATATTGCCGCTGCGGTGGGTCTGAAAGACGTGACCACGGGCGACACGCTGTGTGCCACGGACAAGGTAATCACCCTGGAGAAAATGGTATTCCCCGAGCCGGTCATCGCCATGGCGATCGAGCCGAAGACCAAGGGCGACCAGGAAAAAATGGGTATTGCACTGTCGCGTCTGGCCCAGGAAGATCCGTCTTTCCGCGTACGTGGCGACGAAGAATCCGGTCAGACCATCATTGCCGGTATGGGCGAGTTGCATCTGGATATCATCGTTGATCGCATGAAGCGCGAATTCAGCGTTGAAGCGAATGTCGGCAAACCGCAAGTTGCGTATCGCGAAACCATTCGCAAACCGGTCAAGCAGGAAGGCAAGTTCGTGCGTCAGTCCGGCGGTCGCGGTCAGTACGGTCACGTCGTCATCGAAATGGAACCGCGCGAACGCGGAGCGGGCTTCGAGTTTGAAAATGCAATCGTCGGTGGCGTTATTCCGAAGGAATACATTCCGGCAGTGGAAAAAGGTCTGCGCGAAGCATTGACGACTGGTCCGCAAGCCGGTTTTCCGGTGGTTGACGTCAAGGTGCGCCTGATTGACGGCTCGTATCATGAAGTCGACTCCAACGAAATGGCGTTCAAGATTGCCGGTTCCATGGCGTTCAAGGAAGGCTTCAACAAGGCCAGTCCGGTGCTGCTTGAGCCAATCATGAAAGTCGAAGTCGTATCGCCGGAAGACTACATGGGCGACGTGATGGGTGACATTTCCCGACGTCGTGGCGTGTTGCAGGGGTCTGACGATTCGCCGTCGGGCAAAGTCATCACGGCTGTGGTGCCGCTGGGCGAAATGTTTGGTTATGCGACCAGTCTGCGTTCGATGAGCCAAGGTCGCGCGACGTTCACCATGGAATTCGATCATTACGCCGACGCACCGACGAACATCGCCGAAGCGGTAATGAAAAAAGGTTGATTTTTTTCCGAAACTTTAGTGTCCGAGGTTTAAGCCATGTCCAAAGGAAAATTCGAGCGAACCAAGCCGCATGTGAACGTAGGCACGATTGGCCACGTGGATCACGGCAAGACGACGCTGACTGCGGCGCTGACGAAGGTTGGCGCGGAGCGGTTTGGCGGTGAGTTCAAGG
>DASSXQ010000013.1:0-9462 GCA_035703725.1 Rudaea sp.
AGGATGTGGTAGCCGAGCATCCCGATGAGCAGGGATGCGACGATCAAGCCTGCGCCGATGGTCGCGCAGCGCGCCAAACGTCCGAAAAACTTGCGACGCGGCAGCAACGGATCGGTGCGGTGTTCGAACACGAGGCTCAGATCTTCGCCGCCAAGTCGCCAGCCAGTCCCGTGTATGTCGCCGGAGTGAGCGCGAGCAGGCGCTGCTTCGCATCCGCCGGCAGTGCAAGACTTTCGATGAACGCTCGCATCGATTCGCGCGCGATGCCCTGGCCGCGGGTGAGCGCCTTGAGTTGTTCGTAAGGTTCGGGCAGGCCGTGGCGGCGCATCACGGTCTGCACGGCTTCGGCGAGCACTTCCCAGCTTGCGTCGAGATCCGCGGCGATGCGTTCGGGATTCACATTGAGCTTGGCCAGTCCGCGCAGCAACGAGTCGAGCGCGATCTGGGTGTGGCCGAATGCGGTGCCGAGCGCGCGCAAGACGGTGGAGTCGGTGAGGTCGCGCTGCCAGCGGCTGATCGGCAATTTTTCCGAGAAGTGCGCAAATAGTGCATTGGCCAGACCAAAGTTGCCTTCGGCATTTTCGAAGTCGATCGGGTTGATCTTGTGTGGCATCGTGGAGGAGCCGACTTCGCCGGGCTTGAGCGCCTGGCGAAAATAGCCGAGGCTGACGTAGCCCCATACGTCACGGCACAAATCGATCAGGATCGTGTTCATGCGACGACTTGCATCGCACAATTCGGCGATGGCGTCATGCGGCTCGATCTGGGTCGTGTACGCATTCCACGCCAGGCCGAGCGATTCGACAAATTGTTTGGATAACTCCGGCCAGTTCACATCCGGATAGGCAATCACGTGTGCGTTGTAGTTGCCCACGGCACCGTTGATCTTTCCGGTCAGCTCAACAGCGGCAATTTGTCTGCGCTGACGATCCAGGCGGGCGACGACGTTGGCGATTTCCTTGCCCAGCGTGGTCGGGGATGCGGTTTGGCCATGGGTACGCGACAGCATGGGTTGCGCGGCAAGCGCATGCGCCATTTGTCGTAACGTGGCGATGGATTTGTCCAGGGTCGGCAGCAGCACGCCATCGCGTGCGTCGCGCAACATCAGCGCGTAGGCGAGGTTGTTGATGTCTTCGGAAGTGCAGGCGAAGTGGACGAATTCTTTCGCCTTCGCCAACTCGGCATGATCGCCGATTTTTTCCTTGATGAAATACTCGACCGCCTTGACGTCGTGATTTGTCGTGGACTCGATGGCCTTGATGCGTTGCGCGTCCTGCAATGAAAAGTTTTCCGCGAGTCCGTTCAGGAATTGATTGGCTGCGGGAGACAGCATGTGAATTTCAGCGATGCCCGTTTCCGCAGCCAACGCTTGCAGCCAGCAAACTTCGACAAGCACCCGGCGTTGGATCAGCCCCGATTCGCTGAAAATCGGGCGCAATGCCTCGACTTTGCCGGCGTAACGCCCATCAAGAGGGGACAGCGCAGTGAGGGTGGCCTGAGTCATTTCGGGTTTCCGGAAAACAGATACGTCAATGATACCGTGCCGATTCAAGGCATGCCGCTGCGACAGAAATACTTGAACCCGAAATGGGGCATTTTTGCGAATAAGGAAGTGGAATGCGACAAACACTATAATCGCGGCCCCAAAGCCGGATTTCGGAGCGACACACAATGAGCAATTTCCGCATCGAGCGCGACAGTATGGGCGAACTCAAGGTGCCAGCCGATGCGCTGTATGGCGCGCAGACGCAACGCGCGGTGGACAATTTTCCGATTTCCGGTTTGACCATGCCGCGCCAGTTCATTCGCGCGCTGGGCCTGATCAAATCGGCAGCCGCGCAAGCCAATGCCGATCTCGGACATTTGTCGAAGAACAAGGCCAAGGCAATTCGCAAGCAATCCGAGCGGGTGGCGGTGGGCGAGTTCGACCGACAATTCCCGATTGACGTTTTCCAGACCGGTTCTGGCACCTCGTCGAACATGAATGCGAACGAGGTTATCGCGCATTTGTGTGCCGCGGCCGGCGTGAAGGTGCATCCAAATGACGACGTCAACAACGGCCAGTCATCCAACGATGTCATCCCGACCGCGATTCATGTCAGCGCGACACTGGCGGTATCCGAACAGTTGCTGCCTGCGCTTGCTCATCTGAAGGCAACGCTGGACAAGCGTTCGCGCCAATTGAACAAAATCACCAAGACCGGACGCACGCACTTGATGGATGCCATGCCGGTGACGTTTGGTCAGGAGCTCGGCGGTTGGGCAGCACAGGTTCGCAGTTGCATCGCGCGCCTGGACGATGCGCGCAAACGCATGCGCCGCCTGCCGCAGGGCGGCACTGCGGTTGGCACAGGCATCAATGCAGACGCACGGCTCGGCCAGAGAATTTGCGCCGAATTGTCGAAAATGACCCGTGTGAAATTCGAATCGGCCGACAACTTCTTCGAAGGCATGTCCTCGCAGGATGCAGCGGTGGAGATGTCGGGTCAGTTGAAGACGCTGGCCTGCGCGCTGATGAAGATTGCCAACGATCTGCGCTGGATGAACTCCGGACCGCTCGCGGGAATTGGAGAAATCGAGTTGCCGGCATTGCAACCGGGTTCGTCAATCATGCCGGGCAAAGTCAATCCGGTGATTCCCGAAGCGCTGGCGATGGTATGTGCCCAAGTCATCGGCAATGACACCACTATCACGATTGCAGGACAAAGCGGCAATTTTCAGTTGAATGTCATGTTGCCTGTCGTGGCATTGAATTTGCTTCAAAGTATCGACATTCTGGCGAACGCTTCGCGCGCTTTGGCGGACAAGGCAATTTCCGGATTCACCGTGCGTGTGGACCACATCAAGCAGGCACTGGACAAGAATCCCATTCTGGTCACGGCCTTGAACCCGGTCATTGGCTACGAAAAGGGCGCCGCAACTGCAAAGCAGGCGTACAAGCAGGGGCGGCCGATTCTTGACGTGGCGCTGGAAACGACCGGGTTGCCCAAGGCCGAATTGAAGAAGCTGCTCGATCCGTTGACGCTGACACGTGGCGGCGTTCATGGTGGTTGACCATGCCTTCGGGCACATGCGCGGGCGGGCTGAAGCGGCAAGACTGAAACTTTGTTGTGAGATTGAAATGGCAAGCGGGGGTTTTTGGAGATGGTAATGATCAATCGTTTGATTTTCGTGGGCCTATTGTTTTCCGGCGCAGCTCTCGCGCAGCAAGTCGATATCAGCGGCAAGGATTTTCAATCCGGTGCCGGCGATGCGAAATTGGCGCAAATCGCGCAGCAGGCTGCGGCCCAGAACAAGGTCCTCACGGTGACTGCCCCTGCGTATTGGCAGGACAGGATTGCGGCAAAATTGCATGCAGGCGCCGCCAATATTCAGATACGTCAAAACGCAGGGTTCTTTGAAAATGTGTTGGTGCGTGTTGACGATGCCAAATCGGCGCCGAAGTCCGAATCGGCCAAGGCGAAAGCATCCACGGCACAATCGCCGGCCGAAGAAGCCGCTCGCGTAGCCGCAGCAAAAGCGTCCGCAATGCGGGCCGAAGCGGAAAAAGAACAAGCTGATCGTGAAGCGGCAGCACAGGCAGAAGCGGCACGAGCACAAGCGGCAAAAGAGCAAGCGGCGCGTGACGAAGCAGCCAGAATTGCCGCGCAAAAAGCCGAGGCACAACGCGAGCAGGCAGCTCGGATCGCAGCAGCCAAGGCGGCGCAGGAAAAGGCCGCGGCAGACAAGGCAGCCGCTGCGAAAGTGGCCGCCGACAAGATAGCTGCGCTGCGACAGGGCATGGAGCACAATCTGAATGAAGATCGCCCCGCCGACGGTACGCTGACTCCAGACCAACTCGCACCCGGCGATCAGCTTTTCGTTGACGGTTCGGTGCGCGGGGTCGTGCGTCGCGTTGGTGTGCGGACGCAATTGTATTGGCTTGAGGGCGATCTGAATCTCGACCGCATCGAATTGCAGCCAACTGGCGAAGGTCGCTACAAGATTATTCGTGCGATCAGCGACTCGGAAAACCCGGTGCTGCGTACACGTACGGGCGGGCATCTCATCGCCACCGTTCCAGCGCCGTCGTCACCAAGCCGCCAGTCCTTTCAGCAGAATTATGCGGAAGGTCGTGACATTACCGAGACGATGCAACCGTCGTCCTTGCGCTCTGGCGATATTGTTTACACCGGCGACTCGGCAGCGGTTGTCGTGCGGCGATCTGGCGCAAGGTTGTTGCGCTTCTGGTTGGTTGGCGAACTTGATTTGGGCCAGACCGGGATGATCAAGCAAGGCAGCAACGCGTATCGGATCTTGTCCGACACGGTCAAATAGTTGCGCCAAGCCAGGGCTTGTGGGCGAACGCGTTCACACAGAACGCTTCGACTGCGCTCAACCAGGACTCCGGCATGAAGCGCCGGAGTCCAACGGCTTCATCATCGGCAAGTCCGTTCAGCGAATACGTACTTCATGCCGATTGCATTCCAGAGCCTGCTTGGCTTCGATTGATGCGTAGGGCTTGAACGCCGGCAGTTGTGCGGCGATCGCATCCTGATTGGTCTGGATTGCGGACAGATCCGCGCAGACCTTCGTTGCAGCGACGTCTACTTCGTCGGCCTGCTTTTCAATGTCATCACCGATTTTGTCCGGGTCGCCGTTGGCAAGTCCGGAAACGACGCTGCCCAGCGCCGTTGTTGCAGTTTGCGCGCCAGCCTTGCCGGTGGCGATGGCATCGGCTTGCAACGCGATGACGGCGGCAAAATAGTGCTGGAGCAAACCGCGTTGCTCCGCTGTGAGCACGACGTTGTTGCCCGCGATGCTCAAATCGCCGTTTGCGGTAACGATTGCATCCGCGGCGTTGTGCGCATGCACGGCGATGCGCGAATGGTCGAGCACGCTGATGTGGCGAAAAACGGAACTGTCGTTGTCGCCACATGCTGCGACAAGCAGCGTCAGCGTGAGCGCAGCAAAAAGATTGCGCATGGCTTTCATGCAAGTCTCCAGTCAGTGTCATCGAAAGTGCAGCAGTACTCTGGGCGATTGGATCGACCGAGCTCAGGCGTATGCTTCGGTACGCTTGCGCCGGAACCAGATTGATGCGGCAATCATTGCAATGCCTGCGACGGCACCAAGCCACAAGTCCATGGAACTGAAATAGTCCCTGAGGCCATTCATCGACAGCATGGAACTGAGTGGGTCTACACCGCCATCGCGGAAGTGGGCCAGTTCGCGGAAGGTCGATACCTTGACCCAGCTTCCCGGAAAAATGCTGAACAATGCGCGAGCGGCGATATGTTCCCAGAACCAGGATCGCGGCAGCGACAATTGGGACATCAAGTCGATCCACCACACAATGACGCCTGCAATGGTGGGTATCGCTATGGCCCACAGGAACGGTTTGGAGCGTGCGTAGCTCGAACACAGCAGCAGCCAGCCGACACACGGCAGTGCCCATATCGCATTCAATGGAATCAGCGCGATCAGTTTCAGCCACAGTGCGACCAGGTGCACGGGCGACCACAACAGCGGAAACGGATTGATGCCATGCAACAGCGCATATCCGCTCAGCAGGACGAGAAAGCCCACGTGCAACGCCATCATTGCGCCGACAGCCAGTGCCGGCGCGATCAGCATGGCCGCAGCGACTTTGGACAATACCGTTTGCGTATCCGACAGTGGCAGCGATTTCCAGAACAAGACACTGCGATCGCGGCGATCGTCGTACAGCGCACCGAGCAAGTAGAAGAACACCACGAAGAAAAGCACAATGCCGATCGGAGATCCCAGGCTGAGCAGGCCAATGTCGATACCGGCATTGACCTTGGCGATATCGTTCTCGCTGATCTGCTGTGCCAGTTGCTGAATGTGCATATTGTTGAAGTCGAACGAGAATCGATGCACGGTGATTTCAGCGGTAATCAGGCCCATCAGCGTGAGCGCAAGAAAGATCAACGCGGTGATCAGCGGTGCCCGCAGGAATCCACCACGGTGTTCCCAGTATTCGCGTTTGAGCAGCCAGGTGAACGTGTTCAGCGCCGACGCTGCAGGCGCGCTGCCGGCGCTCACGATTCCGGAGCCCGTGTCGTGAACGGAGTCCATTGCGTCGCGATCGTCGCGGGCTTTGGCTGCGTTCGGGTTCATCGTGTCGGTATTCATGCGTAGGTTCCTTTCATGGTCGCGACAAACAAATCTGCGACGCTGGGCTTGTGCAACTCACCCAGTTCCGCCAGCCGGTTGCGTTCAACGCCGTCGAACAGGAATATGGATTTGCCAAAAATCTGTCGTTCGTACATCGGATTCAATGCGCGCGCGGCGTCGGCCTTGTCCGGATTGACCATCACTTCGGCAAATCGCTCGCTGACTTGATCCATGCTGGCGTCCAGCACGATGCGGCCATCGCGAATAAACAGCAGGTCGCTGAGAATATGCTCGACTTCCTCGATTTGATGGGTCGTGATCAAGATTGTTCTTTGCTCGTCGAAATAGTCGTTGAGCAAACTCTGGTAAAAATCCTTGCGATACAAAATGTCCAGGCCCAGAGTCGGTTCATCCAATACCAGCAGCTTTGCGTCGATTGCCATCACCACGGCCAGATGCAGTTGCGCAATCATGCCCTTGGACATTTCGCGCACGCGCTGGTTGGATTTGAGCTTCGTGCGCGCAAGGAACGCCTGACATTTTTCGCGTGAAAATCGCGGATGCACTCCGGCGACGAAATCGACGACCTCGGACACGCGAATCCAGCGCGGAAGTACGGCAACGTCGGCGATGAAGCAGACCTGGCGCATGAGCCGGTCGCGATCCCGACGTGGATCCATTCCCAGAACGGTCAATTCGCCGTCGAACTCGGTCAGGCCAAGAATCGCCTTGAGTGCGGTTGTCTTGCCGGCTCCATTGGGTCCGACCAGACCGACGATGCGGCCCGGCTGCACGTTCAGATCGACATGATCGAGCGCGACCGTGGTCGCATAGCGTTTGCTCAGGCCTTGTGCCTGGATCACCGGGCTCATGACGATTCTCCGACGGATTTGCCTTGCGTGTGTTCAAGCAATGTTTGCAGATCCAGATTCATCCGCTTCATGCGTGCGTACAACATTGGCCACTCTTCATTCAAGAAATGATCGCGTTCGGAATTCATCAATGCCGCGCGTGCTCCTTCGGTGACGTACATGCCAAGTCCTCGTCGTTTCTCCACAAGATTGTCGTCCACCAGTTCCTGATATGCCTTGGAAACGGTGATCGGATTGAGCTGAAAGTCCGCCGCAACCTGACGCACCGACGGCAAGGCATCGCCAGGCTTGAGCACCTCGT
Source organism: Rudaea sp. (assembly GCA_035703725.1). Lineage (GTDB taxonomy): Bacteria > Pseudomonadota > Gammaproteobacteria > Xanthomonadales > Rhodanobacteraceae > Rudaea. Next base: position 7,294 of record DASSXQ010000013.1, read on the forward strand.
CGAGGATCATCGCCACCACGCGATCGCGCAGTTGGCGATAAATCGGAGCACTGTCGTTCCAACTGGTGGTCATGATTATTCCCTGGTTGCACGCTGTGTGGACTTGCCGAACGAATAGTAGGGCATGTCCATGCGCAACTTCGGCAATGACGGCCTCAGTGTGGCGTACATTTTGCGCTGCTCGCTTTCCACGATGCGAGTCGCCGATTCGGCCGCGTGGCTTGCATTGGCAGCGTGGGTGCGCGACGTGACGTTGGATCGAACGATATTCGTCGACAGCATGATCGCATGCGAACCGCTGTCGCGTGCTTGCACGATGCTTGATTGGGCCACTTTCGGGGTGTAGTCAGGCTTCGGATCATTGGAGTGTTTGATTGAATGCGCGTGAATCAAGGCAACGGTCAGGCCGATAACCAGCATGGCCATGAAGGTGGCGCGGATCAACAAGGCTTGCATGCTCATGGGGGGACTCCTCTTGGTGAACTGTCGTTCTAGTGTTGTATTGAAGTATAACACCTAGGCGCGACATGTCAAGAGTTTCATTGAATGGATAAAAGGCTGGACCCCGGCGGTCGGCTACCGCCGGAGTAATTCGTCAAACAAATTCAAATAGAAACAGCGATGTATACAAATTCTCGCAGGTAATTTCGAGCCTGCGTTGCCGGGTAGATTACCCGCGCGGTCGAATCAATCCCAACGCTTCGAGCTTGAGCACGATCCTCTGCACAGCCTCATCCGGGCTGATATCGCTGGTATCAATGCGCATTTCGGCGTCATCGGGTATTTCGTAAGGGTCGCTGACACCCGTGAACTCCTTGAGTTTGCCGGAGCGGGCGAGAGCGTACAAACCCTTGCGATCACGCGACTCGCACACCGAAATCGGAGTGGAGACATGGATTTCCACGAACAAACCGTAATCCTCGATCATCTCGCGTACGGCTTTGCGCGTATGCGAATACGGCGCAATGGGGGCGCAAATCGCGACGCCGCCATTCTTGGTGATTTCGCTGGCAACGTATCCGATACGCTGCACGTTCAAGTCGCGATGCTCTTTGGAGAATCCCAGCTCGCTGGAAAGGTTTTTGCGCACGACATCGCCATCCAGAAGCGTGACCGGGCGCGAGCCGTGTTCGAGCAGGCGTACCAGCAAGGCGTTGGCCAGCGTTGATTTGCCCGCACCGGACAGACCAGTGAAAAAAACGGTGAATCCCTGCTTGTGCCGCGGTGGGTGGGTGCGACGCAATTCCTCTATCACTTCCGGATAAGTGAACCACTCGGGGATTTCCAGGCCTTCGTGCAGACGCCGGCGCAATTCGGTGCCGGAAATATTGAGTACGGTTTCACCGGGCTGTACTTCGTTTGCCGGCATGTATTGGGCGCGTTCCTGCACGTACACCATTTCCTGGAACGGAACCATGGTGATGCCAAGTTCAGCCTGATGCCGGGTGACCAGTTGTTGTGCATCGTATGGACCGTAGAACGGCTTGCCTGAGGCGTCCTTGCCCGGGCCGGCATGATCGCGGCCGACGATGAAATGGGTGCAGCCATGGTTCTTGCGAATGATTGCGTGCCACAAGGCTTCGCGCGGACCACCCATGCGCATCGCCAACGGCAGCAGGCTCAGGGCGCTGGTTTGCTCCGGATAGTGGGAAATCAGCTTTTCGTAACAACGCACGCGCGTGTAATGATCGATATCACCGGGTTTGGTCATGCCGACGCTCGGATGGATCAGCAGGTTGGCCTCGGCAATCTGCGCGGCGCGGAACGTCAACTCCAGGTGCGCGCGATGCATTGGATTGCGCGTCTGGAATGCGACAATTCGCTGCCAACCAAGCTTTTCGCTCTGGTCGCGCAGCTCGCGCGGAGTCAAGCGCAGATGGCGGAAGTCGTAGTGACGTGGCGCTTCCAGACCATGCACGCGGCCGCCCAGGTAAACGGGATTGGCATTTTTGAGCAGGTACTTCACTCCGGCATGCAGCGTATCAGTGGTGCCGAAAACCTCTTGCGCTTCGGTTTCGCGATTTGGCTCCCATTGGTCTTCGATATCCAATATGGCCAGCGCCACGCCTTCGGGATCGCGCAATGCGATTTGTTTGGCATCACCGAGTTTTTCGGCAAATTCACGCGTCACATCCAGAGTGATCGGCATTGGCCACAGCACGCCGTTGG
>DASSXQ010000144.1:0-10864 GCA_035703725.1 Rudaea sp.
GGCATGGACTGACCCTGTTCTGGAGAAGAATCAATGAATAATCAATGGAGGCGGCGCCTTGCGCTTGCCGGGGCGCTTGCCGCAGTGTTGGTTGGTGTTGCTCATGCCGAAAAAGACCCGCTCAAGGACCCGGATGTACAAAAAACGATGCGGGCGATGGCTAATGCGTCGACCTGGGGACATCCCGACCAATTTGGTGAGTTTGCCGGGCTGCGTTATTACGCGCACCACGACTACAAGGGTGCGCTGAAGTATTTCAAAATTGGCGCGCTGTATGCGGACAAACTCTCCCAGCTTAGTATCGGCTTGATGTATTTGAACGGCGAAGGCGTTGGCAAAGACCCGTCGACCGCGTATGCATGGCTGGAAATTGCGGCCGAGCGTGGATATCCGGAGTTCGAGGCCACACGGGATCGGGTCAAGGCATCGCTAACGCCTGATCAACTGCAGCGCGCCGACAAAATTCACGCTGCATTGGCGGAGAAATACGGTGACGCCGTGGCGCAACCGCGCATGGCCAAGCAACTGCGTTTGACTCAGATGCAGATCACGGGATCGCATACCGGTTTTGATTCGGGTATCAGCCAATTGAGCACGAAGTCGACGTGTGGCCCAACGGTGGCTGTCGGTGGCGATATCACGCCGCAGGCAGGTTGCGGTGGCCCGTCAATGTATGCGAAGTCGCGTTGGGACCCGAAAACCTATTTCGCCTCGCGCGATGCGGAATGGAAAGCGACGGTTAGTGTTGGTGCGCTTCAGGCTGCCGGTACGCCGGGTGCGGCTGCCAAGCCGGCAACGCCACCCGATGACAAGACGACTCCACCAAACAACAACGACAAGCATTGATCGGGGCGTACGCAACCGCTCGCCATCGATCCGGCATTCAAAGCCAATTCGCAACGTGTCAGCCCTCCCCTGAGCGGGGAGGGCTTTTTTTTCGCGTTCGCCTGCCTGCTACAGCTTGGCGGATGCTTTCAGTGACGCCTCGCGAGCAGCACGAAATTCGCTATCCGCTGCCCAGTCCGGAAACGTGGTTTCGTCGGCGAGGCGCTTGCCCACGGCGTACAGGGCGTTGACATCTTCAATTACGCCAGCGAAGTCCCAATTCGGATCGTAGTCGTCAGCCGGCTTGTGATAATGATTTTTGGTGTAGTCGTCGTTCGCTGCACGACCGGCCGCCTTGCCGCCATCGAGTTTGTCGAAACCGCCATGCGCATACAGCACCGGCACGCCCTGGCGCGCAAAGTTGAGCTGATCGGAACGATAAAACATGCCTTTTTCCGGTTCTTCGTCGGCGACAATGACGCGATTCTGTGCAGCAAGTGCCGCTTTGAGGTAATCGTCGAGCTGCGATTGACCGTAGCCGATTATCTCCATGTCGTGCGTGCGTCCGATCGGCAGCAGGATATCCATGTTGATGTCGGCCACGGTTTTGTTCAACGGCACGATCGGATGCAGCGTGTAGTACTGCGAACCGAGCAGGCCGGCTTCTTCCAGCGTGGTTGCCAGAAACAATACGGAGCGTTGCGGCGGCGATTGCTGATGGGCAAATGCATCGGCCAGTTCAAGCAATGCCGCCAGTCCCGTGCCATTGTCGACGGCGCCGTTGTAAATCTGGTCGCCACTGAGTTTGGGGTCTCGGCCAAAGTGATCCCAGTGCGCGGAATACACGATTGCTTCATCCGGGCGCTGGCTGCCAGGCAGCATCGCCACGACGTTGGTGGAAAGGATGTTGCGGATACGGCTGGCAAACTGGGTCGATAGTTTGGCGGCCAATGGCACCGGTTTGAATCCCTGCACGGCGGCCGCGGCTTTCAGCGAATCGAAATCCGCGCCGGCCCTGGCAAAAAGATTCTTGGCGGCATCCCCGGAAATCCAGCCCGCCATGGTCAAACGTGGCGCGGGATCTTCGCTGGGGGGCAGGCTGAATTGTGGTCCACTCCAACTGTTGACCACGACATGCCACGGATATCCCGCCTTGTCGGTGTTGTGCACGACCAGACAGCCTGCGGCACCTTGGCGCGCGGCTTCCTCGAACTTGTAGGTCCAGCGACCGTAGTAGGTCATGTTGCGGCCTTTGAACATGCTCGCGCGCACGCTGCCCGGATCGTTGACCAGCACGACGACGGTCTTGCCCTTGACGTCGAGCCCGTCGTAATCGTTCCAATGGTATTCCGGAGCGACGATGCCATATCCGACGAATACCATGTCGCTGTCTTTCAGTTCGACTTGCGGCTTTCCCTGCAGAGTCGTGATCATCACGTCCGTGTGATTGGCATAATTTTCGACCTTGCCGCCTTCGTCTACGGCGACCACGACCTTGTCTCCATCCAGTTGCGTGGTTTCGATGGCAGGCACGGATTGCAGAAAACTGCCGTGATTGCCGGGCTTCAGGCCCATGCGCTGGAACTGGTCGATCAGATAGGTTGTGGCCATGCGCTCGCCAATCGTGCCTGGCTTGCGGCCTTCGAATTCATCCGAACCCAGACGCTGGTCGTAGGCGGCAAAATCCTCTGCAGTGATCGCTGCAGAGAAATGTCCATCACGGGTGGGAACGACCGGTGCAGGCTTCGCCGCAGTGGCTGCGGTGGCCGCAGAGGCAGGGGTCTGCGTGGATGTTGGCGCGGTTTCGGGTGCAGGCTTGCTGCACGCGGCGAGCACGAAAAAGGTGGTGATCAACATGACACGACGCAACATCGGGAACTCCGGGCAAAGGCGGCAGGAACCCCGATTGTAGGAAGCCGGCGCGGCGAGTGCCAGCGCCGACTGAAATTCATCCTGCGTGCGCCACTATTGCGGCGGCGTGTCGCCACTGAATTTTGTTGGCGTGGCGCCTGTTACCTTGCCGATGGTTGCGCTATCGCTGACCAACAATTCGACCTCGCGTTTGAACACAAGATCCCCCTGCACCACGGCGCGCGGACCAATCACGATGCGCGGTTTGCGCGTGAATCCAAAATGAAACCAACTGTGGTCGGCTTCCACCGTGATGCCGCCTTCGACGCGTGAATCCGCACCAACGGTGATATCGCCGGACACCGTCTCGATACCCCCGGCAACGTGTGCTGCAGTCAATTGGATCGTTCCATTGACGTTGCCGAGTTTGCCGGCTACTTGGGTTCCGGCAGCAAGATTGATCGACCCGTTCACCGCCTCCACGGTTTTCGCCACCTGCACGTTGGCGCCGACATGAATGCCGCCGTTGACGGTATCCAGCGAAACCACGCTGCTGCCGTCGCCAATATCGATGCCGCCGTTGACGGTCTCGACAGCGCTCGTGTGCGCGTGGCCACCGACATGGATACTGCCGTTGACGGTGCTGAGCTTGCCGGCCGTGGCGTTGTCGGGCACGTGAATGCTGCCATTGACCTTGTCGATATCGAGCGACTCGTTGCCGGCGAAGGCACTCAGGACCACGACAAACGCCAGCAGGATGGAAACAGCGATGCGAATCATGAGACGACTCCGGTTTGGTTGGACACAGCATTGGATGCGCAGCGCAAGCGCAGGGTTGAAAAGCCGATCGGCAAATATTTCCACGTTGTCGTTGGCGAATTCAGGCGTATGCAAAATTCCGCTACCATGCTGGTGTCGCCACGTGCCTTCCGGACTGAACCTGTGCCCGCACCCAGACCCGTATTGATGCTGATTCTTGATGGTTGGGGCCATCGGACCGAATTCGAAGATAACGCCATTGCCCAGGCGGATTTGCCCAACTGGCGCCAACTGCTTGCGCAATGCCCGCACACGCTGGTCCAGACCCATGGCCAATACGTTGGTCTGCCGGACGGGCAGATGGGCAATTCGGAAGTGGGCCACATGAATATCGGCGCCGGCCGGGTTGTCTATCAGGATCTGACCCGCATCGATGCCGCCATTGCAGATGGCAGCTTTTTCCACAACGCAGCATTGCGCCAGGCGTGCGCTGCCGTGAAGCGCGCGGGTGGCACGCTGCATGTGTTCGGATTGCTCAGCCCGGGCGGCGTGCATAGCCAGGAACAACACATGTTCGCCATGCTCGATCTCGCCCGCCGGCAAAATGTGGATCGGATCGCCGTTCACGCCTTTCTCGACGGTCGCGACACGCCGCCGCAAAGCGCACGCGCATCATTGCAACGGCTCGAAACAGTGTGCGCAACGCTGCCCAATGCCTTCATCGCCACGGTGAGTGGACGCTATTACGCGATGGATCGAGACAATCGCTGGGATCGCGTGTTGCTGGCCTACAATGCCATTGTCGATGGCGTCGGCCTGCATGCCGATTGCGCAATGACTGCCTTGAACGCCGCCTATGCGCGCGGTGAAACCGACGAGTTCGTCAAGCCGACCGTGGTAAAGACGCCCTGGTCGATGGCGCAGGGTGATGCCATCGTTCACATGAACTACCGCGCCGATCGCGCACGCCAGCTCACGCGAGCGTTTGTCGATCCGGATTTCGGCGGGTTCAAACGTTTGCGTGTCATTCATCTGTCCGCGTTCGTCACATTGACCCAGTACAGTGCCGATCTGGATGTCACCGCCATTGCGTTTCCGCCGCAGTCGCTGGCGAACTCGTTGGGCGAATATCTGGCTGGCCGGGGACTGCATCAATTGCGCATTGCCGAGACCGAGAAATATGCACATGTCACGTTTTTCTTCTCGGGTGGCCGCGAACAACCCTACTCGGGTGAAGACCGGATTCTCGTTCCCAGCCCGAAAGTTGCCACGTACGATCTGCAGCCGGAAATGAGTTGCCCGGAAGTTACGGACAAACTCGTCGCGGCAATACACGGCGGCAAATACGATTTCATCGTGTGCAATCTGGCCAATGCCGACATGGTGGGCCATAGCGGCATGCTCGATGCCGGAATTCGCGCGGCGCAGGCTATCGACGCGGCGCTGGGTCGCCTGACCCAAGCCATCCGCGAAGCGGGTGGTGAAATGCTGATCAGCGCCGATCACGGCAATCTCGAGCAGATGCGCGACGACGATGGTCAACCGCACACGCAGCACACAGTCGGACCCGTGCCCATGGTTTACGTTGGACGCAAGGCAACACTGCAGCCGGGTTCATTGAGCGATCTCGCCCCAACATTGCTGGCGCTGATGGGGTTGCCGCAGCCGGTGGAAATGACGGGGCATTCGCTGATTACGTTCGCTTGATGGCGGGCTTGAGCAAAATGCGCTGCACAAAGGCGCGCGGACGAACGCTGCCAATCCCTGCCGTGATCGTCGCCATCGGCTTGGGCTTGTTGGCCATGACGGGAAGCATCTACGTTCGCGCCGCTGACACGCGCGATTCCACCCGGCAGGCGGCGGAGGAAGCCCAGGCCAAACGCAAGCTGGAGAGCGTGCGCGAGCAGATCAGGAAAATCACGGACGAACAACGTCATACCAATGCCGAGAAGAGTGCGGCGACTGATGCATTGCGCGACCAGGAGCTCAAGATTGCCGCAACCGCCAAACAGTTGCGCGCGCTCGATGAACAACTCGCTGACGAACGGCACAAGCTCGACGATCTGATCGGAAAGCGCGCAGCGCTGGATATCAAACTCAAAGGTCAACGCGAAGCCCTGGCTGCGCTGATTCGCTCCGCGTATGCCATGGGTGGTGATGCGCAATTGCGTTTGTTGCTTGAGCAGGACGATATCGACAAAGTTGGACGCATGCTGGCGTATTACGGCTATTTCAAGCGCGCGCGGGTAAGTCAAATCGACGGTCTGCTCGCCGATCTGGGATCATTGGCACAAGTCCATACGCAGATTGAACGGCAGAATGCAGCATTGAAACAATCGCGCGACGAACGCGCCGCTCAGGCGACGCAAATGCAAATCGAGCGCGATACACGCAACCGTTTGGTGCTTGCGCTGGATGCCAAACTGAAAACCCAAAGCCAACGCATCGCGCAACTGTCACGCGACGAGAAAGGCTTGCTGGATCTGCTCGCGAAGTTGCGCGACATCTTTGCCGATATACCCGCGCAGTTGAACAATGCACAGCCAATCGAAACCCTGCGCGGTCGTTTGCCCTGGCCCGTGCGCGGGAAAATTGTTGCCGGATTCGGCGCCAGCGACAATGCCGGCCAGTCAAACCAGGGAGTCTTGATTGCCGCATCGATTGGTCAGCAAGTTCGTGCCGTGGCCCATGGGCGTGTGGTCTACGCCGACTGGTTGCGCGGCTATGGACTTCTGCTGATCGTCGATCACGGCGACGGTTACCTGAGCCTGTACGGCTGCGATGAAACATTGCTCAAGGATGTCGGCGATTGGGTTGACGCCGGCGATGTCATCGCCACCAGTGGCGATAGCGGCGGACGCAAGACGCCAGGCTTGTATTTCGAGCTGCGCCACCAACGCAAGCCGCTTGATCCGACGCGCTGGCTGCTGACGCCTTCACGATAGTTCAAGGATTCAAGCACTATAATCTCGCATTGAGAAATGCTTCTTCGGATCATCGCCATGCTGAGAATCGCCTTGTCGTTCCTGCTGTTGTGCGCCCCACTGGCGCTGCGCGCAGCCACGGATGCCAAACCCGCTGCCGCACCTGAACCTTCCTCGGTCAGTCTGGAGGATATTCGCCGGTTCACTACGGTATTTGATCTTGTGCGCAAGGCTTATGTCGATCCGGTCGACAACAAAATCCTGATGCAGGATGCCATTCGCGGTTTGCTTGCCGGGCTGGATCCGCACAGCGAGTTTCTGGATGAAAGCCAGATGCAATCGCTGGAAGAGGATACCAGCGGAAGCTACGCGGGTCTGGGCATCGAGGTGTTTACGGTCAACGGCCGATTGCGCGTGGTCGCACCCATCGACGACACACCGGCGGCGCGTGCCGGCATCAAGCCGGGCGATATCATACTTCGCATTGACAGTGAGCCAATCACGCCAGACAACGTCAATCAGGCGGTGGACAAATTGCGCGGCAAGCTGGGCAGCAAAGTCGCATTGAGCGTGCTGCACGAGGGTACCAGTGTGCCGGAAGACTATTCTCTGACGCGCGCCGAAATCCGTGTGACCAGCGTGCGCGTGAAGGCGTTGGAACCCGGTTACGTCTACATCCGCATTGTCCAGTTCCAGCAGGATACCGGCAGCGAGTTGCGCCAAAAGATTGAAAAGCTGTTGTCCACATCGCGTCCGTTGCGTGGTGCCGTGCTGGACTTGCGCAGCAATCCCGGCGGGTTGCTCACATCGGCCGTGGAAATCAGCGACGATTTTCTCGACAGTGGCACGATCGTGACCACCCATGGTCGATTGAAGCAGTCGGATTTGAGTTTCAGCGCCACGGCTGGCGACCTGCTCGATGGCGTACCCCTGGTGGTACTTGTCGATAATGGTACGGCGTCGGCTGCGGAAATCGTTGCCGGCGCGCTCAAGGACAATCATCGCGCACTGCTCATGGGCCGACGTACCTTCGGCAAGGGTTCCGTCCAAACCGTGCTCCCGCTTGATGATACGCACGCAATCAAACTGACTACTGCGCGCTACTACACACCCAATGGCACCTCGATTCAGGCCGCCGGCATTGCGCCGGACATCGAGCTTGCAAACCTGAAGCTGACGGTGCGCGATGCACCGCCATCGTTGATTGGCGGCGAGCGCGACTTGCCCAACCATCTCAAGGGCGCGCACGAAAACGACAACGACCACGATGACGATACGGTTACCGGCAGCACCCTCGACGACTACGCTTTGAGTGAAGCCTTGATCGTGCTCAAAGGCATGGCGCTGCAACATCGGCCTGCCACGGATTCCGCCAGGCAAGCCACGGAAAGAAAAGGCTAGCGTAAGCGTATTCCTACGCCGAAACAGGCGATTTTCCGCTGGTCGGGTTGCATCGTCGGGTCGAGAATTGCGCCATTGACTGGAGGATGGCGCATGTTGAATCGCAGATATCCGAGCGGGGCAAAAGCACCTTGTCGTTGGCTCGCGCCCATGATTGTGATGGTGCTGACCTCAACCGGCGCACTGGCCGAAAGTGTGTACAAATGTACAAATGCGGATGGCGCCATCGCGTTCCAGGCGCAACCTTGCGCAGTAGCCCGGCAACAAAGTACGGTTACTCTGTCGCAGGCGCCGGCTTACGCGCCATCGCCGGCCTACGCGGTGGATGCGCGGCCTGCGCGCAAACCACACAAGCCACGCCAATCGCGATCATCTTCACCACGCGTGGTGTCCTACCAATGCCGCAGCAGCGATGGCCAGGTGTTTTACCGGCATCATGGTTGTCCGCATGCCGTTGCCAGCCGCACGAACCCGAGAAAAAGCGTTGCTGTCTCGGCGCTGAAAATTCCGCGCAGCCAGGCATGCCGGCAGATTCATCGCGCCGGCGCCATTGGCCGAAATGGCCACGTCCACGATGAAATCGTATCCGCATATGATCGTAATCTTGGCCGTGACCCGTGCGACTGAGGTGACAAACAGGTATCGTTGCACGCAATTGCGAACCATGGCGGATCGAGATCCGCTTTGCACGTGAATCCGCCAATTCGGAAATGACGCCTCATGCCGCACCATCGCTTCATTCATGTCTGGATATGTGTGTTGATCGCTCTGGCCGCATGTACGCCATCTCCTCCACCGGTCGATCCGGCCGCGGCCGCGAAAGCGGCAGCGGAAGCCGCGGCGGTGAAAGAAGCCAGGCTCTACGATCAAATGCGCGCCAGCCAAAGTTGGGATATCGCTGCTTCGTTGGGCAGCGAGGTACTGACGCGGTTTCCGGGCACGGCGGCTGCCGCGCAGGTACAACAAACGTTGCCGGAAGTTCGTGCCAAGGCGGCGCGCCGGGCGCAGTCGCGACGTTTGGCAAATTTATGGGTATACACTGCCACGCCCGAAGCTGGCGGCACGCAATACGCTGCGGCTATTGCGAGCAGGCATGCGCCAGCGCCGGGGGGGCGTGCGCGGCTGGTACTGCGCCAACACCCGAAATGGGGACAAAGCGTTTACCTGTTGCTGGACAATGCACGCTTCGATTGCGGCAAAGGCTGCGCAACGTTGGCGATAAGTTTCGACGGCAAACCGGCGCAGCGCATGCCCGCGACCATTCCGCCCACCGGCGAACCCGCGTTGTTCATCGATCCCGACAAGCGTTTCATCGCCGCGATGGAAAAGGCTAAGCAGGTTGTCGTGGATGTTACGCTCAAGGACGTGGGTGACAAGAAGCTGGAGTTCGAGGTCGGTGGATTTGATCCGGCAAGATATCAACCGCAAAAGAGCAAGCAAGCCCGCGCCAAGCAATAGCGTGTTTGCGCGTGCGACGCGCTACACTCGCGCCGGATTCGCTTGGGCCAACCTCAGCACTTGTGCACCAGCATCACGCCGTCACCGAGCGTGATCAGACTCGCGTCCACACGCACGTCAGCGTGGATTTTCGCGTTGAGCGCGCGAATCGCGTCGGTGTCGGCGTCGTGATGATTCGGATCGGCAACGCGCCCTGACCACAGCATGTTGTCCAGTGCGATCAATCCGCCTGGCCGCAACAACTGCAGGCAGGCTTCGTAATAAGCGTCGTAACCGGTCTTGTCGGCGTCGATGAAAGCAAAATCGAATTGTTCGCGCGCACCATCGGCGAGCAGATCATTGAGCGTATCCAACGCCGGCGCCAGCCGCAGCTCGATTCGATCGGCCACACCGGCACGTGCCCAGTATTCGCGCGCAATCGATGTCCATTCTGCGCTGATGTCGCAGCAAATCAGCCTTCCGCCCGGCGGCAACGCGCCGGCCACAGCCAGTGCGCTCATGCCGGTAAACGTGCCGATTTCAATGCAGCGCCGGGCATCCGTGCTGCGAACCAGCAGTGCCAGGAATGCCGCCTGGTCTGGCCCGATCTGCATTTGTGCTTGCGCAAGACTGGCCGTGCGTTCGCGCAACTGGCGCGCGACATGGCTCTCGCGCGTGTGCGTCCAGACGTAATCTTCAACGGTGTCGGTGGCGGTAAATCGGCGGCTCATGATTGAATCTCCAATGCAGGCACGAATGGCGGATCGACAAAGACTACAGGTCAAATGCGGCGGCGTTCCGGGACAACGCGCGGCCGCGATCAGCCTGTCGTTGTGGACTTGCATTCTTGCGCAAAGCGTATCATGCAACATCCGGCACGAAATTTTATCGAGCGCCGTGCAAACTTCGAGCGATGTGCCTGGGAATGCGATGATGTTTGACGTACTGGTTTGCTGACTGATGCAAGATCGCGCACGAATTTCTGCCCTGGCGGATCAGTGTGTCAAATGCGGACTGTGCCTGCCCGTGTGTCCGACGTATGGACTTGCGCGCTCGGAAGCCGAATCTCCGCGAGGACGCATCGCGTTTGCCCAGGCGTTGGCCAATGGGCAGCTTGAGCCATCGGCATCGTTGCTTGCGCATCTTGACCAATGTTTGTCTTGCATGAGCTGCGAGTCAGTGTGCCCTTCACACGTGCAGTATGGCGAGCTGCTGGTGGCGACGCGGGGAATGCTGGTTGAATCAGGACGCGGCAACCGGCGCGAACCCTGGCTGGGATTCATGGTTGCGCATCCGCGATTGTTGCGTGCGGGCCTGGCTGTGGCGAATCTGCCCGGCGTACGCGAATTTTTGCAATGCCGGGCAATGCAATGGTTGCTGCGACCAACGCGCCTGGATCGAGCGGTGCGCGAATTGCCGCGCTTGCCGGCGCAGCAACGCATGCCGCAAGTGCTATCGACCAGCAGTCCCACGCGCGGTCGAATTGGATTGTTTCCGGGCTGCATCGCTGCGTCGGTGGATCGCGACGTGCACATTGCGGCAACGCAGTTGTTGCAAGCCTTGGGTTACGAAATCGTGTTGCCGCAGGTGCAGTCGTGTTGCGGTGCGTTGCAACGGCATGCGGGCCATCTGCAACATGCGCGGACCCTCGCGACAGCGACTCACCG
>DASSXQ010000214.1:0-13239 GCA_035703725.1 Rudaea sp.
TCCTTGCGTTTGGAGAAATAGGCCTTGAGCGGTCGCAATGCGCGAAGACAAACCGCTTGAAACCGGCGCGAGATGCCGGTTTCGGCAGGCGTGCCATCACCCGCTGAACCTTCGGCCGCGTCCAGACGCTGCCATTCCTCGCGCGCCTCACGCACGCGGGTTGCCAACGCATCCGGATGCATGCCGCTGCCGGCCAGCGCTTCGATGTCAGCGCACAGTTCGCGCCGACGCTGCATGTTCGACCAGTATTGCCAACGCTTCAATTCGGCATGGCGTGCTTCCAGATCGACCCAGTGGCGACTCAGCTCGGCGGGAACCTTGTGCAGTGAAGTGATGCCTGCCTGGGCCCGTGCATGCAAGGCATGTGCGGCATGCATGTCGCCTTGACTCAGTGCCTGGTCCAACGTTGTCAATAGGGTCTGGATTTCTTCGATCAGGACCCGTTCGCGCTCGCGCTCGCCACGCTTGTGCTCGCGCACCGCTTCCAGATCAGCGGCAAAGCGCGCTTTCGACGCCAGTACTTCCGGGTGCTCCGGTTCGTCAATCCTCGATTCGGTTGTATCAGCCGCCGACACGTTCACCTCGGCCGCTTCAAGGGTTGGCGTGGCAGGGCGTGGATTATTCAGTTCAACGACTGCAGCCAGGGTTAGCGCGCGCGCACCCTGATAGCGCCGGCTCAATTCGAGCGGAATGTTGGCGCCCAGCGTGTTCCACATTGCATCCAGTTGCACCAACTGTGCGTCTGCACCCAAATGGGGACTGCGCATCAACGCCTCCACTTTTTCACACAAGGCGAGGGCATGCAGACCAATGGCGGCTTGGTCGCCGGCAGCGATTCGTGACGCATCCAGGCGCTCGCGCGCCAGTCGACTTACTACCTTGTCGGTCTTGCGGGTCAATTCGGCAATACGTTGCAATGCCGTTGCATCCGTCACCCGCTGCAACGCAGCCAGGCGGATTTGTGCGTCGGCATCCGAGCTGGCACGCTGGGCCAGAAATCGCGGTCGATTCGTCCTGGCCAGAGCCGCCAGACGCAACGCCTGCGGCGCGGCACTCGCGGCGATGCGTTCGAGCGCTTCTTGTTCAAACGAATCAAGTTCCACCATCCGCATGGACAGCGGGGGAGAGCTGGCATCGGCAGAACACATCAAGTTGACATAGGCTTCGTGTGCGCTTTTGCGCACGATTTCGCTGGTGTCATGCTGCGCACGATCACGCCATAACTCCAGATGATTCAGACGCTTCATGGCTGCCAGGCGGACATCCGCATCGACATCGGTGCGCGCCAGTTCAGGCAGGATTTCCAGCAAGGCCGGATCGCTGGCGCTGATCACGGCCGTGCGGCGCACAGCGGGATTCTTGTCCTGCCAATTTGGCTTGAACAGCAGTTGCGTGAGCTTCATGTCAGATCAGCCTGTGCAGAATTCGAATACCAGCCATCCACTCGCCAAGCATCATGCCGATGTTGGTAAGCATGAAGACGAGCAAGGTACGTGATACGCGATTTTTCCACCAGCCGCGCCAATCAATCACATCGTCGCGCAACGCCTCGAAATCCGCGACGCGAGGACGCCGCAACCACATTTCCACGCCTGCACTTACCGCGCCAGATGGAACGAATGGGCGAAACGGTTTGAGTGGGCCGGCAATGAATGCCGCAATCACGCTCAAGACATGGCCGCCACCGGCAAGTGCGCCGATAGCCGACCCGAAGCCGGTAAACAATATCCAGTCGCGCAGCGCAACGGCTCCGAGTCCTGCGCCGCGGCTGAATGCCCAGGCAATGGCAGCGACGATAATCACCATGACGCCCAAGCCGAACCACTTGGGCCAGCGCGCGCCGCGCGGAACCGTTTTCAAGTTCGCAAGAATGGCCGTTGGATCGTCGCTTTGCACGGAAATTTCGCGTTGGATCCCGGCCAGATGACCGGCACCCAAAACAACCAGAACATGACGCACGGGGCGTTGCGCCAATTCTTCGCGCAGGCGCGCGGCCATGAAAATGTCGCGCTCGCCAATCAGGCTGTGAAACAAGGGTTCGGATTGGGCGGCGAATTCGCTGAAGGCGCTTTGCAGCATGTCGCCTTGCTTGAGCTTTTCGATATCTTCTTCAGATACTTCACTGCGTTCGAACAGACTTGCGACCAATCCGGAAAATATGGCCAGCCGATCACGAAAGCGGACACTTCGGTACGCGCGTTTCAAGGTGGTGCTGATTTCACGATCAATCAGCCATAGCGGCAATTGCCGCGTTTCGGCCAGATCGGCAGCCGCTTTCAATTCTGCACCTGGCTCGATGCCGAATTGTTCGGCGAGTCGGCGCTGATATGCGGACAATGCAAGATTTGCCGCAACCATGCCAGCTTTGCCTTGGCGAATTACCTGCCACAAATCCATGTTGCGCCACGCTTCCGGATCACGCAGCGCGCGAAAACGGGTTTCGCACAATTCAATCGCAACTGCGTCGTATTCGCCGCTTTCAATCAGATGTTTGACGGCTGCAACGCTTGCACGCGACACGTGCGCTGTACCCAACAAGGTGAATTGCGTCGTGTCGCGCGTCAACTGCACCAGCGGTTGTCCGGTCAGTGCGTCAACGTCGGTGGTGGCCGGGACAACCGTGGATGATTCGTTTTCAAGCATGTCGGAACAATCGGTTACGGCAGATGACAAGGTACGCGGACAACCCCACCGGGTTCGGGTCGGGGGAGCCGCAGGGTATTACGAGGAAATCGCGGAACCGGAAACTGTCCGATCAACTCAATCGCGATAGCGTTTGAGCAAATCGGCATACGCATCGATCCGTCGATCACGCAGAAACGGCCAGATGCGACGCACGGATTCGCTGCGTGTCCGATCAATGTCCGCGATCAGAACCGTGCGGGAATCCTCATCCGCATAGGCAAGTATCTCACCTTGAGCACCCGCAACAAAACTCGATCCCCAGAAACGCAATCCACGTCCACCATCCGGAGCAGGCTCAAACCCGGTTCGGTTGCACGCAAGCACGGGCAGGCCATTTGCCACCGCATGACCGCGCTGAACGGTAATCCATGCATCGCGTTGACGTACCTTTTCGACATCGTCGTCGTCGGGATCCCAACCAATCGCGGTTGGATACAGGAGCATTTCCGCGCCAGCAAGCGCCATCAGGCGCGCGGCTTCCGGATACCATTGGTCCCAACACACCAGCACGCCAAGTTTGCCGACAGACGTGGTGATCGGCTCGAATCCAAGATCACCCGGGGTGAAATAGAATTTTTCGTAGTACGCCGGATCGTCCGGAATATGCATCTTGCGATACATGCCGCAAATTTGTTCCGAACAATCGAAAACCACTGCGGTGTTGTGGTACAGACCTGCGGCGCGACGTTCAAACAAGGACGCGACGACGACGATCTTCAATTCTTCAGCCAGTGCGCCGAGCCGCCTGGTACTCGGGCCGGGAATGGATTCGGCGCGATCAAATTCGGCGGTACTTTCGTGCTGACAAAAATACGGTCCGTTGTGCATTTCCTGCAGCAGGATCAGGCGCGCACCTTGATTGGCGGCGCTGCGCAATCCAGCTTCGATTGCATCCAGATTATCGGTCACGCTGCCGTGATCGCATTCCTGCAAAAGCGCTACGCGCAAAATGTTGCTCATGCCAATACTCCAAGAGGCAGCTGCATGGTCAGGCAATGCAGGCTGCCGTTCTGCCAAATCAATGAACGGCAGGGTAGCGCAATTACTTCGCGGCCGGGATGTGCCCGCGCGATGATCTGTGCCGCCTTTGCATCGGCTGCATCGTCATATGCAGGCATCAACACGGCGTCGTTGAGCACCAGATAATTCGCATACGACGCCGCCAGTCGGCGTCCATCGTCCAGAATCGGCCGTGTCCAGGGCAACGCATGAAGTCGGTACGGTTTGCCGTCGCGCGTGCGCAGTGCCGCCAGTTCGTCGCGCATGCCATTGAGTTCATGGAAATGCATGTCTCTCGGGTCGTCGCACGCCTGATACACAATGCAATCACCGGGCGCGAAGCGGGCGAGGGTATCGATATGCGCATCGGTATCATCGCCTTGCAGGAAACCGCGTTCCAGCCACAGCACGCGTTCGGCGCCAAGCTTGTCGCAAAGCTGACGCTCAATCTGCTCGCGACTGAGTTCAGGATGGCGCTGGTGCAGGCACCGCCACGTCGTCAGTACGGTCCCGGCGCCATCGGATTCGATCGCGCCGCCTTCCAGCGCCCAATTCACGCGGCGATGTTCCGAATTGCGAAACAGTTCGCGCGCGGCAAGCCCTTCGATCAGGCGATCATCGCGACTTGCCGAAAATTTCCCGCCCCATCCCGTAAATTCGAAATCGAGCAGACGGAATTGATCAGCGCAACGCAGCGTGATCGGCCCGGAATCGCGCAGCCATGTATCGTCGTATTCAATCTGCACCAGCTGCACTCTGGATGGATTGACGCCGGCTTCGGCAAGTTTTCCGGCAACACGCGTCTGCAATCGCGCATCGGCGACGCAGATGACGGCAGTCTCGAATCGCGCGATGGTCGCCGCCAATGCAATCACCGTGGACTCGACGGCGTCCAGACGCGGCGCCCAGTCGGTATCGGCGTGCGGCCACGCAAACAGAACGCCTGCCTGCGGTTCCCATTCCGCAGGCAGGCGAAAAATGTGGGATTTCATCGAGCAAATTTACCGGTGAGTCGTGGCCTTGGGGCCAAGTTCCGTGCTGCTTGCACGCGTGGCAACGCTGTCAATCACGATGTTGCGCTCGAAATACACCGTGTAATCCGGGTAAACCCAGCGGTGAATGACGGGATGCCGCGGTGAATCGCCACCTGCGGCCGCGAGCTTGCTGGCCGGGGCACCAAAACTGCGTTCAACCTGCTTCATGCTCATGCCGCGATGTGGCGCGTGCATGGCGTGTTCCTGCTGCACCCGTTGCATCAGCAAGGTTTCGCCATGCGCCATGCCCGCACCCATCATTGTCGCAACAGCACCACAGCACAGCATTGAGAAGAAACGATCATTCATGGCGTGAACTCCTCGAATTTTGCGGCAACTGGCCGCCGTGAGCGCGTTTGTAGCAGAATCGCCCACGCAATTCCATGCGCAGGCCAGGTAAATCGGTATTGCATACAAACAAAAGGCCGCATCGAGCGGCCCTTGTGTGCGCGTTCATACCGCCAGATTTCAGCGTTGACGGGCCTTGAAGCGCGGATTGCTCTTGCAGATAACGAACACCTTGCCGCGCCGACGCACGACTTTGCAGTCGCGATGGCGTTTTTTGGCGGATTTGAGGGAAGACAAGATTTTCATGGCAGTCCAAATCGGGTTGGTAAATGGGAAGAATAGCGAAGGCAGCCGCTGATTATACGGGTATTTTCGGCAAATGGGAATGAAATCAAATCGTGGACATGCCACGCGAACCAGCACGGCATCCGCGAAACGGGCGACCGGATTAAACCGGATCGCCTGCTTTTCCCGGTCGTGCAGGTCAAGCACGATCCGGATCAGGTGGCTAGCGCGTACGCTAGCGGTGTTTGCGTGTCGTTATTGCAATTATTTCGCGCCGCCAACCGAGCAGCCCCAACAAACCGGCCATCAGCCCCAACGCCCACGTAGACAATGCAGGTACCGGAATACGCGGGGGACCTGCAACGGCGGCCGCCCTCTCGAATGCGCCGATATCGGGGGCCGCACCGTTAACGCGAGGGAAACCTGTCCCACGCTGATCGAAAGTCAATCCGGCTGCATTATTGCCGACATCAATCGCTGGGCTACCGGCACCAAGCATTTGGGTCATGGTCGGGCCGCCATTGTTGGCGAGCGCCTGCAGTAGTGGATCGCTGCTGATCGTATCGCCCGGGGCGGTGAAAGTGCCGTCGCTGCTGCCGATAAGATTATTGGCTCCGGTCGCTGTAGCGGGGGGATAGGCGTTGGTGTCATTACCGGTCGGTGCCGTATTGCCGAAAATGATCGTGCTGTTGAAAGTCGACCCGCCGACGTCAGCCTTGGCATAGACACCGCCGCCGTAGTAGCCAGCCGAGTTGGACGATATCGTGTTGTTGCTGAGTGCCATGGAGCCCAAAAGCGAGGAAACACCGCCGCCGGCTGCATAGGCGTAGTTTCCGCTTACGGTGCTGTTGGTTACCGTCAGCGTGCCAAACCAGCCCGAAACGCCGCCGCCGACACCACCGGAATAGTTGCCGGAGACGGTAGACCCGATGACATTGGTGTCGCCGCCAAAGTTGTAGATGCCGCCGCCTTGAGTACCATTTCCGCGGCCGCTGGTCGTGTTACCACTGACTGTACTGTTGGTCACGGTCAGAGTGCCGCTTTGCGTCGAAACACCTCCGCCACTGCTGTAGCCATATCCGTAACTCTGGATATTGTTGGAAATCGTGCTATCGGAAATCGTGCCACCGGCATAGGCCGAGATACCGCCCCCGAATGCCGCGTTGTAACTTGTAACTTCGCAATTCGTGACTGTGCTTTGGCTCATGGTGATCGAGCCATTTGTCACTATGCAGCCACCCAAACCATTCGTGTAACCGTAATAGTAACCATTGGCAACAGTGACGCCGGAAATATCCAGGGTGCCGTAGCCAAAGTGCGCAATCGCGCGATCGGAGTAACTGGCGTCAATGGTTAGCGCTGTCTGGCCAGGTCCGACGATGGTCAGGTCATCGATACCGGTCGATATTGCTCCGGTAGTCAGGGTAATCGTGCTGCAAGCCAGTGAGCTCATGCTTACAGTGTCACCACTGGCAGCCGCCGTTACTGCAGCGCGGAAGCTGCCTGCGCCACTGTCCGCGCAATTGGTTACCTGAATGGTTGCCGCGATGTGCCCCGGAACCGGCGCGACATGCGCATGCGCCGCGCGAAATGCACGCTCGATTTCCTGCATTTTCTGGCTGCGTTGCGCCAAGGTAGGATGCGCCTGATTCTGAACCCACGGTGAGGGATGCACATTCGGATGATGCCTGTGGTAACCCGACGCCGTGGCAGTGGCGGGTATGGGGCCTGCAGCCAACGCCAAGGCCAGACAGGCGGCCAAAGGCGTCAGTCGAACAGACGGATTGCGAAGTGCATTATTGGTTGTCATCGTTTAATTCCCCGTTTCCCCGTTGGATGGTGCGGATAGGCGCTGCAAACTCCAGTCAACACAGTGCTCGGCCAACCATAGCTGAAAGTGGTAAGGGTACCAAGGCCTCATGAACGACATGCCCCAAATTGGTGACGTCGTTGGAAACCTGGTGCGGTTTCGCTCGGCACAATCAAATCCCAGCACGCACACTCCAGTCGCAGCTATCATCAATGATGGTGACCTGTCATTTTTTACAGGTAAATCAAACGATTTGAGGAAACAACGCAGTTGCGTCTGAGGGGTTTCCCGGATACATCGTTCTGTCTGCAACGGCGAAACTGTTCACCAGCCGACGCCCGCAAGGACTATCCGATAAATTCGCAACATCCCGGCAGATCGGAACTGCCATTGAATGGATTCGGGATCGGGGCGGGCAGTTGGCGACATCGACAGGAGGTGTCAGATGCGCGGGACAGCGGCGCTGCAAATGATGGACCGGTTTGAACGGACGATCCTGGAAACCCCGATCGACCTTTGGCAATTCCGAACATGCCGTGTCGAGCAAAATGCAGGTCATCTGCGGCCACGCCACACCGACATCCGGATTGTCGACAATCCGTTCGTTGCCGAAGTTGTCGAGCGCGATTCCACGATATGGACACTGATGGTTGCACGCGACGGCGACATTCAATTGCGCTGCAATGGAATCGTGGTTACCCGATTGACGGCTCACGCCGGAACCGAGGTATTGCACATGGACGAGGTGCCATTCGAACGCGCCGAGGATGTATTGCTGTGTATTACCTGTGATTTGGCCACTCCGATGACAGCCATTGCCACGGCAAGCCTCGAAGCGGAATTGGCGCGATGGATAGCGGAAAACCTGTGAAGATCTTGTAGTCCTGAACGTGCCCTTTGTATATTATGTAAAATTCACTAACTGCCAAGACATACACAATCGTCATTGAACCAGGTGCTTGCGCATTGCGTAACGGACCAATTCGGCGCTGTTGTGCAATTCAAGCTTCTCCAGCACCCGGCAGCGGTGGTTTTCCGCAGTTTTGACGGTAACATCGATCCGCCGCGCAATCTCCTTGGTGGTCAATCCTTCAACGACGAGATGCATGACTTCTCGTTCCCTTGCGGTAAGACTGCCATATGGATCTTCAAAGTCTTGATGCGGATGATGAATTTGATCGGCAAGCACCTTGGCTGCATACAATCCGAAATAGACGCCGCCGCCGGCAATCGTGCGCACGGCATTGAGCAATTCGTTAGTGGCCGTATGCTTGATCAAGTAGCCGGCTGCGCCAGCCTGGATCATCTTTAACACGTATTCTTCGTCTTCGTGCATGGTCAATACGAGTATGCGCGTGCGCGGCAGATCGGCCGTCAGGCGCCGAACCACTTCCAGGCCATTCAATCGCGGCATCGAGATGTCGACAACGGCCACATCCGGCCGCACGGCCATGGCTTGTTCGATAGCCGTGATGCCATCTTCGGCCTGGGCCACGATCTGGCAATCGCCGCTGCTGCGCAATATTGCCGCAAGTCCTTCCCGTAGCACCGTATGATCGTCAGCCAACAATAGTCGAATCATGGAGCAACTGTATCAGGTGCAGCGGGAAGTGGCACGGTAATCGAGACGGTCATGCCTTCGCCGGGTGCAGACCGAAAATCAATGTTGCCTTCATGCAGACGTACCCGATCACGCATGCCGCCCAACCCGCCGCTGCGTCCATCGCTACCGGTTGCAAAGGCCTGACGCAAGTCGCAGCCAGCGCCGTCGTCGCTGATGGTCAAGTGCAGTCTGGATCCAAGACGACGCAGTTCGACGGCGATCTGTTGTGCCTTTGCATGACGTACGGCGTTGTGCAACGCCTCCTGGGTGAGACGAAATACGAGCGTCGATATCTCTTCGTCGAACTGCGACATCGAGGTGTCGATGTGCAGGCGGATGGGGACGGCGTGGGATTCACCAATTGTCCGCACCAGCCACCGCAACGCCGATTCGATACCCAGATCGTCGAGTATCTGGGGGCGCAACATTCGGGACAGTTCGCGGGTTTCGCGCAGCGTCGTCTCGACCAGTGCGCGGGCAGCGGCGAGTTCTTCACGATCCGACTCATGCGCACCCATTGCCCGATCGATCAAATTCATGATCGCAGACAAATTCTGTCCGATGCCATCGTGAAGCTCGCGCGCCAATTTGCGCCGTTCTTGTTCCTGCACCAACCAGACGGATCTTGCCAGGCGCTTGAGTTGAACCTGACCCTCCATGAGGCGATCAACAATTTCGCGTTGTTTGTGCAACAGGTCCTGCAACTTTTGCTGGACTCCTGCGCGCGCGTCGCCAGTTGGATCAGGTTCCGTGTTCATCGCCGACGTCCTCGTTCCATCGTTGTGTCAATCGCGCTTCGAGCGACTTGCGCGAATCGAGAGGCGCATCGTCGAGCACTTGCGTGAGTGCCTTGCTTGCAGCGGATCGAGCCGATGTGGATTCCAGATTGTTGCCGGAAAATGCGCGCGCGCCGAGGCGATGCAACACACTCGCGAATGCGTAACGGCCAACGCTCTTCAGTACCGGCAGCGCTTCGTGGTAGCGTGCCTGGGCTTCGCTGATCCGGTGGGTACGCAATGCCATTGCGATTTCCAGTTCCAACCACTCCAGGCGCAGCGGCACTTCGCCAAGTCGCGTCGTGAGTTGGCGAATCTGGCCAATTTCCGCGCTTGCAGACGCCATTTGCCCGTTTGCCAGCGCCAAATGGATTCGCGCCAGATCAATTCTGGTGCCCAGTGTTCCACTATGCGCGCGGGCTGCCGCTTTTGCGGCGGCGTCAAGCCGGGCTGCCCTGCCCCCCATGTCGCCAGCGAGCGCAGATTGGGCAGCGAGAGCAAGCTGGAATTCTGCCGTTTGCTCGTCATTCAACCGCTTCGGATCGATTGCGCCCAATTCGCGCCTTGCGGCGGCGGCATCGCCCACCGCCAACGCAACGCGTGCCTTGAGCAAGGCAGCTTCGGCCGTGCCGCGTTCATCGGACCGGCGCGCAAAAATCTGCGCGGCCCGACTTGCGAAAGTTCCGGCATCGGCATAGCGGCCTTCGATCAGTGACAACTCTGCCAGACTGACGTTTGCCACCGCCGCTTCTTCCGGCAATTGATGCTGTTGGGCGTAGTTGAGCGAATCCGTCAGATCCTTGCGCGCGCCGGCAAAGTGCCCATGTGCGATATCCAGCAAACCCATGCTTTGCTGAATATGCAACATGCCGTTGTGATCGCCGATTTGCCGGTATTGGGTCAGCGCCTGCTTCCAGTACACCGAAGCATTGTCGAAGTCACCCATGCGATACGAGCAAAACCCGATGTTGTTGAGGCTTTCGGCCAAAGCGCCTGGGTCGTTGAGCTGCTGCCGCAGCGCATAAGCCATGCGATAGTATTTCAGCGCTTCCGAAAAGTCGCCGCTTTCCTCGGCAACGACACCGCGGTCATTGTACAAATAGGCGATGCTGGCACGGTCGCCCAGGCTCTCGAGCAAGTCTTTGGCCTGTGCAAGTGTGGCTTCGGCTTGCGTACGCTTGCCCTGCTCTGCTTGCACGATGGCCAGGTTGCGCAGCGACTTGGCCAAAGCCGCTTTTTCGCCAAGCCGTTCGCGAATGGCGACAGCACGTTGGTATTGTTCTGCGGCTGCCTCGAGCTGACCCAATCGTTCATAGCCGATGCCGATGGCATTTCGTGTTTCTGCTTCCGCGCTGCTGTCGTTCGCCAATGTATTGAGTGTTTGCGCATGCAACAGATAATTTTCGACCGCCGAACGAGCGTTGCCGTTTTCGATTGCCGTGCGTCCGAGCAGAAACCATGCGCTGGCATCATCGCTCGCAGTTGTCAGGTATTGCTTGAGCAACGTCATCGCAACATCGCGTTGGTCTGCAGCGCGCAAGCTGTCGGATTGCGCCAGAATCAATTGTGCATCGTGTGGGTAGGCGCGCACTGCTTGTGCCAATACGCGACCTGAGGCAACGTCTTGATCCTCGTCGCTCAACGCCGTTGCGTACAGTTCCAGCGCCAATGGTTGCGTGTCGTGCGGAAACCGCCGGATGATTTCGCTGCGGCTGTTTTGCGCCTGCAAGGCCTGTTGCGCAGCATCTTCGGCATGCAGTAACGCGGATGCGACGAGTGCGCTGTCCGGCATGGCAGTTGCCAAAGGTGACAATACCTTTACCGCTTCCTGATTTTCATTTCGATCCGTTTCCAACAGTGCGCGCCCAAAGTTCACGATGTCGGCGGCATTCATGGACGGCGGTGCGCCGACATGAATTCCCGCGGCGGCAAGAAATTTTGGCATGGCGACAAGATAGGCATTGAACAACCCGGTTGAATCTTTGCCCTGGATCGTGATTTCACGCGCTGGCGCCGCGCTTGCGGGATCGTTCATGGTCACATGCAATGCGAGGCTGTGGTTGTCGTCGCCCAGTTGTGCGTGCAAGAGTTGCGATGCACTTGATGCGCTGGCGATTGCCGGAAGCAACCGCAACAACGCTTCACCATGAAGGTCGGTTGCCGTGCGAGCAATCGCATGCAATACACGCCGACGTGGAATGACTCCAATTGCAGCGTCACTGCGCAACCATGTTTGCAAATGAGCGTTCAAGGCACGCGCAAGTGCGGCATGAGCATTATTGGATGTGATCGTCGCGAATGGCAGGACAGCCAGTTGCGGCGTTGCTGCAACGACCGCAACAGGTTTGGGTACAGCCGACATGCGATGGATGACCCAGTCGATTGCTCCAGCTGCGGCAACCAATGCCAGAAAGGTCAACAGGATTGCACGGCGGTTGAGTGGCGGCCGCGGCACATGACGCGTTTCCAAAGCGCGCAAGGCATCCCTGGCCGTTGCGAAGCGGTGCGCGGGATTCAGCTTGAGCAGGCGGCCAACAAATGCGTGCAGCCAACGCGGCAAGTCCGGCCGACGCACAGACAGCGGCGGCGCTGGCCGCAGGATTCGCTGCATCACCGTTTCTGCTGGTGTGCCACCGCTGAACGGCAACTCGCCGACGAGCATTTCGTAAATGATCAATCCGGCCGCGTACAGATCGCTGCGCGCGTCGACGGTTTCGCCACGCGCTTGTTCCGGAGAAAGATACTCGGGCGTGCCCACGATCATTCCGGTGTGGGTCATGCCGGTCGATCCAAGACTGCGGGCCACGCCGAAATCGGAAATGAAAGCGCAATTGTCGTGATCGATGAGAATGTTGGCGGGCTTCAAATCCCGATGCACGACACCGGACTGGTGCGCGGCACCCAGGCCGTCGAGCAGGTCGTGCGCAATGGAAAGGACTTCGTTTGTGGACAACTTCGCGCCGCGATCGAGTCGGCGCTCGAGCGATTCGCCATCGATGTAGTCCATGCTGATGAACCAACGCCCATCATCTTGCGCAATATCGTGAATGCGCACGACATGGCGACTGGAAACCTGCCGGGCGAGCAACAATTCCTGACGAAAACGTTCGAACGATTCGGGGCGTCGCGCCAGTTCCGGACGCAGCAACTTGAGCGCTACATCCACGTTCAGGGATTGGTCGGTGGCACGATAGACCATACCCATGCCGCCAACTCCAAGCAGCATTTCAATGCGGAATCGGCCGGACAAGATGTCGCCACGGACCAGATCGTAGAAACCGAGCTGACCGGTGATCGTCGCCACGGAATCATCGCCAGCGACTGGCTCGATTTCGACCTCGATGGGCATGCGCGAACGATAGCGCGGAACGCCAACTTGCAACAAGCACGACGGCCGCGCTGGCAGTCATGTTTGGAATCGACGTGCTGGTTGCGCGTGGCGCAAATCAAAAAGCGCGCAGTTCGTCCCAGCGCGGAGCCAAATCGTCGAGTTCGGTCGCAGATTCGAGCAGCCGATCAACCTCGCCCTGCAACAGATTGGTGGCAAGCACCCCCGATGCATGGCTGGCGACGTTTTCGATCAATTCCAGATCCAACTCGGTTACCGGTGGGCCCGGCATGCGGCTATCGACATAGATCACGCCTTTGCCGCCCTCGGCCAGATGCAGCGGCACGCATACGAGTGCGCGAATGCCACCCAGACGAACGCTGGGCTGCAAACCGAGCCAAGGTGAGTCGTTGGTATCACAACACACGACT
>DASSXQ010000318.1:0-12961 GCA_035703725.1 Rudaea sp.
TGATCGATCTGGTTGCGCTGGATGACGCATTGACGCGTCTGAGCCAGATCGACCCACGCGCTGGGCAACTTGTCGAATGGCGTATTTTCGCAGGGCTGGAAATTGCCGACATCGCATGCTTGCAGGAACTGACCGAGCGCACCGTGTTTCGCGACTGGCGCCGCGCGCGCGCGTTCCTCGTCCACGAGTTGGGGCTGGACGGCGCGCAGGCCTGAGCATGGATACGCAACGCTGGCAACGCATCGGTGCGGTCTTCGATGAAGTGGTGGAGGCGGCGCCGGAGGCGCGTGCGGCGTTGCTTGACGGACTTTGCGGCGACGACGCTGATTTGCGGCGTGAAGTCCGCGCATTGCTCGCTGCGGATGCAGTTGCACTGGATTTTGACGGCGGCGGACAGTGCGCGCGCAATTTCGTCGCTGCCGATTGGGCCGATGCCGATGAGCGCGATAGCGTGCGCATCGACGAACGCTTCGGGCCGTGGCGTGTGTTGCGCGAACTCGGCCGCGGCGGTATGGGCGTCGTCTGGCTGGCCGAGCGCGCGGACGGCCAGTTCGAGCAACGCGCTGCGCTGAAGCTGATCAAGCGCGGCATGGATTCCGATGCCGTGCTTGCGCGCTTCTTGCGCGAACGCCAGATCCTCGCGCGTCTGGAACACCCGCATATTGCGCGTCTGCTCGACGGCGGGCTGGCCGCGGATAGTCGACCGTACTTCGCCATGGAATACATCGACGGGTTGCCATTACTGCGCTACTGCACGGAGCATGGCGCGATCCTGGAAACGCGCATCGGGCTGTTCCTGGATATTTGTGCTGCCGTTCAATTCGCGCACGGTCAGCTTGTCGTGCATCGCGACATAAAACCGTCGAACGTACTGGTCACGGTGGCCGGCGAGGCCAAGCTGCTCGATTTCGGTATCGCCAAATTGCTCGACGATCCGGGCGGCCGCGAAGCCGCGACTGTGGATGCATTGCATAGGCCGGTCACCGCAGCCTACGCGGCACCGGAGCAGCTACGCGGTGAAGCGGAAACGACGGCTACCGACACCTATGCGCTGGGCTGCGTGCTGTACGAACTACTCACCGGCAAGCGTCCATTGGCGACGAGCCAGGCCCCCACGGCCGAGGCAATGCGGCAAGCGCAGGACACCACCTGCCCGGTAGCGCCGAGCCGCGTTAGCGTTGCTGAATCGCCGGTTGTTGCGCGCTCGCTACGTGGAGACCTCGACACGATTACGCTCAAGGCCCTGCAACGCGAGCCGCACAGGCGCTACGCGACGGTTGCCGCGTTTGCTGACGACTTGCAAAGCTTTCTTGCCGGCCTACCCATCTCTGCACGGCGCGACCAAGCCGGGTACCGTATTCGCAAGTTCGTTGGCCGGCATCGTTTCGGTGTTGGCGCGGTGGCGACGGGTGTGCTGCTGCTGATTGCCGCGCTTGGTCTGGCGCTTTGGCAGGCGCAGGCCAAGGCGCGTGAGGCCCAGGTTTCGCAACAGGTCACGCAGTTTCTGGTGGGTCTATTCAGTGGCGCGAACCCGATGCACGCCCAAGGGACAAAGCTCAGCGCCGAAGATTTGCTTGATCAAGGCACGCAACGCCTTCGGGCAAACACGGGCATCGATGCCACCGTGCGTGCCCGTTTACTGCAAACGGTGGCGGTCACCTATACGGGCCTGGGCTTGTACGACCAGGCTTTGCCGCTTGCACGTCAGGCGCTGGATCTGCGGCGCGTGCATGCCGATCGCGTGGAACTGGCTGAAAGCCAACTGGAATTGGGGCGCGTGCTGCGATTGAAGTTCGACTACGCGCGCGCCGAACCACTGCTGCGCGAGGCTTTGCGCACACGCCTGGCGCGTTTGCCGCCCGATGATCCGGCGATCAGCGATAGTTACGACGAACTTGGACTACTGCTGCGCGCGCGAGGCGACTTCGTTGCGGCGGAAGCGCAGTTTCGCGCTGCGCGTGAATCTGCCGAGCGCCATGCTGGCGCAGGCGCAATTGACACCGCGCGATATCTTGACGATTACGCCGCAAACCTCGACGACCTGGGCAAGCGCAGTGAGGCATTGGAGTTGTACCGGCGCACGCTGGCGATCCGCGAGAAGAGTCTTGGCCCCGACGATGCCGATGTCGCAGCATCGCAACTCAACCTTGGCGTACATCTGGATGAGTCTGGCAGATACACCGAGGCCGAGCCGTTGCTGCAACGCGCCTTGGCGGTTCGCCGGAAAATTTTTGGTACCCGGCATCCGCTGGTCGGAGTTGCTGAAATTGGGCTTGCCGGCGTTTACGTCGACCAGAACAAGCTCGCGCAGGCAGAAAAACTTGGCAATGATGCGTTGGCGATTTTCCGCCAAACGCTGCCGCCAGATCATCCGCAGATCAGTGAAGCATTGAACTTGCTCGTTGTCGTGCGCGTGGAGCAGCGCGATTTCGCCAATGCAGTGCCGCTCGCGCAGGAAGTATTGACCCGCTACACGAAAACCCTGGGCGCCGAACATCCCGACACGCTGACCGCGAAAAATAATCTGGCCTTTGCTTTGCTGCACGTTGGCCGTTTGGCCGAAGCTGAAACACTGCAACGTGACGTGCTGGCGCGCAAGCATCGCGAGAGCGCGCAGTTGCTCGATGCGACCGACAGCGAGAATCTCGCCAACACGCTTGTCCAGGAACACAAATTTGCCGAAGCAGTGATTTACGCACGCCAGGCTGTGGACATCCAGAAGCACCACGAGGGCCAGTTGTCCGGCAACACCGCAGTGGCCCTGCGCGGTTTGGGAATTGCAGAACAGCTCAACGGGTCCGACACCGATGCCGAGCGCGATCTTGCCGCTGCCCTTGCAATTGGCAACACGTTGCACGTGACTCAAGACATCGACATGTTTCAATGGCGTTTGCCGCTCGCGGATTTTTTCGTCGGCACGCACAAGTGCGAGCAAGCCAGGCCGATGCTGGATGCAGTGGTCGCCGAATTGAAACCGCGCATGCCGTTGCGTGATGCCGTGCCTCTGCGCCAGGCGCAACTGCTGCTTGGACATTGCCTGATACGGCAGGGAAGCCGCACGCAAGGTGAGTCGATGTTGGCGGCAGCGCGCAAGGATTTGCACGCACTGCCGAGTATAGAAATGGACTTGTACCCGACCGCGCGCAAGCTTCTGTCCGCATCGCCGCACGAGTGATCGATCTCGTAACGTCCCGATAATTCCAGCTGTCAATGACGCACGGGAATGGTCTCGGTTGTCGTCATTCCGGCGAAAGCGGGACTCGCGTGACTGCCGGCGTGGTGGTGGCGCGAAAAAGATGATTGCCTGATTGGCCAGGCCGCCGGGCATCGAGTGGCGCCGGGATCGCGGCGTTCATGTCGGAGTCCATTTTGTCGTCCTGTTGTGTTGGACCTCGCTGGACCACGGCAACCTGGTATCCGCCGCGCGCAAACGACGCCGGATCGGCCGCCGAACGCGCTCCCGGCCGGGAATGACGATGGGTACTACTGTCCCGCAACCGGTGGCTGGACGTTGGCGTAGTCAAAGCGCAGATCGGTATGTGATTTGCCGCGCTTGCCGCCAACGTCCATGTCGATCATTTGTCGAAGGGGCACACCGCGTGTTTTGGAAATCCACAACTTCCCATTTATCGTGGTTCCCGCTTCCTGGACGTCATGCGTGGCATAGACGTCTGCGACCTCGGCGCCGACCTTTTCGTCGGGTTGGTGCGTGCAAACGGTGTGCCGGGTGGTGGCGGATTCGGCAATGGCCTGAGCCTGTTTGTTGGGGTCGTACGGCGTCGACTTCCATTTTCCGTCTACCTGCACATACATGGCAGTGGGGGTGATGATGACTTCGCCATTGGACGTGGATTGCTTGAAATCTGCCGTTTGCTGCATGTGTTCGCGCACCGGCGTGATCGCCAGTTTCTGCATGGCGTCATAGACGGGCTGACAATCCGCGCCGGCATGAGCCAGTGGGGAAAGCAACAACAGCGGCAGGTAATGGTGGATTTTCATCGGGCCGTTTCCCAAAAGTTGGATTGAATTCCTTGCAACTGCTTGTGACATGAATGGGCGCATTTCACGGGTTTCCCTCCTCGGTGCGTGGTGATCGAACATCACGCTAGTCAAACCCATTGGCAAATATCAGGTCGTCGCGGTCTTGCACTTCGTAGGCGCCGATATCAACCGCGCCGTCCACAACGCGCGCGAATCCGGTTCCGCGCTGGTCGGTGGCAAGTCGAGTCAAGTTTTCCCCCGCACCGAATGCCGGGCTGCCATTGCGCAACGCATGCGTGAACGTCGCACCGCCATTGTCGGCCAGCGCAAACAGCAGCGGGTCACGACTGTCCGTGTCTGACGGCAGATTTCCGAAAGATGTCAATACGATGTTGTGGCTGCCACTGGTGATGTCTCCGGTAACGTCGCATTCGCGGATGGACGAGCCTGTCGAGTAGGTGTTGTTCGCCACGATCGAGCTTTGCAATGCGTAGGAATAGTTGCCGCGCTCATTGAAGAAGACGCCGCATGTGTTGACGCCTCGGTTAAACGCAATCGTGCTGTTGTAAATGGCTGTCGGAGTGCCATCGACAAACATTCCGCTGCCATAGCTGCCCGCGCTATTGCCGGAGATCGTGCTTTCCAGAATCGTCAGGCTATTGCCACGCGTGCTTATGCCGGCGCCGCGATGACCCGTGTTGCCGGAGATGGTGCATTGCCTTATCAACGATCCGGACCCTTCACCCGTGGCGTCCGTGGCATACATCCCACCGCCGTAACCGCCCGCGGAGTTGCCACTGAAGGTGCTGTACGTCGCAGTGATGGCAGGTGCCGCCGCACCACCACCGTTTGCCTGGTAATTTATTGTCGGGTCCGTGACGCTGTTTGCCGAGATCGTGCTGTGATTGACGATCAGGTGCATGCCAGCGTAGATGCCGCCGCCGAGGCGTGCGTATGTGTGATCCGCGTTGCCCGTGAGTTTGCACGCCGTCACGCTGGAATATTCCAGATCCACGGTTCCTGCCGAGTAGATGCAACCCCCTTTCGCAGAGCCGCCCGGGGGATTCGTATACTTTCCCAATTCGATTCCCAATCGTTGCAGTTTGAGCGTACCTGTACCGGTGTGCTTGAACACGCGACTGCCGAGGTTGCCCGAGAGGGTAAATCGATTCGAGTTATTGCCGTTGTACTTGACGGTGAGATCTTGTCGGGCAACGACAATCTCGCCGCTGGTCAGAGTGATCACGCTGCATTGCATCGCGACCGGATTCAGGATCACGGTGTCGCCACTCGCGGCATTCGCAATGGTATCGCGCAGACTGCCGGCACCTGCGTCGTTGCAATTCGTCACATTGTCGTAGGCCGCAAAGCAAGCCGGGGAAAACCCAACAAGTGCAAAACACGTGGCGATGGCGACCGCCAACGGGCGGCGGCGTTCAGCGGTGGGGCGAGGGTTCACGGTGGACTCCTGATCGCGTAATGCATTTCGGGTTACGTCGTCTGAAGCGGATTGCTGACATCGCTATCGCGACGGCGGGTGCCGCAGTTGGTTGAACACGCGGCGCGTTTCGATGCTTGAGCCAACAGGCAGAGCCCGCGCGGTGATTTGAATGGAGCGGCTGGCATTGAGGATGCAGCACCTGCAGGCTCGCGTCGCCCGCGTGGCCATCTGCTGCGTATCAGTCATTGAAATTGCAGATCGAATCCGTTCCTGAAGATCGTGTCGCCGTCGCCGATGCCCTGCCACTCGAAGGCTCCGATGTCGGTCTTGCCGCCACGCGTGCGTGGGTAACCGAAGCCACGCTGATCCGATGAGAGGTTGAACAGGTTGCTTCCCGCCTGGCGTGCCGGGCTCGATTGCGCAATGCCGAGCGTCTGCGTTACACCGCCGTTGTTGGCCAGAGTGAAGAACTGCGGATCGCCGGAAATGGTATCGGCAGACACTGTCGCGATCGAGTTCTGGATCAGGTTGTGTCCGTTGACGGCGCTGATGGTCAGCGGCGAATTGCCGCCGATATCGCAGGGACTCAGGTTGGAGTTGTACTTGGTATTTTTCGCGATGATCGAGCTTTCTGTCGTCAGCATGCCGCCGTAGTTGAAAAAGATACCCGCGCATCGGGTGGCGGTAGCGGTGTAATTTTCGGCAACCGTGCTGTTGAGCAACAACATGGTTTTGTCGTAGCTGGTGAAAATCGCCCCTCCCTGGAATCCGGCGATATTTCCGCTGATCGTGCTCATGGTCATGTTCAGATGCGCATTGGCTCCTGCGCCGATGCCGCCGCCAACGCCGTTGGAGTGGTTGTGATCGATGGTCGAAAACTTGAAGCCAAAGGGTTTTTCCGAAGAAATTCCACCACCCTGGACATTTGCCACCGAGCCGGTTGTCGACGAAACAATCGAATTGCCACTGATCGTGCTGTAGCCGAAGTAAGCATAGTTGGCAGGGCCGGCAGGGCTGCCGATGTAAATGCCGCCGCCGCGCACATCGGTACCTGCGCCGGATGCGCTATTGCTGCCAATGATGCTGAACACGATATGGGCATCGCCGTTGACGCTTGCGCCA
Source organism: Rudaea sp. (assembly GCA_035703725.1). GTDB lineage: Bacteria > Pseudomonadota > Gammaproteobacteria > Xanthomonadales > Rhodanobacteraceae > Rudaea. Next base: position 6,545 of record DASSXQ010000318.1, read on the forward strand.
CCGCCGAATGCGGGGACTTCGCTCCGCGAGGAGGAGACGCGATTGCCGCTGATTGTGCTGTGGCTCAGGCTCAAATTGCCGCCGACATACAGGCCGCCTGCACGGAAGCTACCGTAGTAGGGAGAATCTGTCGTCGCGACATTATTGCTGATGGTGCTGTTGCTGATCGTGGCATTGCCATCCACCCATGCGCCACCCCCGCCGAAGCTGTTGACCTCGGTGTTGTCGCTCAGCGTGCTGTTGACCATCGTCAAATTGCCACGCGTGCGCACACCGCCACCGACGTTGCCCACCGATGTGCATCCGGTCACCGTCACGCCGCTGAGCGAAAGATTGCCTTTCGCGTACACGCAACCGGGGCCGACGCCGTGACCGTTGGCCACGGTAAGATTGGCGATATGGAACGTACCCGTCGCGGTGTTGATGGCCGCGAAGGGTGCTTCAGGAGTTGGCGGTCCTGTGATGGTGAGCTTGCCCTGTCCTGGGCCCAGGATCGACAGGTTGTCGAGATTGGTGGAGATCCCGCCACTGGTCAGTGTGATCGTGCTGCATGTCAAAGCCTGCATGTCGATTGATTCGCCGCTCGTGGCCGAAGCGACTGCCGCACGCAAGCTGCCCGATCCACTGTCGTTGCAGTTCGTGACCTGGCTGGGCGCGGCGTGGCAAACGCTCATCGCGCCACCCAGCGCAAACATCGCGGCGATGTACGCGACCAATGGGCGCTGACGTGGCAAAGGCGTATCGAGGTGATTCGGGATCATGGCGTATCGCTGCTTGCAATTTCGACTGCACGAAATACACAAATGCACTTGTACATATCACGGCTTGGCGCCGTTGTTTTTCCCTGTGGCATTCCGGTTGCGCCAAACGTTGCGGTCGACTGACATCCAGTCTCATTCAAATCCGTTGGCAAAAATCCGGTCGCTGACAAACACCGGGCTGTTGATCGATCCCAATGAGCCGTTACCGGCACCCGAGGACGTGAAGCCTGAAGCACGCAGGTAAAACGGCGCGCCATTGACGTTATAAGGCGCGGATTTCTGCCAGCCCGTGGCGATGCGTGACATTGCGCCGTCGGCACTGAAATGCACGCCATCCGTGGAATGCATCAGGATCGGTGACAGCGCGAGCTCCGGACCGGCGCCGGCACGTGTCCAGGTGACGATGACACTGCCGCCGGAAGGCTGACCGCTCAGGATGTTGACCGTCGTATCGTTGCTGGCAACTCGGGCGACGAATTGACGCGCCTGACCATTCACGAGCAGGAAATTTCCGATCGCGACGTCCTTGCCATCGGTTTGGGCAGCCACGCCGTAGATGTAGCCGTTTGGATTTGTCGCGTCGAAACGGAATTGCAAGTCGCCGAACCCGGTGTCGAGCGACCCGTTGGCATTGAGGCGTGCGAGCGCGTGATGCGGCTGTCCCGCCACATTCTCGAATGTACCGCCGATGACAATCTTGGCGTTGGGCTGCAGGATCATGCCATTGCTTGAGCCATCCGCAAGCGCTGACACATAGCTGGGATCGGCCACGCCAATCGGGGAATATTTCAGGATTTTTTCGGCACCAGGGTCGGCGACAAAGATCGATCCATCCGGCGCCACGACAATCGCTGCCACTTGCGGCTCGTTGCCGGCGGGAAACGTCGGGTCGAATACGCCGCTGCTGGAAAAGCGTGCAAAATAGAAATGCGATGTGCTGCCAACCTGTGAAAATGAGCCGCCAATCAGTACGTGTCCATCCGCTTGCAAGGCGATGCAGCGAACCGGCGCATAGCCATTGTCCGGATCGAAATTCGGGTCGGCAAAACTCGTATCGAGTGTTCCGTTGGTATTCAAGCGCGCGGCGCCGCGGCGCGAAGTGGCCGCCGCCATGGTGAAATCGCCCGCGACCAGAATTTTGCCATCGGACGGCTGTATCGCAATTGCCCAGACGTTGCCGTTGAGGTCCGGATCGGCAAACGTGGTGTCGACCGTACCGTCACTGTTCAAGCGTGCCAGATTGTGGCGTGGCGTTGCGCCGAGCGCGCTGAAGTAGCCTCCAATCAGGATTTTGCCATCCGCCTGGACCGCAATGGCATCGATGTTGCTGTCAACGTGCGGGTCCGCAAAAGTGGCGTCAAGCGAACCATCCACAGTGAATCGTGCGATGCGCTCGCGGGGGACGATCCCGATGTCCAGAAAATTGCCCGCGAGCAGAATTTTGCCATCTGCCTGTATGGCAAGCGTGGCCGGTGGCGTGTCTGGAGATGGATTGAAGGCATCAATTGCCTGCGCAAATGCCGCCGGCATGAACGCATACAGCAGGCAGCAAAGCAGCTGCGCAAGCAGCAAATTGGACGACGTTTTCACGACTCACCTCGACGTGTCGCCAGCAAAATGATGGCGATTCATCCGCGGTTACGTCATGGGGCGCGGTTTACTGACATGAAGCATGCAAACAGAAAACCCCGCCGTTGCGGCGGGGGAATTGCTGCGCGCCGGGAAGCTTACTTGGCGAGCGCGGCGGCAAGCGGCTGGCCGACTTGTTCGTACACCACGCCGGCCTTCATCACGAAAATCACGTGTTGCATCAGCGTGATGTCGTCGAGCGGATTACCGCGTACGGCGATGACATCGGCAAACTTGCCGGGTGCGATGCTGCCGAAATCCTTTTCGTGCTTGAGCAGTTGCGCGGCATGCGTGGTTGCGGCCTGAATGACGAACATTGGCGGCATGCCGGCCTGGACCATGTACTGAAATTCCTTTGCATTCTCGCCATGTGGGTACACGCCGGCGTCGGTGCCGAAGGCAATCTTGACGCCGGCCTTGTAGGCCTTGCCGGCGGTTGCCATGATGACCGGCCCGACTTCCTCGGCCTTGCGCGCGACCTGCGGCGGATACCAGCCTTGCTTGGCTTTTTCCATGACGAACTGGCCCGCTATGATCGTCGGCACGTACCAGGTGCCGTGTTGCTTCATCAACTTCATGTCCGCATCGTCCATGAAGGTACCGTGCTCGATGGAATCCACGCCGCCAATCACGGCGCGTCGGATGGCTTCGGCACCGTGGGCGTGTGCGGCCACGGTGAATCCGTAATCGTGTGCAGCGGCGACAACGGCCTGGATTTCGGCAATCGTCATCTGCGGGTTTCCGGAGCTGGAGCTTTCGTCGAGCACGCCGCCGGACGGCATGATCTTGATCAGGTCGGCGCCATCCTTGTAATGCTGGCGCACCGCTTTCCACGCGTCCTCGGGTGAATTGATGATGCCATCTTTTGGCGTTGGATCGCCCTGCAGATCCCATCGATATCCATCGGTCGGATCGGCATGGCCCCCGGTGGTGCCGATGAACTGACCGGCGCTGAAGATGCGCGGTCCCGGAACCAGTCCCGATTTGACCGCGTTGCGCAACGCGATGGACTCGTTGTTGGAGTCGCCGAGATTGCGCACGGTCGTGAACCCGGCCAGCAGCGTGCGGCGGGCGTAGACCGTGCTCTGGATGGCGTAGTCGGCCGGATTCAGCCGGAACTGATCGCTGTACGTGGATTTGCTGAATTGCATGGTCAGATGCGTATGGCTGTCGATCAGTCCGGGCAGACAGGTTTCATCCGGCAGATCGACAACCCGTGCGCCGGGAACATCAACCGTACCTGCCTGCACGTGCGTGATGCGCTGGCCATCCACGACAATGGTGGTGGCGCCGAGCAACTTGCCCGCATCGGTGTCGATCATGTGCCCGCAATGCATGGCGACGGGTGTTGCGGATGTGGTTGCGGTCTCGGCGGCGCTGGCAGTGGAAATGATTGCGCAAATGGCTGTCGCGAGCGCGGCCGATTCAAGAATGGCATGCATGGCAAGTATCTCCCCGGTGAGAATCGGCCATGGTACGCCAGTGCCTCTGGAGTGCCTATGCCGAAAGTCTTGCTTGGCGCGATTGCGTGTTTCGGTTTCCTTCATGCGGAATGAGGCAAAGTGTAAAACTGCCACGCACGGAGCCCGCCTTTTGGAAAGCAGTCGCCAATACGCCCTGATGGTCTGCGACCACTGCGACGCTGTTTATCGCAAGCCGAGTCTGCGTCCCGGCCAGTTGCTGCGTTGTTGCCGTTGCGGTACACAACTCGAGCGTGCGCAGCGGCTTGAAGTCGGCAGCATGCTGGCGTTCACCTTGACCGGTTTGATGGCCTTCGTGCTCGCCAACGTCTATCCGATTGCGCACATCCAGATGCGCGGGGCGACTGACGCGAGCACGCTGTGGGGCATCATCATCGTCAATTGGAACGACGGACTGGAGTCGGTCGCGATCCTGATTGCGTTGTGCCTGTTTTTCTTTCCGCTGGTCGAATTGCTGGCGGCGAGCTATGTGCTGTCGGCATTGACGCTGCGTTTGCGCGCAGTCGGTTTTGCTGCGGCAATGCGCGTGCTGCGCTTCACTCGCGACTGGAGCATGCCGGAAGTATTCATGCTCGGCATCTTTGTGGCGATGGTGAAATTGGCAGGCTTGGCCCGGGTTGCTCCGGGCATCGGACTGTGGGCTTTCGCGATCCTGACCGGTCTGATTACCCTGGTGGCGTCACTGGATCATCGTTACCTGTGGGATATCGCCGCGGAGGTGGACGAATGAGCCGATCTGGCAGTGCGCAACGGTTGAACATCGTTGTTTGCGAGGCGTGCGGATTGCCGTGTCGCGCGATGCATGATGGCGCCGTACACCGTTGTCCGCGTTGTCGCGCGCGTCTGCATGGGCGCAAACCGCGCAGCATCTCTCGCACCTGGGCGTTGATTGTTGCCGCGGCCATGCTTTACGTTCCTGCCAATGTCTTGCCAGTCATGTTTACCGGCAACTTGATGGCCGGTCGCAATGCGCATACGATCATGGGTGGAATTGTGGAATTGTGGAATAATGGATCAGAAGGCCTTGCGCTGATTGTATTCGTGGCAAGCATGGTGTTGCCCATCCTGAAGATGATCGGATTGGCAATATTGGCGTATGGCGCGCAGACCGGATCAACTCGGGCATTGCGCCAGCGCACCGCGTTGTACCGGATGATTGAAAGGGTCGGGCATTGGTCGATGCTCGATGTGTTTGTCGTCGCACTGCTGGTGACGATGGTTGATTTCGGTCGCATTGCCCAGGTACTGCCCGGCCCCGGTATCGTGGCGTTTGGCGCCGTGGTCGTGTTGACGATGCTGGCTTCTTCGAGTTTCGATCCGCGCTTGATCTGGGATGTGGAACACGCCAATGGTTGACGAGCGGGAAGACCACGAACGTATCGACGAATTGCCGCAGCCGATCGTGATTGAGCGGCGCCGCTTTCTGCCGTCATTGATTTGGCTTGTTCCGCTGCTGGCAGCAGTTGTCGGTGCCAGCGTATTGATTGGCAGCTATCGTTCTGTCGGCGCGAAGATCACCATCGGTTTCCAGACCGCGCAAGGTATCGAGGCAGGCAAGACGCAGGTTCGATACAAGGAAGTGGTGATCGGGCGCGTTCACGGCGTGTCGCTGAGCAAAGACAATTTGCATGTGCTGGTGCATGTTGAACTGGATCGCCATGCGCATGGATTCGCCGTCGAGGATGCGCGCTATTGGGTCGTGCGGCCGCGCATTGGCGTGGGCGGCGTATCCGGATTGAGCACGCTTTTGTCCGGCACCTACATTGGCGCGGATGCGGGTACGTCGAAGCGCAAGAAATTCGACTTTGTCGGGTTGGAACAGCCTCCGGCAATATTGCATGCAGATCGGGGCCGCGGCTTTGCCCTGCACAGTGCAGATCTTGGGTCGCTTGACATTGGATCGCCCGTTTATTTTCGGCGCCTGCGCGTCGGCCGAATTACTGCGTACCGCCTGGACGCCGATGGCAAAGGCGTCACCATGCGTCTGTTCGTTGATGCGCCATACGATCGGTTCGTGAACGCCGAAACCCATTTCTGGAATGCCAGTGGCGTGGACCTGGCTCTGAACGCGTCCGGACTGAAGGTCAATACCGAATCGCTGGCCACGGTGATCGCCGGCGGCGTCGCCTTTCAGTCAGCCGATGACACAAACAAACAGGAAGCTGCGGAGGGCACGACATTCGACTTGTACCGTGATGTCGGCGATGCCTTGCGCGCGCCGGATGGTCCGGCAGTCGATATCCGCATGCATTTCAATCAGAGCCTGCGTGGCCTCACGGTTGGATCGCCCGTGGATTTTCGCGGCATCGAGCTCGGCAAAGTCAAGTCGATCGAACTGGACTACGATGCCAAAACGCAGACCTTTCCCGCTGATGTGACGGCGACGATTTATCCGCAGCGTTTTGGCCATATCAATGCCCGTTTCAAGCAACCCGATGCGGCCCGGGCCGATATTGGCACCGTATTTCAGGCGTTGATCGATCACGATTTTCGCGCGCAGGCCACGATCGGCAATTTGTTGACGCAACAGCTTTACATTGCCATTG
>DASSXQ010000319.1:0-13426 GCA_035703725.1 Rudaea sp.
TTACGTGGCGCTGCAAATTGCCTTCATTGCCGCATTGCCGCCCGAAGCGCTGGCCAACGGGTGGGCGCACATTGGCACCAGCTTCACCGGCGGGCTGGACCATATTGCCGCTGTCTACGGACCGCTCGCGGCACTGGCTACGGTCATGGGTCTGAGCTGGCTTGCGGTGTTGCTGTATATCGATGCCTTCATTTCTCCTGCCGACACCGGTCTGATCTACTCGACGGTAACGGCGCGGATTTCGTATGCGATGGGCCGCAACGGCAATGCACCGCGCGTATTGGCAAAAGTATCCGCGCGCGGCGTGCCCTGGGTGAGCGTGATCCTGACATTCGTCGCCGGTACCATCTTCCTGTTGCCGTTTCCGGGTTGGCAAAAGCTGGTTGGCTTCGTTACTTCTGCCACGGTGTTGTCGTTTGGCTCCGGCCCCCTCGCCCTGGTTGCGATGCGGCGCCAGTTGCCACGTCAGGAGCGCCCGTTCCGCCTGCCGTTCGTGCACGTGATCGCGTTTCTCGGCTTTCTGTCTTCCAACCTCATCGTGTATTGGTCGGGTTGGGATATCGTCTGGAAATTGATGATTGCGGTGCTGATCGGCTACGTCGTGCTGATCGTTCATGAATTGCGCAACCCGACCACCACACCGAAACTGGAAATTCGTTCCGGCATCTGGGTCGTGGTTTGGCTGGCAGGTTTGACGTTCATCAGTTGGTTGGGCGAATACCCCGCGCTGTCAAAGCTGCAAGGCAACATCGGCTTTCTGGGTTTTGGTTGGGCGATCATCGTGATCGCCGTATTTTCCGCACTGATCATGTGGCTGGCGTTGTCGCTGCGTCTACCCGTGGAAACCGTCGAGGCGCACTTGCGCGAACCCGCGACGGAACCCGCAGAAGCGGCGAATTTGCCGGGCCCGTAACTGTGACTTCTGGCGTGTTGTCGCGGTGCGCAATGCGCTGCGACAATGCATCAGGGCAGGCACGAATTCAAAACCTGTTTGCAACACCATGATCCACGGATACCGCCGGTCCATCGAACCGGTTAGCGGGGAAGTCGCATGATCGCATCACGTATTTGTTGCACGCTGGCGCTGCTGGTCGTGTCGATTGCCGCACAGGCATTCGATGCCGCGTCGTTTCAGGATCTGCACTGGCGTCTGGTGGGCCCCTTCCGGGGTGGCCGCGTGCTCGCGGTCGCGGGAGTACCAGGTACAACGCAACATTTTTATTTCGGCTCGGTCAATGGCGGCGTATGGGAAACCCATGACGCCGGTCGCACCTGGAAACCCATCTTTGATGCGCAGCCTGTCGGTTCAATTGGCGCGATTGCGGTTGCGCCATCCGACCCACGGGTGATCTATGTCGGCACTGGCGAGGCCGACATGCGCTCGGATATTGCGCAAGGCGATGGCGTGTACAAATCCATCGATGGCGGCAAGACCTGGGCGTTTTCAGGCTTGCGCGACAGCCAGCAGATTGGCCGCATTCTGGTCGATCCCGACGATGCCGATCATGTGTTTGTTGCGGCTCTCGGTCACCCGTACGGACCGAATGCGCAGCGCGGCGTGTTCGCGTCGCACGATGGCGGCAAGACCTGGAAAAAGATACTGGGTCCCAATGCGGATACCGGCGCAATCAACATGGCATTCGAACCCGGCAATGCCAAAGTCATCTATGCCGCGCTTTGGCAAACGCGGCGGCCACCATGGAACGTCTATCCGCCGTCAAATGGCCCCGGCAGCGGCTTGTACAAAACCAGTGATGGCGGCGCGCATTGGACGCATCTTGTCGGACATGGATTTCCGTCAAGCGTGGCGCGCGTGGGCATCGCACTTTCGCCGGCCGCACCGCAGCGCGTATACGCCATTGTCGATGGCGATGCCGGTGGCTTGTACCGTTCCGACGACGGCGGCGCCAACTGGACGAAGACGACTGGCGATGCGCGCCTTTGGGGACGCGGCTGGTATTTTGGCGAACTGACCATCGACCCAAAGAATCCGGATCGCATTTTCGTCCTCAACACCATCATGCTGCGTTCCGACGATGGTGGTGCCCATTTCATTGCGCTCAAGGGCGATCCAACCGGCGATGATTTTCATGCGCTGTGGATCGACCCGAGCGATCCGCAGCGCCAGATTCTGGCCGTGGATCAAGGCGCACAAATCACGCTCAATGGCGGCAAGACCTGGAGTACCTGGCACAACCAGCCAACCGCACAGATTTATCACATCAGCACCGACAATCGCTTTCCGTATTGGGTCTACGGCTCACAACAGGATTCCGGTGCGATCGGACTACCCAGTCGCGGCCCCAGTCACGATGGCATCACGTTGCGGGAATTCAACGAAGTCGCCGTCGGCGGCGAAAGTGACAATGTTGCGCCGGACCCGAACGATCCGGATATCGTGTTCGGCGGTCGCGTGGACAAGCTTGATCGGCGCACGCAGCAAATCCGCAATGTTGACCCCACACTGGCGCTGCCCGACGTGTATCGAGGCGTGTGGACTTTGCCGCTGACGTTTTCCACACTCAAACCGCATGACTTGTATTTCGGCAATCAACACGTGTTTCGTACCAGCGACGGCGGGGAACATTGGCAACGGATCAGCCCGGATCTCACTCGCCCGAATCCAATCGTGCCCAAGACGCTGGATGCACCGACAGTCGCCGACAACCTCGGCCAGGGACCGCGTCGCGGCGTGGTCTACGCCATTGCACCCTCGCCGCTTGCCGAAGGCGTGGTCTGGGCCGGAACCGATGATGGCTTGATCTGGCGCACCCGCGATGATGGCGCGAATTGGGACAACATCACCCCCAAGGCGCTCGGATCATGGTCGAAGGTCGGCATCATCGACGCATCCCCATTCGATGCCGACAGCGCTTACGTCGCCGTGGATCGTCATCGCGTCGATGATTTCAAACCCTATATTTACCGCACCCACGATGCCGGCAAAACCTGGCAGGCCATTGTCATGGGCCTGCCAGGCAACCAACCCATCAACGTCGTGCGTGCCGATCCGAAGCGCCGGGGTCTGCTGTATGCCGGCAGCGAGCGTGGCGTTTTCGTTTCCTTCGATGATGGCGACCATTGGCAATCGCTGCAGCAGAATCTGCCCGCCACTTCGGTGCGCGATATTGCCATTCATGATGCGGACCTGGTGATTGCCACACACGGACGCGGCATATGGATTCTGGACGATGCCAGCGCCTTGCGTCAGCTCAACGCGAAAGTCGAACAAGCTGCGGCATGGCTGTACGCCCCTGCCCCGGCCTACCGCGTTCGCACACCGGATTTTACCGGCACGCCACTGCCAAAAGATGAGCCGATGGCTGCGAACCCGGCTCAAGGCGCGTACATAGATTACACATTGAAAACCACCGCCAAATCATCGATAACGCTGGATATTCTCGATGCCAACGACAAGCTTGTCCGGCACTATTCGAGCGCTGACCACGTCGCCGCGCCCGACCCCGCCAAACTGCACGCCGCGCCGGAATGGAGCGAGATACCAAGTACGCTTTCGACCGCAGCCGGCATGCATCGGTTCGTCTGGCCATTGCACTATCCTGCCCTGCCGGTTGCCGGAAAATCGGAACCTTACGCCGAAGGCGTGTGGGCCCCCCCGGGAAAATATCGCGTCGTACTCAGCGTCGATGGGAGCGAACTCAGTCAACCGCTGAGCGTCTTGCCCGATCCGCGCGTGCACATTCCTGCCGAAGCCTATGCCCGCCAATTCACGCTGGCGCGCGAGATTGAACAAAGCCAGGCGCAGATCGCCAGCGCTGCACACGGTGCCGGCAAATGGATACAGGCGCTAGACGATGCGCTCGGCAAAGCCCACGGTCAAATCGCCAAAGACATTGCAACAACCCTTGGGCAACTGCGAAAAATCGCGGGCACACACGCATCGGTCAATCCCTCCAACGCGTGGTCGTTCCCGCCCACCGGCACGCACAATTTCCGCTTCATCGCAACGTGGCTGAGCAAATTCGAGCAAGCCGTCGACGGCGCCGACGCCATGCCATCGCCCGATGTGGAGCATGGAATCACCGCGCTGCAACCGATCATCAACGCGACGCTTGAATCCTGGAGTCAATTCCAATCTCACACTCTCGCCGCGCTGAATGTCAGCTTGCGCAAAGCAGGTCTGAAACCCATCGCGATCGACACGAAATAGCCCTTCGCACCCACGCATTCAACATGCGTGGGTGCGAAGCTTTTCACGAACCCCAATTGCGACGGACCTTCAAGCAACGGCAGGATCGAAACATTCCCGGACAGCCTACCAATGCACGCCGCGCATCAGCGACGCGAACGCCACCTGTTCCGTGGTCGCCTCTTTCTGGGCTTCCGCTCGGCCTTTCATGCCTTTGGCCGCCGACGAATCCGGGAACAGTCGGAATGCGGAGTTCATCAGAATTTCGTACGCGCGTGGTGCCAACGCATAGAAAATCTGGGCGAAGGTTCCCATGCGCGTTGCCACGCGTACCGGACGTTCGATGATGGCTTCGACAATCATGTCGGCGGCTTCTTCAGGTGCCAACGTGGGTACGGATTCATACATTTTCGTCGGCGCAATCATCGGCGTCTTCACCAACGGCATGTTGATCGTGGTGAAATTGATGCCGTTGTCGGAAAACTCGGCCTGCGCGCAGCGTGAGAACGCATCCAGCGCCGCTTTCGATGCGACATAGGCCGAAAAGCGCGGCGCATTGGTCAGCACGCCGATCGAGGAAATATTGATGATGTGCCCGCGATGACGTGCGCTCATTGCCGGCAGCAAGCCCATGATCAGGCGCAGCGAACCGAAATAATTCAGTTGCATGGTGCGCTCGAAATCGTGAAAGCGGTCGTAACTGGCCGCAATGGCGCGTCGGATCGAACGCCCGGCATTGTTGATCAGGATATCGACGTGCTTGTGCTCGGCCAATACTTTGCTTACCAATTCATCGCACGACTTTTGTTCGGCCAGATCAGCCACGTAGGTATGGCAACGCCCACCGGCGGCGACAATTTCCACGCGGGCTGCTTCCAGTTCCGCTTCTCCGCGAGCACAAATCAGCACGTTCGCGCCAGCGGCGGCAATCTTCAACGCTGCCGCTTTGCCGATGCCGGAAGAGCCGCCGGTAATCAGCACCGTGCGCCCACGCACCTTGCCGCTGAGCGAATGATCGACAAACAAATCCGGGTCCAGATGTCGCTCCCAGTAATCCCACAGGCGCCAGGCATAATCGGCAAGATCGGGCACGCGGATTTTCGTGCCCTTGAGTGCGCGCTCGGTCTCGCGGCAATCAAATCGCGTCGGGTAATTGATCAGCTTGATCACGTCCGGCGGAATGCCCAGATCACGCAACAACGACGTGGTGAAACGCTTCACCGGCGGCAGACCGGCCAATGCCTGTTTCACCATCGGCGGTACAAAACCGAACATGCGCGCATCCAGACGCATGGTCATCTGCGGCGCGTGACCGGCGCGCGCAAAAATATTCAGTACTTCGCCGATGCGTCGCGGGGCAGGGTCGGTCAGATGGAAACAGCCGCCATCCAGACCGGATTTGTGCGCAATGTGATCCATCGCTGCCGCGACAAAGTCCACTGGAACGAGATTGATTCGGCCACCTTCCAGACCGATCGTCGGCATCCACGGTGGCAACGCCTGGCGCAACTTTTTGAGCGTACGGAAGAAATAGTAAGGTCCATCGATCTTGTCGATCTGCCCGTTTTGCGAATTGCCGATGACGACGCCGGGCCGGTAAATGCGAAATGGGCGCTTGTAAGCGCGCACCAGCGCTTCGGAATCGTGTTTGCTGCGAAAGTACGGCTGATCCAGATGCTGTGCTTCGGCAAACATGTCTTCCCGGAATACACCCGGATAAAGACCGGCGGCGGCAACCGAACTGGTATGGTGGAAACAGTCGGCCTTGATTGCGCTGGCCAAATCCAATGCGTGCCGCGTACCATCGACGTTGGCGCGGATCTGACTTTCACCATCGGCAGCAAGATCGTAGATCGCGGCAAGGTGGAAAAAATGTTTGATCTTGCCGGAAAATTTCTTGCGCTGCAGCGGTGTCAAGCCGAGCATGGGTTTGCCAAGATCGCCAACAACCGGCATCAAACGTCGGGCATCTGCGCCGAACGACTCGCGAATCGCGTCGAACTTGTTGCGTGAGTCCCGACGCACCAGACAGTAAACGTCGCCCTTGCGCGCAAGCAGATGCACCAACAGATGCCGGCCAATGAAACCTGTCGCCCCGGTCACGAAATAGCTCATGTCCCCCGCCCTCGATTTTGTGTCTGCACAGAGCACGTAAGATAGCTTGCGCGGACGAACAAGCAAAGCACGCGCAAACCACACAGACGACGACGCGGGGCAACCCTCGGGATTCGACAATGACGTTCACATTTTGTAATGCCCGTGCCATCGGCCATAATGACGCCAATGAACATGATCCGAGTTGGGGATTCGCATGGCCGACCTGAAAGCGCAATTTGAAAAAGCCACGGAAGATGTCAAGAACCTCAAGCAACGGCCAGACAACGATACCTTGCTCAAGCTGTACGCATTGTTCAAGCAAGGTTCCGACGGCGACGTATCCGGTCCCAAACCCGGGTTTTTCGATTTTGTCGGTACGGCCAAATATGAGGCCTGGGCAAAATTGAAAAACATGCCCGCAACCGAAGCGATGCAAAAATACGTTGACCTCGTCAACGAACTAGCCGGCTGAATTCCGCTTCGCTTCCGCCATGAGCAAGCGGACCAAGCAACGCATTCTTGAAACCAGTCTGGCGATGTTCAACGCGCAAGGCGAACCGAACGTCACCACGAATCACATCGCTGACGAATTGGGCATCAGCCCCGGCAATCTTTACTACCACTATCGCAACAAGGACCACATCGTCGAACACATCTTCGCCGCGTATGAGGCGCGCATGGATGAAGCGCTGACTGCGCCGGATGGACGTTTGCCCAATCTCGAAGATGTGTGGCTGCAATTGCACCTGGTGTTCGAGTGCATGTGGACGTATCGCTTCCTGTATCGCGATCTGGTTGACATCATTTCACGCAACCGCAAACTTCGAATGCACTTTTCGCGCATTCTCAATCGCGCATCGGCCAGCGCGCAGATGGTCCTGAAGGGCCTCGCCCAGGCGGGAATCATGCGCGCGACCACTGACGAGATTCATGCCACGGCCGAAAACGTGCTGCTGGTCGCCACGTTCTGGCTGAATTACAACGCCGTGCGCGGCGCCGGCACCGAGGTCGCCCAGAACGATCTGACCCAGGGCATCTACCAGGTCATGCTGCTGATCGCACCATTCCTGCGCGATGCGGAGCGACTGCATTTGAATACGTTGGCGCAGGCTTATCGACGTTTGTGCTTTAATGGGTTGTGGTCTGGTGCAAAAAAACGGCCGCGCGTGGCGGCCGTAAATTGACGTTGAAGTTTTGTGTCACCGAATCGCGTCGCATTGCACATCCAATGCAGCACGGTATAACTTCATTGCGATCTGGATCCCGTGTCATTGCACATCCATGTGCAGCACGGGATAACTTCATTCAGAAGTTACTTTGCGGTTTTGAGTTGGCGACTCAGTGCGGTTACCCGACGGGTCAGCTCATCGATATCGGCCTTGGTTGGAATGCCCAAACGCGAAAGCACTCCGGCAACCACGTGCTGCACGGTCTGGCCGACTTTCTGCGTATTTTGTTCGATGGCGACACGTACCGGAGCGAGCGCGCCCGTGATCTGCGCTTTGGTATCGGCACTGATTTCACGCGTCAGCTTGTCCGCTCGCGCCTGGAATTCCTTGCCTTCGCCGATCAGGCCCACGAATGCTTCATTTCCGCGTTTGCGCGCAATTGAAACGGCACCCAATCCGGCCAGCCAAAGCGAACGCGCCTTGTCGGTCGGAACGGGGACGGTGATCTTCTTGCTGCTGTGCTTGCTTGCCATGACCTTTGCCTCTGCTGTCGGAGTGTTGCCGCAGACCGTGCGGCGTCGATGAAAAATTTAGCGCACTGGACTAGAACATTCACACTAGCTGCGGGCGTGGGACTGTGGGTAATCGCACTGGTTTGAGCAGGATCAAAAGCGCCCCCTTCCGCCTTCGGCACCTTCCCCCGCGAGCGGGGGAAGCAAAGAATAGTGAAATGCGCACGTGCGGGGAAAGGAAAAAATGGCCCCTGTCTGCGGGAAAGGAAAGAGAAACAGATGCTTCCCGTTTGTGACGGAGGCAAGAACGGAATGTTCGCTGCTCGTGGTTTTTGCTTCCCCTGCGCTGCGGGGGAAGCTGCCCGGCAGGGCTGATGGGGGCGCTTTTGCTTTCTGCGCCAGCGTGGATCAACACGTGCTTCTCGCCCGCGAGGGGGAGAGAAGACAATTTTCGCCGCTCGTGACTTTTGCTTCCCCTGCGCAGCGGGGGAAGCTGCCCGGCAGGGCTGATGGGGGCGCTTTTGCTTTCTGCGCCAGCGTGGAGGAACGCGCGCTTCGCGGGCTGCGAAGGCAGTCGGGGCGAAAAGCGCGTGCGATTGAGGGCTGAGGGCCGAGAGACGGGTGCCAGTCAAGCGATTGGGGCCGACTGCAGACTACCGCCAACAAGGCGCCAGTCAGCGGATGCGCTGGCGTTCCTGTTTGCGGTCCCAATCGCGCATTTCATCGCGAATATAGGCTATCCGCTGGCGGCCAAGACCATTGCGTTCTTCGTCCAGGACGATGGCGTCGAGCAGTTCGGCCAATCGTTCAGCCGTCGGCAGCATGGCGTCCCATGCGTCCAGCGCAGGGATCGGACCAGGCAGAGTCATGAACAAACTGACACCGGGAGTTTGCAGCGCATCGATATGGCGCATGTCGAAGCTGCCGGGCTTGACCATGTTGGCCATGCTGAAAATGGGACCTTCCTGCGCCTTGGCCGAAACCAATCGATGGAATATCGCCTTGTCGCCAAAAACCAGACCGGCCTTTTCGGCAGCAACAACCAGATCGGTACCGTGAATCATGTCGCCGGCTCGCGCTGCCACAAACACGGTCACGATACGTTCGATTGCCTGTGTTGGGCGCATGCCTGCCCGTGAAACTTTGGTATTGGCCCCATCCGCCGAGGACCCATCGGCATTGAAAGCCGTTTTCCGCTCGCCATCGCCATCCAAGGCACTGATCGGTCCCATATCCAGCTCGCCTTGATTGCGCCCTCGTTCCGCGAACACGCCCGCGGTCAAATCGCCATCATCAAGCTGTCCCATGTCAAGCTCGCCTTGATCGGGCTCTTCTTCGCTGTCGCTTTCGCCAAGCGTGGGCTCGATACGCGCGCCGTTCGAGCGCAAGAATGGCATGCGCTTGCCCTGCCCCGGTTTTTTCGGCCGGCCAAAAATATAGATCAGCGCAATCGCAATTGCACCGAGAATGACCAGGATAATGCGCAGTTCGGTGGCGCTCATTCCTTGAATATACCTGAACCAGTTTGCTGAAGGATTTGGCGTGGACTACCGCCCAAGGCACGCTTGCGCAAATAGTACATGAGGTCGGGACACGATTCCGCTGGCGAAGTTCAACGCAAACAGGTCAGGCCGCCCCGGCCAACTTCGCTGCTTCGGCAAGGTCGACTTGCACCAGCCGCGACACACCGGGCTCGCGCATGGTCACGCCACACAATTGACGCGCCGCTTCCATCGTGGCCTTGTTGTGGGTGACGAACAGAAACTGGACTTGTTCGCTCATTTCCGCAACCAACTGCGAAAAGCGCCCGACGTTGGCTTCATCCAGCGGCGCATCGACTTCGTCCAGCAGACAAAACGGCGCCGGATTCAGGCGAAATATCGAAAACACGAGCGCCACCGCCGCCAGCGCCTTTTCGCCGCCGGAAAGCAGAGTGATGTTGGACACGCGCTTGCCCGGTGGTCGCGCCATGATGGACACGCCACTATCGAGCAGGTTTTCGCCGGTCAATTCCAGATAGGCATGGCCGCCGCCAAACAGGCGCGGGAACAAATCCTGCAGTCCCGCATTGACGCGATCAAACGTATCCTTGAAGCGTTGCCGCGTTTCCTGATCGATTTTGCGGATGGCGCTTTCGAGTGTTTCCAGCGCCGTGTTCAAGTCGGTCAATTGCGCATCGAGATAGGATTTGCGCTGCGACTGTTCTTCGTGTTCGGAAATTGCAGCCAGATTGACGGGCTCGAGACGCACGATTTTCGCCTCGATCCCGGCAAGCCGTTCCTGCCATTGCACGGGACCGGTGTCGTCAGTGAGCGTTTGCAGCACCGCATCCAGATCGTGACCGGCACCGGTAATTGCTTCGCTCAATTGTTGCAAGCGCATTTGCAGGCTTTGTTGGGTCAGGCGGCGTTGCGCATGCGCCTCACGTTGTTCGCCGAGCAGATGTTCCAGGCGTTGTCGACCTGTTTCAAGCCCGCGGAATTCAGTGTCGCGTTCTTCCACGCCTTTGCGCGCGTCAACCAGTTGCTTGTCAATCAGCAATCGCTGATTCAGATAAGTCTGGCGTTCGGATTCCAGCGCAGCCTGGGGAGTTTGGCCAGACTGGATTTGCTCTGCGATCTCGGTCTTGCGTGCTTGCAGTTGTCCCAATTGCGTTTGCATTCGCGCCAACGCCTGTTCGAGCGAGGCAACACCGGAGCGTTTTGATTCCAGACCCAGCGCCAGACGATGGGCTTGGTCGGCGGCCTCGCGAGCGTTCATGCGGGCTTCTTCGCGCGCTTCGAGCAGTTGTCTGCGTTCGCTGTCCAGATGCTGGCGACGTTGCTCAAGATCGCCCATGCGCGTTACGGCTTGTTCAAGCCGCGCACGTGCTTCGCGTGTTTGGGTTTGCTCATCGCGACCGCGCGCTTCGAGTTCATCGACTTCCTGATCGATGCGCAGCAAACGCGTGCGCGCAGACTCGATCTTGCCTTGATGGCTTTGCAACTGCCCGGCCAACTCGGCAACCCGGCGATGAGTCGTGTACAGCTCGCGCTGGGCGTCGTCGCGTGCGCCTTGCGCAGCGATTTTTTCCGATTTGAGCGCTTCGATTGCCGCCCCCAACTCATCAACGTGTTGCTGTGTTTGTTGGATTTGCTGCTTGAGGGTCTGGATTTCGCGTTCGCGCGCCAGCGTGCCAGCCTGCGCGCCGCCACCACGCGCGACACGCGCGAATCCACGTCCCAGCCATTCCCCGGCACGCGTGATGACCGACTCATGCGCAGCCAATGTTGCCGCCATGCGCACTGCGTCGTCGATCGATTCAACGGCACGCACGCTCGACAGCCAGTCGAGCACCATTTGCGGGCCACGCACATGCGCGGCAAGCGTTCCGGGTGCCGCACCCACGCCACTGCGCGTATCGATCAGGGCGATGTTGGCATCGCGCAGACTGGCAAGTTGCGTGGCAAACGCGTGCGGATCATCCGTGAGCACGCCCTCGAGCAGTCCGGGCAACACGATTTCCACCGCCGTTTCCCAACCGGCATCGACATCAAGCACTTCGCCCAGTCGTCGTGATTTTTCCAGACCCTGGGCGGACAGCCATTCGCCCGCCGTTGATTTTTCCTGACCCAACGCCGCATGTTGCAGCGCTTCCAGCGAAGCCAATCGCCCACGCAGCTTCTGCAATTGGGTGCGCGATTCGTTCAACGCGGCCGCCTTGGCGCGCTCGGATTCGAGCAAGGCATCGTGTGCGGCACGACGCTCATCGAGCAGACGCGTGTGTACCTGGATTCTTTCGCGATGCGCGTCGTGTTCGCTGGTCAACTGCAGGGATTGTGCGCTCAGCGCATCGACATTTGCTGCGGCTTTTTCCGCGCGCAGCGCTTCGAGACGGCGTGCGCATTCCAACGCTTGCTTGTCCAGATAAT
The DNA here is from genome assembly GCA_035703725.1 of Rudaea sp. Taxonomy (GTDB): domain Bacteria; phylum Pseudomonadota; class Gammaproteobacteria; order Xanthomonadales; family Rhodanobacteraceae; genus Rudaea. Next base: position 11,840 of record DASSXQ010000319.1, read on the forward strand.
CCAAACGTGTGCGTTCGACCTCAGCCGCCTGGGAAGCCTCGGCCGATGCCTTGGCATATTCATCCCACTGAGTCTGCCAATGCGCCAGTTGCGCCTCGGCGTTACGCATGGTTTCTGCCGTCTTTTCGGCGACTTGGTCGACCTGGGCCAGTTGCGGCACGCCATCGGCGAGCGCCTCGTGCAGCGCGTCGATCTGCGTGCGATCCGCAGCCATTTGCTCGCCCAGTTCGGCCAGCGCCTGTTCGTTTTCCGTGCGTGCACGCTGCAGACGTTCGGCCAATTCGCGATTGTGCTGAATTTGTTGTTCGACACGCGCGATTTCGCCGCCAATCCGATAGACCTCGGCCTGCACGGTGTTCAGATGTTCGCCAGCAGCCTGATGCCGGCCACGATGGGTTTCAATCTGCGCCTCGATCTGGCGCTGTTCGGCGACAAGCGCTTCAATTCCGGTCTGCGCCTGTTCCATGCCGGCATTGTGCTGCGCCAGTTCGGCAGCAACATCGCGGTAATGCAGGCCGCGCAGTTCGGCTTCGCCACGCGCATGTTCGGCTTTGAGCGCCTGCCAACGAGCAGCCGCCTTGGCCTGACGATTCAGGTGTTCGAGCTGCTTGTCGACTTCTTCGCGAACATCATTCAAGCGTTCCAGATTCTCGCGTGTGGCCTTGATGCGGCTTTCGGTTTCGCGGCGACGTTCCTTGTATTTGGAAATGCCGGCGGCTTCTTCCAGATGTCCACGCAGCTCGTCCGGATGCGCGGAAATGATCTCGGAGATCATGCCCTGCTCGATGATCGAATAACTGCGCGCGCCCAAACCGGTGCCGAGGAACAAATCGGTGATATCGCGACGGCGACAGCGCGATCCATTGAGGAAATACTGCGATTGGCCATCACGACTGGCCGTGCGCCGCACGGAAATCTCGTTGTATTTGGCGTACTCGCCGACAATCGTGCCATCGGAATTGTCGAATACCAGTTCCACGGTCGCAGTGCCGACGGGCTTGCGTCCGGTCGATCCGGAAAAGATCACGTCGCTCAACGCATCACCGCGCAGGCGGCTGGCGGCGCTTTCGCCCATGACCCAGCGGATTGCATCGATGATGTTGGATTTGCCGCAACCGTTCGGACCGACCACGCCGGTCATGTTGGTCGGCAATTGCATGACGGTTGGATCGACGAAGGATTTGAAGCCGGACAGCTTGATCGTGGTCAGTCGCATCGTGGCAGGTGGTCTCGGCGAATCCCGCGGGAGTCGCGCATCAGAAATATCGGAAAGAGTTGTTTGCGGCGGAAGCTTCAGCTACGGTGACGCCCCGCGAACGCGAGTCGGCACCGAATTGGGCCGGCATCACGTCGCTCGGCACTCACCTCAGGAGCCCCGGGCCATGTCTACCGCCCCCGCCAAAACCCTGGAAACGTTTCCGAATCCGCAGCAGGATCGGCAGTATACCATCCGCATGCGCATTCCAGAATTCACTTGTCTGTGTCCGAAAACCGGGCAGCCGGACTTCGCGACCCTGCACCTTGAATACATCCCGGACCGCACCTGCGTCGAACTGAAATCACTCAAACTCTACGTCTGGAGCTACC
>DASSXQ010000037.1:0-4865 GCA_035703725.1 Rudaea sp.
AATAGCCGGGTTTGGCGAGCGGGGAATCGGGAATCGGGAAGAGTAGAGCCAAAAGCTCGTCATTCCAGCGAACGTTGGCATCGAGCTCGTTGTGTGTTTTGTCGTGCTTCAATCAAGGGCAAGAACTGGATTCCAGCCTGCGCCGGAATGACGGATTCTTTGATGCTCTCCGGGATTCCCGATTCCCGATTTCCGGCTCTCCTCCCCTCAACCTCCACGCGGCGGCAGGAAATCGCGCAATGCCGCGCGCGCGCGTTCCCGGCCCAGATCAACCAACTCGGCTGCGCGATGAAACTCGTAAAATGCGCAGGCCGTGCGCGGAATCGAAATCACCAGATCCGGCGGCTGCGCGGCAAGCTTGAATCGGGTGAGTGTTTCCTGCACGGCGTCCAGGGCCAGCGCAAACGCTTCAAGCACTCCCGGATCGGCCGGTTCCGCACTCTTGGCATTGCCGTTGCCTTTCATGCGTTCAAAGAAGTCGGCGATGGCCTGCCGGTAACCGGCTTTGCTGCGTGTGGGTGCCATTGACGCTATCCGGGGCGCAATCGCAACCGGCGCAGGAAGCGATGTTCCGGCCGGCAATGCGGATTCACGCACCGCGTCGCCGTCTCCACTTTTTAACTGCGCGGCAGTATGCAGCATGCCGCCATCGGATCGCGTTTCCGCCGCCGCGTTCACATCGACGGCTATGGTGCAGTCGGTCAGATCGCGCAAGGTTGGCGTCACCGGCACGGGATTGAGCAAGCCTCCATCAACCAATGTGCGTCCTTGATAATGATGCGGACGGAACACTGCCGGTATCGCAATTGACGCACGGATCGCCTCAAACAACGAGCCGCGCGAAAACCACACTTCCCGTTGCGCCAGAATATCCACGGCCACGGCGGTATAGCTCAGCGGCAAGTCTTCGATACGCACATCGCCAATCAACTCGCGCAGCTTGTCTATGATTCGATTGCCCTTGATCAGGCCGCCGCCACGAAACGTCCAGTCAAGCATGCGCAGCACATCAAAACGTTGCAGCGAAAGCACCCAATCACGATACGCATCCAGCTTGCCCGCCGCATACACGCCACCCACGAGCGCACCCATGGAACTGCCGGAAATGCAGCGGATATCGTATCCGTGCGCAAGCAATTCCTCGATCGCGCCAATATGCGCGTAACCGCGCGCGCCGCCGGAACCCAGTACGAGGGAAACAGTGGGAGCAGTCATTTCCTGGATACAGTCATGCGTGATACCTCGTGGGAATCTGCAATCCGGTTTGCGCGGCAGTGGTGCAACCCAATGGCTCGCCAAGAGGGTTGAAGTATAGCCGCGGCTCGTCGCGGCCGTTGGCGACAGGATGCAAGGAAGCCATGCCAGCCTTGTCGCAGGCAACGAGGACTGCACGGACGGCAAATGAAATCCCAAGGTCGCGCAAGCCGCTTTGTGACCTGATGCCCGCCATGACGCCGGATTGGCACGGTCCGACTCGCGGCGGTCTTTTCATGTTGCGCCGCTACCTGATCCCCAATGCCTTGGCTTTGCGTAACAATGGGAACGCCGCGAATCACGTGTTCATCAATCCGTCAAACTGTGCACGGCGCTGTGAGCAAGCCATCGCAATAATTCCACGCAAGCGACGCCGAGAAAAATCATGGCCACTTTCACTTTGCGCGCCACGACCCACACAGTACGCCGGACTCTCCGGCATTGCCTGCCCGGATTGCTGACAATCGCCGCGCTGCCTTCGGTTGCGCACGCGCTGCCAGCACTTGCGGATGTGCAGCAATTGGCTGTCGGTGAAAGTCATGCCTGTGTACTCACCACGGCCGGCGGCGTCAAATGCTGGGGCAGCAACGACTACGGCCAACTGGGTGACGGCAGCCTCATCAGCCGCTATCTGCCGGTCAATGTGGTGGGTCTTTCCGGCGGCGTCAGCGCGATCAGTCTGGGCTATCGGCACAGTTGCGCCTTGCTCGCGGATGGCAGCGCAAAGTGCTGGGGCAAAAATCTGCTGTCGCAACTGGGCGACGGAACTTCAACCGGGCGACGCACGCCGGTAACGGTGCAAGGTCTGAGCGGCGCGACGGCGATCTCCGCCGGTGGCGACCATACCTGTGCGCTGCGTGGCAGCAGCGGCCTGAGTTGTTGGGGTTACAACGGCGACGGCCAGATCGGCAACGGCAACACCAGCACGCAGCCGCTTCCGGTCAGTGTGCCCGGCGGGCAGGATTTTGTGGCAATCAGCACGGGCTACTCCAATACCTGCGCAATCACGACCAGCGCAACGGTCAAATGCTGGGGCGTGTTCGATCGCGTCTGCAACAATTTTGGCTGTGGCTTCAGTGGCCAGCTCTCGCCTGCCACCATTGCCGGGCTCAGCGGCGTGACCCAGATCAGTTCGGGCCAGTATTTCAACTGCGCCGTGGTTGCCGGCGGCGCGGTCAAATGCTGGGGCGACAACTATTACCATCAGCTTGGCGATCTGGGCACCACCAATCCCAACCCGCTCACTTTGTATGACATTGTCGGCCTGGGTAGCGGCGTGACCATGGTGAGCGCCGGTTACAAACACGCTTGCGCACGCCTGAGCGATGGCAGCGCGCGCTGCTGGGGCGACAACGGTTCCGGAAAATTGGGCGATGGCAGCAACACCGATGGACTCACACCGGTTGTTGTTGCAGGACTGACCAATGCCACGAGCATTGGTGCCGGCGGCAGCCATAGTTGCGCGCGCACAACCGGTGGGGGTGTGAAATGCTGGGGCAGCAACGGCAGCGGGCAATTGGGCGACAACGACCCGTGGTTTCGCCTGACTCCGGTTGGCGTACCCGGACTGGGTAACGGCGTGCAATCCATCGCCGCCGGCGAATTTCACAGTTGCGCGGTTACCGCATCCGGCGCGGTGAAGTGTTGGGGCGCCAATAGCACCGGCCAGATTGGCAATGGCGGCACACTCGAACAGGCAACGGCAGTGAACGTGTCCGGCTTGGCCAGCGGCATGTCATCCGTGAGCGCCGGCGCGGCCCATAGTTGCGCCCTCAGCAGCGGTGGCGCAGTCAAATGCTGGGGCCGCAACGATTCGGGCCAACTCGGCGATGCCAGCTTTGATCAACGTCTCACGCCCGTCCAGGTTTCGGGCCTGACCAGCGGCATCACCAGCGTGGACGCCGGTGACTATCACAGCTGCGCTCGCACCCATTCCGGCGCGGCCAAATGCTGGGGTCAGAATTCGGACAGCCAATTGGGTGACGCCAGCCTGACCGACCAATCCGCGCCGGTCAGCGTTGCCAACCTCGCCAGCGGTGTGATCAGCATCGGTGCCGGCGGCTACCATAGTTGCGCCGTGGTCGCCGGCGGCAAGATTGCCTGTTGGGGCAGCAACAACGAAGCGCAGATTGGCGATGGCACTTACGATACCGCCTATATTCCGGTGATTCCGGGTTATCCGGATCAAGGCAGCACGGCAATCAGCGCCGGCGGCACACACAGTTGCGCGGTCGTCGACGGACGCGTGCTGTGCTGGGGCGGCAACAGCGATGGCCAATGCGGCAATGGCTACAGCTCCGGCAACATCACCGAACCGTCATTGATCGGGGGCCTCGCCAGCGTCGTGACTGCGATCAGTGCCGGGCGCTACCACAGTTGCGCCATCGGCGCGGGCGGTCAGGCGTTTTGCTGGGGCAACAACGGGCAGGGCGAGATTGGCGACGCCAGCACCGTCGATCGTCCATCACCCACAGCGGTTGCCGGACTGGAAAGCGGCGTGACCCGGATCAGCGCGGGCGGATTCCACAGTTGCGCGCTGACCAGCGGCGGCATCGTCAAATGTTGGGGTGACAACAGCTCAGGTCAGCTTGGCATTGGCCGCCGCAACGGTTGGCTGCCCGGTGACGTGCTGGAAGACCGCGACAGCATTTTCCGCTCGGGATTTGAAATCTCCGGCATTTGATGGCAGCGCCACTACGTCGCCACGGCGCGAATTTTCTGCGCGGACAAAGCGCAGCGTGCCCACGCGGATGTCGAATGTCCCACCCCGCGTGGGCCGATGTAGCCTGCCCACCCTGCGACAGCGACCGCATCCGGATATCCGACATTCAGCAGCCTGATGCTGCCGCTTCCGACACGTGCGTATCCGCGCCCACGAGCAGCGTCAGTGCGGTCCGTCCGCCGTGGTGGTGGTCATCACGTCGTCTTTGCGTTCGCCATGCATGGCAAAATCACGCCGGATTCCCGCGATTGCCAGCACTGTCAACAGCGCGGCGACGGCCACGCCCAGATACACGTGCACGGTCGCGCTGGTCATGGCTTGGCGCAGGAATTCGGCCACTGCATGCGGGGTCGAAGGATCGTGCACCGCGCGGATCACCGCATCCATGTTGCCTGACATGCCTCCGGTGCCGGGTGTTGGTGCGTCTTGCAACGCATCGCGCATGCCGTGATTGAAAATTGCGCCGACCAGCACCGCGCCCAGACTCATGCCCAGATAGCGCGAGAACATGTTGGCACCCGTTACCACACCGCGTTCGCCCCAACTGACTGCCGATTGCAGCGCCACCAGAATCGGTGTCGACATGAGCCCAAAGCCGGCGCCGAGGAATGCATGGACGAGAACCAAAACCGGCAACGATGCCGGTTCTGGCAACAACACAAAGGCAGCGGTCGCCAACAACGCCAACGCCGCCCCGATCAGCGCCGTGTCGCGGAAACCGATGCGCAAATACAACCGCCCCGACCAGCTCGAAGCCAGTGGCCAGCCAAGACTGATGGTTGCCAGCAACAGGCCGGCCTCGATCGCACCAAGTCCCAGCACGGACTGACCAAATGTCGGCAAGTACGTGTTCGGACCCATCAGCACGATCCCCAGACCAACCATCGCA
>DASSXQ010000075.1:0-8778 GCA_035703725.1 Rudaea sp.
GGACGCGCAAGATCGTGGGCGAGCTGATCACGCAACGGTTCGGCGTGACGCTGAGTTTGGCCTCGGTGGGTGCGCTCCTGGCGCGGGTCGGGATGGCCCCGCAGAAGCCGCTGCAGCACGCCTATCAACGAGACCCCGAAGCGATTGTGCGTTGGCAGCGCGAGACCTACCCCGCCATCGCCCGCCAGGCCAAGCGCGACGGGGCCGACATTTACTTCTGGGACGAATCCGGATTCCGGGCCGATGCGGTGCACGGCAAGACCTGGAGCGCGAAGGGCCAAACCCCCGTGGTCGACGTGCCGGGGCAACGCCAGGGCATCAGCGCCGCCTCGGCGGTCAGCTCCAAGGGGGCGTTCTGGTTCACTACCTACAAGGGTGGCTTGAACGGCGACTTGTTCGTGACCTTCCTGCGGCGCCTGATGCGCGGACGCCGCAAACCGCTGCACCTGATCCTCGACAACCTGCCCGCGCACAAGACCCGTGCGGTCAAGGCATATGTCGCCAGCTCGCAGGGTAAGTTGACGTTGCACTTCCTGCCCGGCTATGCCCCCGAGCTCAATCCCGAAGAGCTGGTGTGGAGCCACGCCAAGCGCACCGGCAATGCCCGCCGGCCGCTGCGCACCGGAGAACGTCTGGAAGATCGCATCCAGCTTCAGCTCGCCGATATGGCTGCCCAGCCGGATCTGATTCGTTCGTTCTTCAGGCATCCAAGTGTTGCCTATATTACTGACTGCTGAGTAATGCGTTCGCTTTCGCAGGCCTGCACCGTTCCTGGATGTTGACTCGATCAATCCTTGCGGGAACGCCATGCGAGACATCCGAAAATCAACCATCCGTCTGGCCGTCGGCCTGCTTGCCGGAATCGCCTGCGCGAATGCAGGCGCGGTCACCTTTTGCGTCCACAACAGTGCCGAGCTCGGCAGCGCCCTGTTCAGCGCAGAATCCAACGGCAGTTCCGATTCGATCCGGCTGGTCGGCGGCACGTACACGCTCAACGGCCCGGTTCACTATCAGACCAGCGATCCGAATGAATCCCTCAGCCTGAGCGGCGGTTGGAGCTCGAGCTGTCTGCTGCATGGCTACAATCCGGCCAATACCATGATCGATGGTACCAACGCCTGGAACATGGTATTCAGCTCTACTGCAGCCATCAGTTTCGATGCGATCCGCTTCCATCGAATCGCAATCTTCACGGTGAGCGCAAAAACGGCTTCGGCAAAGCGCAACCTGTTCACCGGCACTCAGAACAATGATGTCGTGCAGTTCAGCTCCGACGACGGCAGCATCATTCTGGACAGCAATGTCTTCAACGGCAAGAACACCGTCATTCGTACCTTCAACGGCACCTCGAACGCGCCATCGCTCGAGTGGGACGTCATCAACAATACCTTCGTCAACGCGCAGGCTGACACCTCCGGAACGTACCTGCGCAATGGCTACGGACTGTTAATGACGACGCCAGGACCCGGCAGCAACATCCACATGGTCATTGCCAACAATATCGCCTGGGGAAATTCCAACGGCGGCGTGCATATCGATGGACAGCCTTCGGTGCTGGCCACGCACAATCAATGGCAAAGTTTCCAGAACGCCGACAACGCGCCGCTGGCGAGCGGGTCCGGGGCAAACTCGACCAACGATCCCCAACTCGATGCCGCGCTGCATCCGATCGCGCCGGGTTCGCCGGCGATCAACTCCGGCACGGTTACGTTTCCCGGCGGCATTGGTGCGCACGATGCCGGTGGCGGGCCGCGCCAGATCGGTTCGTTGCCCGATCGCGGTGCCTTCGAATCGTTGGCCGACGATGAAGCGACCATTACCGTCACCACCAGTGCCGATTCTGGCACCTGCCCGAGCACCACCAACTGCTCGCTGCGCGGCGCACTCACCGCCGCGGCTGCTGCCGGCAATGCGCAACGCATCGCCTTCGATATCGGCGGCGCGTGTCCACGCACGATCAACGTCAATTCCGCCTTGCCGGCGATTGTCGACGCGTTGACCATCGACGGCTATTCGCAACCGGGCGCGCAAACCAACTCACTCGACGCCGGCAATGATGCGCGCCTGTGCATCGTACTCAATGGCAATTACACCAACAGTCGCGGCCTGCTCGCCAACGCCAGTGGCGGCCAGATGATCGTGAAGGGTCTGGCCTTCGAAAATTTCACTGGATCGGCCATCGAGATCAGCAATGGCGCGGACCACATCGTCCAGGGCAACCAATTCGGTGGGCGCATGAATCTCGATGGCGGCGACGTTCTGGCTCTGGCGCCGAACGCGCGCAATATCAACATCAGCAATCTGGCCTTGCGGGTACTGGTCGGTGGCGCCGACGTCGACCAGCGCAATGTCATCGATGCCGGCGCCGTGTACGGCATTGCGCTGGCCGGAACCGGCGGTTTTCACGTGATACTCAACAACACGATCGGATTGAACCCCGACGGCATTACTGCGGCCGGCAACAATGTCGGCATCATCGTACAAAGCGACAGCAACATTATCCAGAGCAACCATATTGCGGCCAGTACCTTCGAAGGCGTGCGCCTGCAGAGCAATGCCGCGCAGGTCAACGTGCTGGTGAACAACGTGATTGGGCTGCCCGAGCTGGGCGTCGCGGATGTCGGCAATGGCGGTGCCGGCGTGCGTATCACCGACTATGCAATGAACAACCGCATCGGTGCGACGGCGAGCGGGGTGATTATCGGCAACGAGATTGCCGGCAACGGCATCAATGGAGTCGGCGGAATCGCCAACGGCGATGGCGGCATTCGCATCGATTCAGGCATCAGCAACCGCATTTCCGGCAACCGGATTTACGCAAACTACGGCATCAACATCGACTTGGGTGCCGATGGCCCAACGGCGAACGATGCGGATGATTCCGATACCGGCGCCAACCAGTTGCAAAACTACCCGCAGCCGTTGCGCATCGTCCACGGCGACAACGGCCTGCGCACATTGCGCGCCAGTTTGTACGCGACGCGCAGCCAGCTCATTGAAGTTTTCGGCGCACCCGGCTGCGGCAGCGCAAGTCGCGGTGATGCCGGTGCCGTGGTTGGTATCGGCGGGCGTCCGCTGCTGTCGCCCATCGGCGGTGGCTTGGTCGAATTCTCCGTTTCGCTCGGTCGCGGCCCGGGTACTGGCGCGGATCGTTTCTGCGCGCTGAGCATGACTGCGACATCGCTCGATGTGAACACCCCGGCGTTGGGAAACAATACGTCGGAGCTTTCCGAATGTCTGCTGGATGACACCATTTTTGCCCATGGCTTTGATGTAGCAACCGGTTGGTCGTGCGCGCCTTGATCGCCGCATTGCTTGCGCGCATCGCACAAAAGAGCGAGAAATTGGCAACGATCCGGCCAAGGGAAATACGCACCAATTGGCCTGCGCTTGTGCTGTCGATACTGTTCCAGTTGCCTATCGTCGTAGCAGCGTTGCTGGTGATGTTCGATACGGTCGATGTTGCCTTGATCGTTGCCGTGGGGCCGCTTGAACTCATGCGTGTGATTGTTTTGATCAAGCTCAGCGAGGCTTATCGCAATTTCGAAAATCCGTCGCAGGCACTGCGGTATTTCTTGACACGGACGGCAAGCCAATTGGGAATTTTCGGACTGATATTTTTGATCGACTGGATTGCCATCACTGGCGTGGGCGAAACGGCAGCCGCTCTGTCGCGCAGTTGGATATGGATCGTCGTTGCAATCCCGATCGCGACCCTCGTTGCTGAAAATGCCTTGAACCTCTTTTTCGTCAGCGGCGATGTACGCGCTCAGGCGGCGCGATTGGAGGCGATGGCATCCGATGCAACGGTTTGGTTTGTGTTGATGTTTTTCGTGGTTCCCATCTTGATTTTGGCAATCTTCTTCAGCGTGCTTCTCGCGCTTGGCAATAACCACGGCGTGTTGCCAAACTGGATCGCCAAAACATTCTCAATCGTGGTGCTGCTTTATCCCGCCACCTATTTTGCCGGCAAGGCGATCGTGCTCGCGCAAGTACACACGGCGCGCTTCGCACTGACAGGCCAAGCCGTATTCGGCAAGTACCGAATGCTGCGAAATTGAAACGTTTCGGCCCAACGATCTCGCGGTCGGCGCGACGCGCAGGCGCATGCGGCGGCAACTGAACCCGGCCCCGGCGATCAGACATAGCAGTCGGTCAGACGCCAGGCGCGATCAGCGATCCAGCTCGAGCTGCGACAAGTTCGCGCGCGCAGGAAGCTGCGCAACGCGTGGGCGAACGTGATCGGGTTTTTCCAGTTCCCGCCGGAAATTCGCAAGATCACCGATACGACGAATGCGATCGAATCGCTGAACATGACGATGCGCAAATGCACGCGCAACCGACGCATTCAAATGACTGGCCAGCCAATATAATCGCCGGATCTCCTTGCTTTGCACCGGTCCGGTTTTGGCATCAGCAAAGACACTGGATCCCCGCGTTCGCGGGGCGACGGTGCTGGAGTTTCTGTAATTCGAGTCTGACTTGCTTGAACATTTTGCCCCCGAACCACCGCGTTGTGCGGCAGCTGTCCGACGAAATGCGCTACCACGCATCGGTCAAGATTGTCAGGTCCGGGCACTCCAGATCGACAAATGGCTGCCCGATGTCCGCGACGCTCATCGCCGCGCAGCGTTTGCGCAAACCGATCACAGCCAACGCCGAATACGCGCGTACACTTGCTTGCGATCAAGCAGATCCAGGTGATTCATGCCGTAGCCGATCCATTGGCGACTTTTCGGAATCGCCAGACTTCGACTTGAGTTCGCATGTTGTCCCAGTGCGCTGGATACGGTTACGAGGCCGTCGCCCCAAAGCGCTTTTGCGGGTTCGCCGGATTTTTTCGCCAGCGATGCAGCGATGGCGTAGCACGCGACGTTTTTGGGCAATGGCACGAAGGTTGGTTTTTTCCTGCTGCGCGCAAAACGGTCACGATGTTTCCAATCGACTTCGAGCAAATTGGCATGGCGCAGATCGGTGATGCCGGCACTGCGCAATTTGCCAAGGCGTGCAAAGGCGGTTGTGTATGGACTGGCGTCGAGCACGGTGTCGATCCAGTTGCCGCCACGTTCCAGTGCCGCCCCGTGATGCGGCGTGCCGAGAAAAATCATCCTGCGCAGATGCTGCAGCCAGTCTTGTTGCGCCAGCGCAGCGTAATGGCAAGCACTGCGCGCGACGAGTCCACCCATGCTGTGGCCAAGGATGACGATTTCTTCGACTGCCACAGGCCAAGCCTTGGCCAAGATTTCAATCTGCTGCGCCAAGGCGCGCCCGTTATCGCCGATGTGCAGCCCACTGTTGTAGTGCAGGTAAACGGGTGTGAATCCGGCATCTTCAGCCAATGCCGCACCGTGATCATGTCCGTTACGCCGCCATTGCAGATCGTTCATGCACAGGCCGTGGATCAACACGACGATTTTCCCGGTTGACATGGGTAGCGCGCGTTTCAACGCCGAGCGCGTGAGCGAGAGCGGCTCGCCCGCGCGACGCCACTGCATTGGTATCGCCAGCGGATTGTTGGTGGCGGCGAGATGATCGCCAAGCACGCCGTTCAGCGCGGCAACTACGGCTTCGCGTTCGGCCGACGAATCCGCATGGTTCGGCGCAAGCAGCGGCACACTCTGGCGCAAAAGAAGGTCGATGCTGCCGCCAACAAGCCGCGTCACGCCACGAACGGATTTGTACACGAATCCGGTGATGCCTTGCGCCGGTTGTTGGGTCGATTCGCCGAATGGGGTTGGCGCACGCAGGATATTGTGATGCAGGGTTTCGACCAGACGAGTCAGACCCAGCGTCGCATCGATGGCGAGACGGCTGGCGCCTTGCAGGTCCGTCGCCCGGACAGGCATTTTTCCGGACATGGCTATGCCAACGTGGCGCGCAAATCCCGGATCGCTTCGAGCAAACCTTCGCGATCCGGTGGCCATGCCACCGTGTTGCCGGCCAGCGCTTCGATGGCATCGATCTGACGCAACAACGGTACCCGCTGGATCTGTCCGGCGTCGGTATCCGCCAACGCTTGCAGTACTTCCAGCAACCGTTGCAACACGGCAACATTGCCGCCGGCGCACTGACGAATCTGATCGAATGCCTTGCCCAGCAGTTCGCTGAAACCAAGTGCCGTATCGATCACGCGCACGTGCGCTTCGTGTACCAGCAGGCGTGGCGGGAAGCGCCGCTCGATCATGCGCAACAGCATGACGCCCAGCCAGTTGACGCACATTACCGCCGTAGTGGTTTCGTTGACGCCTGGCGACAGTGCTTTCAACGCGACATCCACGAGTTGACGAATGCCGTAACCCGGGTCGTTCTCCAGTGTGCGTTGGGTACTGAACGACCAGGCATCGGCAATTCGCTTGATGACTGCATCCTCGACGCGGTGTTGCGTGCGCAATTCCGCTACCAATTCGTGTTCGGCGGCGAAACGCCCTTCGCCCAAGCGTATTCGTATCAATCCGTCGACGGCGGTGGCGACTTCGATCAGGGTTTGCGTGTGTACGCCAGTGATGTAACCGCTCTTCAACGCGCCAATGCGATAGCGCTGTCCTTCCGTGGCTGGCAGCAGATCGACCGGCAATTCCTTTTGATCGTACTTGTGCGCAAGCGGAAAATGCCGGTCAATCGATGGCAGCGCGTCGCGCGCGATGGTGGCAACCACATTCGTCGCCTGCAATCCCAGCACGATGTGGTGGATGAAGAAAATCAGCACGGCCACGCCGACGAATGCCAACACCAAAGCCATCAGCAAGGCCAGCGGTGGCGTATGACTGGCCTGGCTGCCGCCGGACAATGAACGCAATACCAGCAGGCAGTAGACGAAAATGCCGAGAAACGTGCCGAGTACGGTTTGATTGGCGCGATCGCGAATGAAATTGCGCAGTACGCGCGAGGTGTACTGCGCACTGGCAAGTGTCAATGCCGCAATCGTGATCGAAAACACCACGCCGGCAATGGTGATGATCGAGCCGCCGATGACCTGCAGCATGGCGCTGGCCCCGGCCTGGCGTACATCGAACAAGGGTTTTAGCCAGGAGATTTCGCTCCACCACTGTGCAGGCAGCGCAGCATCCAGCGCCAGCAACCCGTAGGCCAGCGCAACCGAGCCAGCCACAATCAAGCTGGGCACGAACCACAAGCTGGTGCGCAAGTTGTCCAGCCACAATCGCAGTCGTGTGATCATTGATCGCTCTCCGTGTCTGCACAAAGACCAGCCACTTCATCGGCGCGCAGACGTCGCCACGCACCTTTTTCCAGATCGCCCAATTCCAGCGAGCCGATGGATACGCGCAGCAGACGCAGCACCTGGATGTCGAACGCCCCCAGCAAGCGCCGGATGTGTCGATTACGACCCTCATCCAGCACGATTGCAAGCCATGCATGTTTGCTGCCGCGACGCAATTCACGCACGGATTTTGCGGCGAGGCGCTCTCCGTTGTCGTCCACGCCTTCGCACAACCGCGCAGGTAAATCGGGTGTGGGCAATGTGTCGATCTGCACGTGATAGGTTTTGTCCAGGTGCGTTTTCGGATCGGTCAGACGTGCCGCACCGACACTGTCATTGCTGAACAACAGCAGTCCCTCGCTGGCCTTGTCCAGCCGGCCGACCGGTGCGATCCAGGGAAAATTGCCGGATTGCAATAACGCGTACACGGTGTCGCGGCCGTGCTCGTCAGCCGTGCTGGTCACATAGCCACGCGGCTTGTTGAGCATGACCCAGATTTTTTCCACGGCAACAACCGGCCGGCCATCGACGCAGATGCGATCTTTGTGCGCGCTGGTTGGATGTTCGTCATCGCGCACCACGCAATCGTTGACGCTGACCCGACCGGATCGCACCAGTTGCTGCGCTTGAGCACGCGAACACACACCGAGTTTGCTCAGCACGCGCGCCAGACCATGGCGCGGTGTCGAGTCGCCGTGTCCGGCGCGCCTTGGATGGCGTCGGTGCATGGATGGGCTGGGGTTGCGGCTCATGCGCGCACGGTGCCGGATTGCGGGGGTGGCGTCAAAGGGCTGGTGGGGGTTCAGGGCTGAGGGCTGAGGGTCGCCAAGCATTTTGGCTCTCCCGAGTTCCGAGGCAATCGGTTAGGCTTGCGTTTCAATTCACGGGTGAGGGAGGTCGCCATGTCCGAGCATCGAATCGAACTGCAATGGTCGCGCAACGATGGTCCGTTTGAACGCGGCAATTACTCGCCGGATCATTTGATCCACTATTCCGGGGGCCAGAAGCTGCATGGTTCGCCCGCGTCCGCCTTCGGCGGCAACGATGCGTACGCCGATCCGGAGCAATTGCTGTTGTCGTCATTATCTGCCTGTCACATGCTCACATTTCTGGCTGTGGCCGCCAATCGCGGTTACGTTATCGACACCTATGCGGACAATGCCGTGGCCTTGCTGGACAAGAATGCCGACGGCAAGATGGCAGTCGTCACGGCAATACTTTCGCCCAAGGTCGAATTTTCCGGCGACAAACGCCCGGACAGCGACGAATACGCCAAATTGCACGAACGTGCGCATGCGGCTTGTTTCATCGCCAATTCGGTAAAGACGCGGGTCGAACTGAAGCTGTAGGATGGTTCGATCATCAGGGGTGCCCGCGCGTTCACCACGACGGCGGGCGTGTGCATTCGCACCTATAATCGATTCGCCTGTACACAGGGAATGTGCAGGCAAGATGAAGAAGTTGCTGGGGATACCTTCACCATGAAATCACCGCATTTCGGCGAGACTGGGTCATCGTCAAACCAACCCAGTGCGCCAATGTCAGCCGTTTCGTCCAAC
>DASSXQ010000132.1:0-10202 GCA_035703725.1 Rudaea sp.
GCAGTGGCACGACGCGATAAGCGATACGCAACGTGCCAACTTGCGGATGTGCAGGCTCGCCGCCGGCATACAGCACGCCATCGGCAACGTTGAACGTGACCGCAAGATTGGGCGGCAACTGCGCCGCATCAATCGGGTATGCCATTGCGGATGGTTGCAAGAGCAACAGCGCGGGATCAATGACAAATGCGCCGATCCTGACATCCGTCGCGGCAAAATGCGCATCGTTGAAGGGGAATTTCGCGTTCTCGTGCCCCTGGGGCACGCGAAACTTGTGCGAATCGATCGGCAATGACGACCACAGCGTGTCGTAGCGGCAATCGTTACCGGTACACCGCTCACGCCACTGATACATTTCAACATGGCGCAGCAGCATTGCTGCTTTGGCACGGATACCCAGTTGCGCATCGACCGGCTCCGAGCCGATTTCGAGATGGCCGGAGATGCGTACATCGCGCCCGTCATTGACCGGATCGATTTGACCGATTGAAACCGCGATTGGTGCATCGCCGGCACCACGCAAATGCTCGAGTTTGGCGAATATGGCCTTCCACCCACCAAACGCGATGAGCAAACCCGCCACCACCACAATTGCCATCACCACAATGCCCGCAACGACGGCGTTGCGGCCGGTGCGCGCGCGCTTGCGTTTGCGTTTGGTCATGGATCAGGCCGCCATCGCGTTTGGGGATTTCGCCGACAATCTCATTGCACCGCGCCCAAACCGGTCGACTCGCGCGGATCGCTCGCCGCGTCGAGTTTGTTGCTGTGCAAATCCCAGGTCACCACGTTCATGAATCCCCAATGGCCGCGGTCCTTGATGGTGTACCCCATTGCCTGCAATGCCTTGGTGGTGTCGGCGTCGAAAACGTCGGGTTCGACATACACGACATCGGGAAGATATTGTTCGTGATAGCGCGGCTGAGCCACGATCTGGGCGGCGCTTTTGCCATCAATGAACGCCATGATGCCTTCGAAGACCTGGGTAATGATGGTCGATCCGCCGGGTGATCCGATGACGCCGATGCGGTCTTTGCCGAACACGAAGCTCGGGGACATCGACGACAGCATGCGTTTGCCGGGTGCCGGCGCATTTGCCTTGTTGCCGAGCAATCCATACGCATTCGGCGCGCCAGGCACGAGCGCGAAATCATCCATTTCATTGTTGAGAAACATGCCCGTTCCCGGCGGCACCAGACCCGAACCAAAATGCGTGTTGACCGTCTGCGTCACTGCAACCATGTTGCCATCGGCATCGATGATGGAAAAATGCGAGGTATGCAAGCCCGGGTCCTGGGCCACGGCCGATGGCAACATCGACGAGGGCGTGGCCTTGTCCGGCAGGATGCTGGCGCGCAGTCCTGCTGCGTAATAGGGCGACATGAGCGTGGCCAATGGCATCTTCACGAAATCAGGATCGCCCAGATATTCGTTGTGGTCGCGAAACGCGCGACGCATCGCTTCAATGCTGTAGTGCAGACGGTGCACGCGATCCATCTTGTCCAGATCGTAACCGGACAACACATTGAAAATTTCCGCCAGCGCAACACCGCCGGAAGATGGCGGCGCCGCAGTAACGATCTGCCAGCCGCGATAATCGATTTTGATTGGCTCACGCAATTTGACCTGGTACGAAGCAAGATCCGCGGCCGTCCAGTTGCCACCTTGCGCGCGCACCGACTTGAGCATCAATTCCGCCGTCTTGCCGCGATAGAAACCATCGTTGCCCTTTTCGGCAATGCGCTCAAGCGTCGCCGCAAGATCGGGATTTTTGAATGTCCAACCCGCTTTCGGCACCTCGCCACCGGGCAGCATCAGTGCGCGTGAACCCGGATAGCGATTGAACAGTTCCCGATGACTTGCGACGGCTTCGAGAAATCCCGCATCGGGCTGAAAACCTTCGCGCGCAATGCGCATTGCCGGCGCCAGCGATTTGCTCAGCGGCAACTTGCCATAGTGCTGCGCCAGCCAGACCATGCCGGCAGGCTCACCCGGAATGCCCGCGGCAAGCGGACCGTGCAACGCAGCGTCACGGTTGGGGGTTCCGTCGGGCTTGAGATATTGCGCTTCATTGACTGCCGCCGGTGCGGTTTCGCGTGCATCAAGCATGACATTGCTGCCGTCACCGGCACGGTGCAACAGGAAAAACCCGCCGCCACCAATCCCCGAGCTCTGCGGCTGTACCACCGACAATGCCGCGGCAACAGCCACGGCCGCGTCAAACGCATTGCCACCTTGTTTGATGACTTCAAATCCGGCCTGGGTCGCCAGTTTGTTCGCGCTGGCGATTGCTGCATGACCGGGTTTGTCCGCGGCACACGCCAGACTCGAAAACACGTACAACAGTGCAATGGCGAAAATCTTCTTCATTTTTCTTCCTCGGTCGTGAGCTGGTGGAATTTCGCCAACAAGGACTCTTGCGTTTCCGGGTGCAGCGCATCGAGTTCTATGCATTCGACCGGGCACACCTCCACACATTGCGGCTCATCGAAATGGCCGACGCATTCGGTGCAGCGCTGCGCATCGATTTCGTAAACAACCGGACCCTGCGTGATCGCCCTGTTCGGACAAACCGGCTCACACACGTCGCAATTGACGCAGACCTCGGTGATCTTCAGTGCCATTGCCAACTCGCGCGCAGGCGCTACCGCAAACAGGCAGGCGGTAGCGCCTGCGCAATCACTTCATTTCGACAAAACGGTATTCCGCACCGGACTTTGCCAGCGCTTCCTTGACCCGATCATTGTCGGTCGCAGCGCCCACGAACAGGACGACCACATTCTTGAACGTTCCAACATTGGCACCCTGGAATGCAGCAATAATCAAATCGGCGGTAATCGTCGAATCCGGACCACCAAATGCCAACATGTTGCCGGGCAAGACGCCGCGTGCAACGGTGTCGCTGACGTTGTCGAGCTGGCTTTCGCGGGCTGACTTGGCTGCATCGTCGTCACCCGGCGGAACGTAATACATGAACGGGTGACTGGTCTTGACTCCCTGCATGTTCTGGCGCACGACACCGACCAGATATTTCTGCCACGCGGCCTTGTCTGCCGTTGCAGCCGGCACCGGAATCGGCTTGGCTGCTTCGGCAGCAGCCGCCGCTTCAGCGGCTTTTTCCTTGTCGGCCTCGCTGGGACCGCATGCGCTCAGGACCAGCGCTGCGGCGAGGGCAAGCAGGATCATACGAAGATGGTTTTTCATTTTGTCACCTTTTTTCCACGTGATTGAACATTCTGCCAACGCTGGCGCAAAGCCTTTTGCACCGCCGGATGGACGAAATCCGAAACATCGCCGCCGAGCAACGCAATTTCGCGAACCAGCGACGATGAAATGAAACTGTATTGCTCCGCAGGCGTAAGAAACAGTGTTTCGGCATCAGGGATCAGATGCCGATTCATGCTGGCCAACTGGAATTCGTATTCAAAATCCGAAACTGCACGCAACCCGCGCAGAATCACGCCGGCACCGACTTCGCGTACGAAGTCGGCCAGCAACGAGGCAAACCCGCACACTTCGACATTGGTCAGATCGGCAAGTGCTTCACGCGCAAATTCAATGCGCTCATCCAGACTGAAACTGGGTCCCTTGCTCGAACTTTTCGCGATGCCGATGACAACCCGGTCAAACAACGGTGACGCACGACTGGCCAGATCGATATGACCATTGGTAATCGGATCAAACGTGCCGGGATAAACCGCCACGCGCGCGCGATTCCTGCTGACTTTTGGGGCGGGTGCCGTCATCGCTACAGCTTAACGGATGGCCGAGCGCGACGGTAGAGCATCGAGTCAACGGCACCCGCGCGGGTATGCCGATGCAGCACCCAGTTTGCTGGCAACTGCATTGTCGTTGCAGCCGGCGATTCGATGTAAATCCACGCATGTGGCGCCAACTGACCGCTGGTTTCCAATTCCCGGGCGACGGATTCCCACAGCTTTTGCGCGAATGGCGGATCGACGAACACAATGTCGTATTGCGCCCGCGGCGAGGACAAAAAGCCAATCGCATCAGCGCACTCTACCGTTGCATCCTGATGCAAGCGCGCGAGATTTTCCCGCAACTGCACGGCAACACGTCGATCCGACTCCACAAAATCCACGCGCGCAGCACCGCGCGAAAGCGCCTCGATACCCAATGCTCCGCTTCCGGCAAACAAATCCAGGCAGGTGGCCCCCTCGATCACCGGCATCAACCAGTTGAACAGCGTTTCACGCACCCGATCCGGTGTCGGACGCAATCCCGGCGCATCGACAATATTCAACCGCGATCCGCGCAGCGATCCACCGATGATGCGGATGCGCCCGTGTCCCCGTTCAGCCTTCACAACCACAAGGATTTTCCAATGTCGGTGGTAGCATGCGCGTATTGTCGTCCAAGAACATTCGCAATGGTCAAGTTTTGGAAGAAGAGCCGGGAATCGGAAATGGAGAACGGGGAATCGGAGAGCCCGAAAGCCCCTGCACCTGCGAGCCCTCAGCCCTCAGCCCCCAGCCCCAAACCGAGTTGGCGCGAACGCTTCCGGAAAAGCGTTTTCAATCGCGACGTACGCGATCTGTTTTCACGCCATCCGATACTCGACGAAGCGCTGCTCGATGAACTCGAGACAACCCTGATTGGAGCCGATGTCGGGGTTGGGGCCAGCAGCGACATCATCGAATCGCTGCGCGCGCGCATGCACAAACGCGAATTCGTCGATGCCAGCGCACTGTTGCAGGCGTTGCGTGCGGAGCTTGTCGCAGTGTTGACGCCGATTGCAGTGCCGCTGCGCATGGAATCGTCGCAGCGTCCGTTCGTAATCCTCACGGTTGGGGTAAATGGTGTCGGCAAGACCACGACCATCGGCAAACTCGCACGGCGGTTGCAGGCGCAGGGCAGCAAGGTCATTCTGGCTGCCGGCGATACATTTCGCGCCGCAGCCATCGAGCAACTGCAGAACTGGGGCGAACGCTACGGCATTCCCGTCATCGCCCAGGGCAACGGCGCAGACCCTGCCAGCGTCATCTTCGACGCGTTGCAATCGGCACGTTCGCGCAACGCCGATGTCCTGATTGCCGATACCGCCGGACGCTTGCACACCCAGGGTGGATTGATGGATGAACTGGCCAAAATCAGGCGCGTCATTGGCAAGCTCGACGCACAGGCTCCACACGAAGTATTGCTCGTGATTGATGGCACGACCGGGCAAAACGCCATCAGTCAGGTCCGCCAATTCCGCCAGGCAATCGGTGTTACGGGATTGGTGGTCTCGAAACTGGATGGCAGTGCGAAAGGTGGCGTCGTGTTTGCCCTGGCCAAGGAATTCGGTTTGCCCATTCGCTTTGTCGGGCTGGGTGAAAGCGCTGACGACTTGCGTGAATTCGACTCCCAGGAATACGTTGACGGATTGCTGCCGGCGACGCGGGATCATGCCGAGGGCTGACCGCTTTGCGCCATCGCTGCTGCGCTGGTTCGATCAACACGGACGCCACGATTTGCCTTGGCAATATACGCGCACGCCGTATCGCGTGTGGTTGGCCGAAATCATGTTGCAGCAAACGCAAGTTGCAACCGTCATCCCGTATTTCTTGCGTTTCGTGGACCAATTCGCTTCGTTGCGCGAACTTGCTGCCGCCTCGCTGGATGATGTGCTCGCCCTGTGGTCAGGACTTGGTTACTACACTCGCGCACGCAACCTGCATCGCGCAGCGCAAATCTGCGTCGATTGCCACGCCGGCGATTTGCCGCGCGATTGCGACCAATTGCGCAAACTGCCGGGTATCGGCCGTTCAACGGCCGCAGCCATTCTGGCGCAAGCGCATGGGCTGCCGTTTGCCATTCTCGATGGCAACGTCAAGCGCGTTCTCGCGCGCTTTCATGGCGTGCGCGGCTGGCCCGGATCGAGCGTCACGCAGAAGCAATTGTGGCGTTTTGCCGACGTGCACACACCGCAGGTACGCGTGGCCGACTATACGCAAGCCATCATGGATCTGGGCGCGACGGTGTGCACGCGCGCGAATCCACGCTGTACACAATGTCCATTCGCCAGCCAGTGTGTGGCGCATGCCAATGATTTGACCGCACTGCTGCCACAACGCAAACCGTCACGGACCCTGCCGACGCACAGCACGGTAATGCTGCTGTTGCGCGATGGCAGTGGACGATTTCTGCTGCAACGGCGGCCACCAACGGGTGTTTGGGCGCAATTGTGGAGTCTGCCCGAAGCCGCGGATATCGATCAGGCGAAGCGCAGTATCGCGCACGATCATGCAGTCGAGCCGGCAAAAATCAGGTTTCGCCACCTGCCAAGTTTCGTACACACGTTCAGCCACTATCGCCTGGATGTCACACCCGTTGTGCTGGAAATCGCTGCATCGTCGCGCATCGGCGACAGCCCTGACCGACGCTGGCTGCTTCCGGCTGAAGCGAGCCAGTTGGGCCTGCCCGCGCCAGTGCGTAAACTGCTCGAGAATGTTCAGACCAAATCCGAGTCTGCAACGTCCAAAGCCCCTCTCCCCGCGGCAGAAGGGCCGGGGTGAGGGCCGACGGTTAAAAATACCGCACCTCTTGGCTTTGGCCACCGACCCGCATCCACCAAAACACCGCAACGGAGAACTCAAATGTCACGCACTGTCTTCTGCGTAAAACTGCAACGCGAAGCCGAAGGACTCGGATTTGCACCCTACCCCGGCGAACTGGGCAAGCGCATTTACAACAATGTGTCGAAACAGGCCTGGGCGCAATGGCTCGCGCATCAAACCATGCTGATCAACGAAAACCGCTTGTCGCCGCTTGAACCCAAGGCGCGCAAATACCTGGAGACGGAAATGGAAAATTATTTCTTCGGCGACGGTTCACAGGCGCCGCAAGGTTACGTGCCGCCCGCCGAGTGAATCACTCCTTCGCCGTATCCGCCGCAGCCTTCCGCTCGTCGCTGCGCAATGCCTTGTAATCAATTGGCTGAATTTTGCTGATTGGGCAACGCTGATGATCGAATGCGACGAAATCAAACTTTTGCGTCACCTTCATCGACATTTCCTGACTGATTCCCAGCGCGTTGGTCCATCGCAAGAGCGTGCAGGGCTTTTCCACGGTGAGCAGGTAAGCCGTGTTGATCGTAGGCCATACGACCACGTTTTGCGCACCAACCACCTGCCATTGGTACAGGCTCGTCATGGAGAATTGGTCGATTGGCGGCCCTGCGTAGCGTTCGAATTTCGCCAACTGTTTCGCCTGATATGCCGCTGTATCGGCATGAACAAGGCTGGAGAAACACACGGCGCCCAACGCCAAGGCACACACAGTTCGCATCATTCGCATCATGGTTCCTTCTCGTTGGAATGCATTTGCCGGACAATTGAAAGACGTTGTTTCGTCGGATTTCGTCGCATTTGCCATGCAATTGCTTGACTGTAGAGGCTCAAGCCGATTTAATACGCGACCTTTCCGCGACTGTCCCACAGCCGCAGCAAAAATGGCCAGATAGCTCAGTTGGTAGAGCAGAGGATTGAAAATCCTCGTGTCGGCGGTTCGATTCCGTCTCTGGCCACCACTTTCTGTTTCGTGATTCGATCAAGTCCCCGCTCCGAATCATTGCCTTTGCGGGAATCGAACCGCGTGAAGCGTGCGGTTCGATGATTCGCCCCGTCATAGCCCGGACTATTCACGAGGGTTCGTAGCGAGCCGGTTCAAGCGTGCAGCATGAGCGGCTTTCGCGACGAAGCAGCGCGCAGGCGTAGTTGACACTACGTCGAGCACTGCGCCCGAGCCAAAGCCGCGCAGGCTGTGCGATTGGGCCGGCGCAGTAGAAGCCTCGTGAATAATCCGGGCTCAAGCTCACCCTTCGGGCCAGCTCCGCTGTTCGCATTCGTTCCCGACGAATGCAGTCCGTCTCTGGCCACCACTTACTCTTTCGCAATTCGATCAAGTCCCGGCTCCGGATCATTTCCTTTGCGGGAATCGAACCGCGTAGAGCAGCGGTTCGATGATTCGCCCCATCAGAGCCCGGACTATTCACGAGGGTTCGTAGCGAGCCGGTTCAAGCGTGCAGCCTGCGTGGCTTTCGCGACCAAGCAGCGCGCAGGCGTAGTTGACACTACGTCGAGCACTGCGACCGAGCGAAAGCCGCGCAGGCTGTGCGATTGGGCCCGCGCAGTAGAAGCCTCGTGAATAATCCGGGCTCAAGCTCACCCTTCGGGCCAGCTCCGCTGTTCGCATTCGTTCCCGACGAATGCAGTCCGTCTCTGGCCACCACTACCCTTGTCGCAGTTCGATCAATTCCCCGCTCCGAATCATTTCCTTTGCGGGAATCGAACCGCGTAGAGCGTTCGGTTCAAAGTTTCGCGCCATCTGGAGTCGCTCGTTTTGCTAGACGGGCCTCAACCGCATAAAGTATGCGACGCAGAGGATCAGGGGATACAGGGAAAATGGAAAACCAGTTCTTCGAACGGCCGATTCTCAACTCGCCGTACGAGTATCCCTCGCGCCATTGGGAGCTCGACAAAAGCGGCCAACCGACCCAGAAGATACTCGGCAGTCGACGGACGGCCGACTTCGTTACACCCATCCCCAAGCCGCGCAAGCAGAAGGGGCAGGCCGAACAACCCGATCTGGTATTCAATGAAGGCAGGGGGCTGTCATCGGAAGCCCAAGGCTACGACCACACAGCCATCATCAACGCGGTACGCCAGCAGGTCGATCGCTGGCGGCTGATCCCCGATCCCGGCCAGTGGCACGTTACCCCTGAGACCGCGCGCCTGCTGCAGCACTGGCGGCATCACCAGTTCAGCGGTCTGCGCCCGTTCTTCTGTCAGGTCGAGGCGGCGGAAACCGCGATCTGGCTGATCGAAGTCGCGCCACAACTTGGCAAAGCAGCGCAGAACATCCTCGATCACCTGGCCAACGCCAACCACGACGCCAATCCGGAGCTGATGCGGCTGGCCCTGAAGCTCGCCACTGGCGCCGGCAAGACCACCGTCATGGCCATGCTGATCGCCTGGCAGACCGTCAATGCCGTGCGTCATCCCAGCAGCAAACGCTTCACCCGCGGCTTCCTGGTCGTCGCCCCCGGCATCACCATCCGCGACCGCCTGCGCGTGCTGCAGCCGAACGATCCATACAGCTACTACAAGAGCCGTGAACTGATCCCCGCCGACATGATGGGCGACGTGGAGCGGGCCAAGATCGTCATCACCAACTACCACGCCTTCAAGCTGCGCGAGCGGCTGGAACTGTCCAAGGGCGGTCGACGCCTGCTGCAGGGCAGGGATGGCGCACCGCTCGACACCCAGGAAACCGAAGGCCAGATGATCCAGCGCGTCATGCCCGACCTGATGGGTATGAAAAACATCCTGGTCATCAACGACGAGGCGCATCACTGCTATCGGGAAAAGCCCGGCGCTACCGACATTGACGAGCTGAAGGGCGACGACAAGGAAGAGGCGAAGAACAACAACGAAGCCGCCCGCCTGTGGATCTCCGGGCTGGAAGCGGTCAACCGCCAGCTTGGCGTCAATCGCGTCATCGACCTGTCAGCCACACCATTCTTTCTCAGCGGCTCCGGCGACGCCGAGGGCACGCTGTTCCCATGGACGATGAGCGACTTCTCGCTGATGGACGCCATCGAATGCGGCATCGTCAAGCTGCCGCGCGTGCCGGTGGCCGACAACGTGCCCGGCAGCGAAATGCCCAAGTTCCGCGAGCTGTGGAAACACATTGGCAAGAAAATGCCGAAGAAGGGCCGCGGCAAAAGCAAGGCGCTCGATCCGCTCGCCTTGCCGGTGGAACTGCAGACCGCGCTCGAAGCGCTTTACGGCCATTACGCCGAGACCTACAAGCTGTGGCAGCAGGCCGGCATCCGCGTACCGCCGTGCTTCATCGTCGTCTGTCAGAACACCGCCATCTCCAAGCTGGTCTACGACTACATCTCCGGCTTCGTGCGCGAGAACGACGACGGCGAGGGCGAGTTCGTCAACGGCCGCTTCGAGCTGTTCCGCAACTACGACGAACACGGCAACCCGATCCCGCGCCCGCGCACCCTGCTGATCGACAGCGAACAGCTGGAGTCGGGCGAAGCGCTGGACAAGGGCTTCCGCGACATGGCCGCCGACGAGATCGAGCGCTTCCGTCGCGAGATCATCGAACGCAGCAACGATCCGCGCGCCGCCGATGCCATCAGCGAGCAGGATCTGCTGCGCGAGGTGATGAACACCGTCGGCAAGGTC
>DASSXQ010000136.1:0-8173 GCA_035703725.1 Rudaea sp.
CACCGCGTTATCCACGAGCATGCCCACGGCAAGCAACAGGCCGAGCAGCGACAGGATATTGAGCGTCATGCCGAGGAAATACATGCAACCCAGGGTAATGACCATGCAAATTGGAATCGCGAGCGACACCATCAACGTCGAAGGCCAGTCGCGCAGGAAAAAATAGAGCAGGAATATCGACAGCACGATGCCGATACCTCCGGCTTTTGCCAATTCATGCAAGCTCGACGTAATCGCCTGCGCCTCATTGCCGAGAAAATACAGGTTGATGCCGTCCATTGCCGGATCTCGCGAAATCGTCTCGATTTGTGCAAGGACGCGACGGGCGACATCGACCAGATTCGCACTGCGCTCACGCGATATATCCACGGCGATGGCCGGGCGCAGGTCAAGGTGACGGCGATAATCCAGCCGCGATGGTTGCAAACTCACGTCGGCAACGTCGGACAGTTTCAGGCCCTTGTCGTTGAGTGGCATCGAACGGATATCGTCGAGACTGCGCCACTCACCAACCGGTTCAACCCGGTAGCGCAAATTCCCATCCCTGATCAAGCCGGCGGACGACGAGAAATTCGCATTCGACAAACGCTGATACAAATCATTGAGACTGACTCCGGAAGCGTTCAGACGATCCGAATCAATATCGATCTGCACTTCCGGCGGCGCCACGCCCTGAATGCTCACTTTCGCCACTCCCGGCAATCGTTCGAGCGGCCGTTTGAGCTTCTGGTCGAGCAATTCGTACGAGTGCGACAGATCGCGCTTGCTGGAAATTCGCAATTGCAGCATGGGTTGATCGCTGCTGGCGAATTTCATCACTTGATAACGCTTCAGATCGTCGGGCAACTCGGTCCGAATGGCATCAATTTTTTCACGCGCCTGCACAGCCTTGACTGCAGTATCTTCGCCCCATTTGAGTTGCAGGAAAATTTGACTCTGGTCCGCGCTGGAGACCGAACGCATGCGTTCCACCCCGGTCAGCGTCGAAAGTGCGTCTTCGACCGGGCGCGTAATCGTGCGTTCGACTTCTGCCGGGGTCGAGCCCGGGTACGGCAAATTCACCATCATGAAAGGGAATTGCACGTCCGGCATGCCTTCCAGTGGCAATCGGAAGGCGGAAATCACACCGATTACGGTCAACGACACGAAAAACATGATCGTCGTGACTGGCCGCTTGAGGCTCAGTTCGGCAAGATTCATGACACGGCCGCTTGACGGGCAAGTGCATCGTCTTCGTCAGTCGACGCTGCGCGGCGCAGAGCGCGCTCGCGGTACACACTGTCGGCACGGCGATCCAGCAGATCGTAAACAACCGGAATCACGATCAAGGTCAGCAGCGTCGAAACCGCCAGTCCGCCAATGACGGCAATTGCCATCGGCGCGCGTACCTCGGAGCCGTCACCGAAACTCAGTGCCAGCGGGAGAAATCCAATCAATGTGCACAGTGTGGTCATGGTGATGGGACGCAGCCGCGATTGCGCCGCTTGGGCGATCGCATCAAGTTTCTCAACACCTTCCTCGCGCAGTTGATTGATGCGGTCAATCAGCACGATGGCATTTTTCACCACGATTCCGGCGAGCATGATCAAGCCGATGAACACCACGACAGACAGCGGCGTAAATGTGATTTTCAGCGCCAGCACCGCACCGACCAACGCCAACGGAATGGAAAACATGATGACGAATGGATGCAACAACGATTCGAATTGCGATGCCATTACCAGATAAACCAGGAACAACGCCAACGTCAGGGCGAATATCAAAGAGCGCACGGATGCGTTGAGCTCTTCACTTTGGCCGCCGATGTGTGCGTTCACACCGGCCGCCAGTGGGTGCTGGGCGATGATCTGGCGTACTTCTGCCACGGCCGTACCCAGATCGCCGTAATGCAAATTTGCCGACACGATGGCAACACGCTGTTGGCTGATGCGATGGATTTCGTTGGGCCCTTCGGTAACCGAGACATCAGCCACGGCAGACAGGCGCACGGGTTTGTCGGCGCCGGGATTGACGATCAGATTGCGAATATCCGCAACTGACGCGCGTTCATTGGGTCGCGATCGAACCAACACGTCAATCTTGCGATCCTGAAAATTGTATTGGGTGGCAACCGCGCCGCGCACCTTGTCGACGACTTGGTCGGAGATTTGCTTTGTCGTGAGCCCCAGCGCGGCAGCACGGTCTTGATCAAAATGAATCCGGATTTCCGGAGAACCGCCTTGTGCCGTGGATTTCACGTCGGCAAACCGTGGGGATTCGCGCAGCAATGCCGCCAGTTTGGTGCCGGCTTTGCCCAGCGCATCCAGATCGTACCCGCGCAGTTCAATTTCGAGCGGCGAGTCGAAACTGAACAGCTTTGGACGCGAAAACTTCACTTCACTACCCGGATGCGCAAGCATGCTCGCGCGCAATGCGTTCATTGCATCGCGCTCGCCTTTGTCACCCGCACCGGGTTTGAGCACTATCAGCAAGCGCGCGATGTTTTCCCCCGATTCTGTTGGATTGGCGTCCAGGCGTGTACCGGTGCCGCTGACACCGTAAATCAATTTGATATTCGCATCCTTGGCGTTTTTGCTCTGCAGGTCGCGCACCAGTTCGTCTGTATCGGCCAACGGCGTACCGGGCGCCAGCTTCACCGTCATCTCGAAACGACCTTGGGCAAGCTGCGGGATCAAGTCCATGCCCAGCGTTGGAATCAACAAAACGCTGCCGACAAATGCAGCCGCGGCAAATCCGAGTACACGCCATGGATGGGCCAGGGCCTTGGGTAGAAAACGGTGATACGACCGTGCGGCTCGATCATAGGGAACGAGCACACCATTGCCGACGAAACGCAGAAAACGCCCGCACAGGTTTCCCGCAATTCGCGCAACCCGAAAAAGACCCCACACAACCACGCGCGGCAACCAGGAAATCCAGCGTCCAGGCACATCGGTCGTGCGACTCAATGCGCGACCAAGGCGCGAACGCGGGGGCAACTTTTCAACTTTCGGCTCATCGGCAAATGCCAATGGTGCCCTACCCTTCAATGACGCCAGCATGGGAATGAGCGTCATTGCCACGACCAGAGAAATCAACATGGCGAAGGTGATCGTCAATGCCTGATCGCGGAACAATTGCCCCGCAATCCCCTGCACGAACACCAACGGAAAGAAAACCGCTACCGTCGTCAACGTGGAAGCAGTGACGGCCATGGAAACTTCACGCGCGCCTTGCACGGCGGCTTGCAGAATCGTCGCGCCACGTTCGCGCATGCGCGCGATATTCTCCAGCACGACAATGGAATCATCCACCACCATGCCCGTCGCCAATGCCAGGCCGCCAAGGGACATGACATTGAGACTCAACCCCGCCTGACCCATGAAGAAAAATGTCGTGATCAGCGACACCGGCAACGACAGCGAGATGATGAACGTGCTCCACGAATCGGCAAGGAAGAAAAAGATGATCAGAATCGCCAGCACGCCACCAATGATGGCATCGTCACGCACGTCTTTGAGCGAACTTTGTATAAAAATGGATTGATCGTCGATGGTCGAGAGCTTTGCGCCCGGTGGCAGAATTTTGTCGAGGTTCGCCAGTTGATTTTTCACGGCCGTGGCGACGCTGACGGTATTTGCGTCGCCCTCCTTGTAGATCGCAAGCTCGATGGCTTCGTGTCCATCCACGCGCACAATGCCTTCGCGATCCTTGAAACCCTGATGCACGTGTGCGACGTCCTTTAGTCGAATCGGCACTCCCTTGTCGACCTTGATGAGCAAGTCGCCCATTTGCTCAACGCTGGTGAACTGGTTGATGGTGCGCACCAGGTAACGTTGCGAACCATCGTCTACGCGACCGCCGGAAACATTGACGTTTTCGTCGCCAAGTCGCTTGATGACGTCGGCCACGCCAATGCTCAACTGTTGCAGGCGCTGTTGATCGATATCCACGTCGATCTGATCTTCCAGTCCACCGCCAACCTTGACTGCGGCAACTCCAGCGGTGGGTTCGAGGCGCTTTTTCAGTTCGTTGTCGGCGAAGCGACGCAGTTGCTTGAGTTGCGCCTGACTGGATGCTTGTGCGGCGCTGCCGGTCAGGGCCAGGCGCATGATCGGATCGGTCGCTGGGTCAAATCGCAGCAAAACCGGTTTGTCGGCCTGCAACGGCAATTGCAACAAATCGAGTTTGTCGCGGACATCAAGGCTCGCCCGATCCATGCTCGTGCCCCAGGTGAACTCCAGGATTACGTCGGATTGCCCTGTCTGCGACACCGAATGGATCTTGCGCACATTTTTTACCACGCCCAGCGCTTCTTCGACCGGCTGAGAAATCAGCGTTTCGATTTCCCGCGGGGCAGCGCCTTCGTAGCTTGTGCGCACGGTCAGCGTTGGATAGCTCAGGCTCGGCAGCAAGTTGACCTTGAGGTCGGACAACGCAATCAGTCCGAACAAAACCAGAGTCAAAGTCACCATGCCGACGGTTACGCGTCGACGGGTGGCAAGCTCGACGATATTCATGCCTTGTTTTCCAGCACCAGGATTGCAGTACCGTCGCGCACAGCATTGCGACCTATCGTGATGACCCGCGATCCCGCATGGATGCCGGAAAGCACCTCGACCTTGTCACCATCGCTGTAGCCAATTTTGATCGGCGTGCGATGCGCGATCCAGGCGACTGTCGTTTTGGCTGCGCCGGGTTTGGCGGGCACAGCGGAAACGGCGTTGCTGTTTTTGCTCGCCGGCGTCACCGCCGATGGCGCCTTCTCGACCACGAACACTGCCGTTTCGCCATCTTCCTGGATAAGGGCCGAACGCGGAATCGTCAACGCATCCGCGCGCTGGTCGTAAACGATGTCGATGCGCGCGAACATTCCCGGACGCATCTCGTTGCCTTCATTGTGAAACTCGCAGGTGACCCGAAACGTGCCGCTGGCTGCATCAACGACTGGAGCAATACGCAGAATATCGCCGGCGAAGGTCTTGCCCGGCAAGGCATCCACACTCAACTGCACGGATTGACCGGCCTTGAGAATTCCCAACTGGTTTTCCGGGACATTCAATACGGCCTGCAGCGGGTCCATTCCCACGATGGTGAACATGGCCTGATTGGTCTGGATCATGTTGCCGACTTTGACCAAGCGTTGCGATATGACCCCGGCAACGGGTGCCACGATGCGGGTGTAGGACAACTGCAGTTTCGCACCCTCATACGCAGCGCGCTGAGCAGCCAGATCGTATTTGTCCTGTTCGTACTCGAATTGCGCAATCAGATGATTGGGAATTGCCGCCTTGGCATGTGCGAACGTGGCCTCTGCCTTGTGCATTTGTGCTTCGGCTTGAATTGCCTTCGCACGCGTGTCGGCATCGTCCAGCTCAGCCAGCAACTGGCCAGCCTTCACGTGGACGCCTTCTTCCACATACAATTTCTTCAAGACGCCGCCGGTCTGGGCAACGACTTGCGCATCGTGATCGGCAACCAGAGCCGCAGTTCCACTATAGGTGGCAGCAATCGGGTTGTGCCCAACCAAGGCCACTTCCACAGGAACTGCTTCGACAGCCGCAGGCGCGGCCTGGGCAGCGGAGCTGTCGTGGTTGCACCCCGACACACTCACCATAACCGCGATAAACAATCCAACAAACAAACACTTGGAGAACTTCATAAAGGTCATTTTCATGTCGGATGCGAGCACAATTGGTTGGTATGGTGTTATAGTAGACTATATCACCAACTTACTCAAGCGATATTTTCGTTGCAATGCAGTCTGGGCTATCCGATCGCAGCCCTGACAGGGCCACTAGTCATCCCCCGACGCACGCACTGTTCGTACTCACGCAACGATTTGGATGAGCGACAGCAAGAAACGGTTGCACAAGCAAAAGACATTTGCAGACGATGATTTGCAGCGTACGAGCAGCAATTCACCAGGCGAGCCATTTGTGCTGTGGCAACAATCGCAAGCCGCACGCTATAATTGACGGGTTATCGCCCCTGACTTCTGTAGCTGGATAATTACTCATGCCACGAATCGTGAATTATCGCCGTATCGTTCTCGCCGGTGCCGTGTTTTGCGCCCTCTCGCTCGGTTTTGCAACGGCGTTCGCCGCCGATGCATCCAAGGGCGACCCGCAAGCTGGTCGAACACTGGTTTACACCTGCGGCGGTTGTCACGGGATAACCGGCTACAAGAACGCTTATCCGAATTATCACGTACCGCGAATCGGCGGACAGAATTACGATTACATCATCGCTGCCCTGACTGAATACCAAAAAGGCGAGCGATCCCACCCCACCATGGGTGCGCAGGCGCAAAGCCTTTCCGCCGAAGAGATTCGCGACATCGCCGCTTACCTTTCCAGCCTGAAGAAGTAAGGACGCGCCATCATGAAATTCATCCCTTTGTTCGCCCTTGCCTCCTGCCTGTTTGCCACAAACGCATTCGCAGCGACCGCTGCCGACAGTTCGCAAAAACCCATCGATATCAAAGTTCTTTCTGCTCCCTGTGCCGCCTGTCACGGAGCCGACGGCAACGCAACGGCCGATCTTTATCCCCGCCTTGCCGGTCAATACCACGATTATCTGGCTCAGGCATTACGTGAATACCGTTCCGGCGAACGCCAGAACGCCATCATGTCCGGCTTTGCAAAGCCGCTGAGTGATGCGGAAATTGAAGCCCTGTCACGCTATTTCGCGACGATGCCCGGCAAGCTTCACGACCTGGCGCGCGACGAACAGGGTGATTGAGAGCACCAATTTGTGAGCGCTACCTGCCCGGATCACAACCGGGCAGACCGTCACGTGGTGAAATTTCAACTCAAGTAATTCGCTGCGCCAAGTATTTCGCTGCGGCGGGTGAAATTCAGCGAACCGCGCTCGCGCCTGCCTTGTCCTTGAAAAACGGGTTCTTGCCTGAGCCGTGATCGGTCGCATCACGCACTTGCGTGATTTCCGGCAAGTGCGAACGCAACGTGCGTTCAATGCCTTGCTTCAGGGTCACGTCGGCCATGCCGCAGCCATGGCAGCCACCGCCAAACTGAAGCACGACAATATTGTCTGGCTGAATTTCAACCAGGCTGACATTGCCGCCATGCGCGGCGATTTGCGGATTGATTTCGCTGCGAATCAAATAGCGTACGCGCTCTGCCAGATCGGCATCGGCCGATGGCGGCGTACCCTTGAGCTTTGGCGCTCGCACGGTAAGCTGACCACCGGTTGCGTCGGACTGGAAATCGACCTCCGCGCCTTCCAGATACGTCATGCTCTGCGCATCAACGTAAAGCATGAACCCATCGCATTGCAAAGCCCACTCATCGCCAGACAAATCGTCGGGCTCGCAGAATTCCAGCCGGCAATCGGCTTTTGACGTGCCTGGCAGTACCGCGGTCATGCGCACGCCCAAACCGGCAATGTCTTGCTGCTTGATCAATCGGGAGAAGTGGGCTTGCGCGTTGTCGGAAAGGTTGAGCATCGTGATCCTCCAAAACAGGACCATTTTAGTCCTAAATGGTGCGCGCGTCACGTTGCAAACATGATCGCTATACTTGACTGCAAACGGAGGCATTCAGCGAATGAACATTGAAACATTGCGAACGCATCATTGTCGGCCCCTGAAAGGTCCTCAACATCGCCTGGATCACTCGCGCAGCAGCGAATTGCTGGCCTTGCTTGGTGGCTGGGAATTCGGTCCGGAGCAAAGCGACATCCGCAAACGATTCAAATTCGACAACTTCATGCAGGCACTGGCGTTCGTCAACGCCGCAGGCTGGATTGCGGAACAAGAAAATCACCATCCGGACCTGGAATTGGGTTGGGGGCGTTGTCTGGTGCGATTTTCCACGCATGATGTCGGTGGATTGTCGATGAACGATTTCATCTGCGCAGCCAAGGTGCATGCTTTGTTTGAACACTGACGCAGCACGCCAATGTGGCCGACAGCGATAGCTACCGCGGCAAGGCTTGTTGTCGGAACCGTTGTGGTTCTGGCAACACTGTGGCTTCTCGATGCAATCGCCCAGCATCGAGTAACCGCCTGGCTGAGCACCAGTGCTTCACGCGCCCTTGTGCTCGCGGCAACGAGCGAAACCCCGTACCGATGGAAGCTTCGTTCCGGGGAAGACATCGTTGCCGGCCGCGTATTCGGCGCCGTAGATATTTCGTTTTCCGACGCCGGGTTGAGCATTCGCTCGAATGGCAC
>DASSXQ010000310.1:0-4725 GCA_035703725.1 Rudaea sp.
ACGTAGTCGGCTGGCACGGCAACTACGCGCCGTACAAATACGACCTGCGCCGCTTCAACACGATTGGATCGATCAGTTACGATCATCCGGATCCGTCGATATTCACCGTGCTCACTTCGGGCAGTGACACGCCCGGTGTGGCCAACATGGATTTCGCGATTTTTCCGCCGCGCTGGCTGGTCGCTGAAAATACGTTCCGGCCACCGTGGTTCCATCGCAATATCGCCAGCGAGTTCATGGGCCTGATTCACGGCCAATACGATGCAAAGGCCGGCGGCTTCGCGCCCGGTGGCGCGTCGCTGCACAACTGCATGAGCGGCCACGGCCCGGACGCGGCAAGTTTCGACAAGGCCAGCGCGGCAGATACGACCAAGCCGGATCACATCGTCGATACCATGGCTTTCATGTTCGAGACGCGTGCGGTCATTTGTCCAACCCGGCAGGCGCTGCAATCGCCCCAATTGCAAAACGACTATCCGGAATGCTGGCAGGGTCTGCGCAAACGGTTTCAGCCCGATAATTGACATCATGATGCAATTGTGAGCATCATGATGCATCCTTTCAAGGCCAAGCCTCGTGCGTACCACGATCGATATCCCGGAACGCGATCACGCGATCTTTCTCGGACTGGCGCATGCGCAAGGCACCAGCTTGAGCAACGTCGTCGTTGAATTGGCGCGACGCGGTCTTGCGGCACCCGCCGGTATCCAGGAAACGGCCGCGGATTGTCCGGTTGACCCGCTTACCGGATTGGGCATTTATCGCTCCGGTCGAGTGGTTACCATCGACGATGTGAAAGCACTCGAAGACGAAGACGATGACACGATTGCTGGACGCTAACGTATTGATCGCGCTGTTCGACGCCGATCATGTGCATCATCGTCCGGTGCGCGATTGGTACCTGGCTTTGAAAGGTGGATTCGCGACGTGCCCCATCGTCGAAGGCGCGTTGACGCGCTGGATCGTGCGTATCCAAGGGCGCGACGGGGTCGCCTCGGCGACCCGCGAATTGCGCAAGCTCGCCGCCAATGCGCGACACTGCTTCTGGCCGGACGATTTGTCTTATGCCGATGTGAATTGGCATGGCGTGCTTGGCCACAAACAAGTCACCGACGCGTATCTCGTCGCATTGGCGCGCAAGCACCGCGGACACCTGGCAACGCTTGATCGTGGTTTGGCCGCACTGCATGCCGATGTTGCCGAACTGATTCCCGCATGAAGGACCGAAAATGAAACTTGCCAGTCTCAAACAAGGCGGCCGCGACGGCACCCTGGTTGTCGCCAGCCGTGATCTATCCAGAGGCGTGCGCGCATCCGATGTCGCGACGACGCTGCAATCGGCGCTGGAGGATTGGGTAAAGTGCGCACCACGATTGAATCGGGTGTACGAGTTGCTCAACGAAAGCAATGCCGAAACCATCAATGGCGAAGACGTATTTGCACTGGACATGCGCGCGCTTGCGGCACCGCTGCCACGCGCTTACGAATTCGTCGATGGCAGTGCATATTTGCCCCATGTGGAACGCGTGCGCCGCGCGCGTGGCGCCGAAGTGCCGAAAAGCTTTTACACCGATCCGCTGATGTATCAGGCAACCAGCGCAGGTTTTCTTGGTCCGCGCGACCCGATACCGGTGACGAGCGAAGACTACGGGATCGACCTCGAAGCCGAAGTTGTGGTGGTGACCGACGACGTGCCGATGGCGGTTTCGGCGCAACGCGCGGCGGCGCATATCCAGTTGGTTGGCCTGATCAACGATGTCTCCCTGCGCGGGTTGATTCCCGGCGAACTGGCCAAGGGATTCGGCTTTTTGCAGTCCAAGCCGCGCTCGGCGCTGTCACCCGTATTGGTCACCCCCGACGAGCTCGGGGACGCCTGGCGCGACTCGAAGCTGTTGCTGCCGATGCGCACATGGATCAACGGCAAATGGTTCGGAGAAGCCGATTGTGGCGTGGATATGCAATTCAGTTTTGCGCAGCTCGTCGCGCATGCGGCAAAAACCCGGCCATTGTCCGCCGGATGCATTGTCGGCTCCGGTACCATTGCCAATGAAGACACCAGCAAGGGTGCATCCTGTCTGGCCGAGCAACGCACCGTGGAAACGCTGCGCGATGGCAAGCCGACCACGCCGTTTCTCAAATTCGGCGACACCGTGCGCATTGAAATTCTCGATGCGCACGGCAAGTCGATTTTCGGTGCCATCGAGCAACAGGTTCATCAGGCCGACACGGAAAAGTGAGTGATTGCCGGCGACGCCTTGCGTTTCGCCCACGCTCCTGCGGCGTTCAAATCCCAAGGTGCCGCTGATCCGGTTGGCAAGAGCCCGGCACTGGAATAGGCTGCGCTTATCGTACGGGCGACTTGGGGGCGGATATGGCAACAGAACGAATCAAGCTGTATGGCTATTGGCGGTCCAGTGCCGCGTACCGCGTGCGCATTGCCTTGAATCTGAAGGGAATCGAATACGATTCCATTCCGGTCCACCTGATCAACGATGGCGGCCAGCAGCATCACGCAGATTTTGCCACGCTCAATCCGCAGGAATTGGTGCCGGTGCTGGTCGATGGCGAACGCGTGATTCGTCAGTCCATGGCCATCGTCGAATATCTGGATGAAGCCTACGAAGGCGAACGCATGTTGCTGCCGGTGGACGTGCGCGCGCGCGCGCGCGTGCGCGGTTTGGCTCAAGTTGTCGCCTGCGATATCCACCCGCTCGGCAATTTGCGCGTGCTGCAGTATCTTGAGCGCGAATTCAATACGCCGCAGGTGGAACGCGAGCGCTGGTTGCAGCACTGGATTGGCGAGGGCTTTGCCGCATTTGAAAAACTGCTTGCCAACAATCCCTCGACTGGCGAGTTCTGCGAGGGCGACGAACCCTCACTTGCTGATATCTGCCTCATACCCCAGATTTACGTCGCCCAGCGTTGGTCGGTAAACCTGGATGCATTCCCAACCATTCGGCGCATCAATGCACAATGCATGGCGCTGGATGCTTTTGTCCGAGCGCGGCCGGAAAATCAGGCGGATGCGCCGGGGAGCTGATTGCGTGGAAAGGCCGCTGCGCTTCGATGGCGCCATCTTCACACCTGCCTCACTCGCGAAAGTGCAATCTTCACAAATGTGAAGTCGTCGCGGGAGCAGTTCATGAAGCAGCGCGAAGAACAGGCAGGCTTGATCCTGCTGATCGAGGACAATCGCGGTATTGCCGACATGGTCGGGGAGTTTCTCGAACGCCGTGGTTACAGTCTGGACTATGCTGCAGATGGCGTAACCGGCCTGCATTTGGCCGTTTCCAACAGTTACGACGTCATCATCCTGGATCTGATGTTGCCAGGCATGGACGGCCTTGAGTTGTGCCGCAAATTGCGCAGCGATGCGAAAAAATCCACACCCGTGTTGATGCTGACTGCGCGCGATACGCTGGACGACAAGCTCGTCGGACTGGATGCCGGTGCGGATGACTATCTGGTCAAGCCTTTCGAGATTCGCGAACTCGAAGCACGCGTACGCGCCTTGATTCGTCGCGATCGCCGTCAGGTCAGCGCGGAATTGCTCAGTGTTGGCGATCTGGTTCTGGATACTGCGACCTTGCGCTTGAGCCGGGCAGGTCAGGAATTGTCGGTGTCGCCAATCGGACTGAAGCTGCTCACCATCCTCATGCGTGAATCGCCGCGTGTGATCAGTCGCGCGGATATTGAGCGCGAAGTGTGGGGCGATTTGTTGCCGGACTCCGATACATTGCGCAGCCATTTGTACAATTTGCGCAAAATCATCGACAAACCGTTTCAGAAACCCTTGCTGCATACCATTCACAGTGCCGGATATCGACTGGCCGATCTCGACGCGGAAACCGCGGCCGGCAAGAGCGCCTGACGGCGTCCGTACGCGTGCCACGTACCGGTATCCGACGAAAAATCTGGACGGTCTACGTCCTGCAGGTGGCGGCAATCAGTCTCGCCACGATTCTCGGCGTGTACGGTGCGGCAACGGTGCTCGAAGACGTGCTCATCAAGCATGCGTTGACGGGCGAGGCCGCGTTCTACTGGCAGCGTTGGACGCGAGATCACGACGTGCCCGTACCGATCACCAACAACATGACCGGATACTTGTTGCATCCCGAGCAAAGCACGACCGGATTGCCCGACGTGCTGCGCGGCCTGCAACCCGGCTATCACCGTGTGCAATGGCACGACCATGTGGTGCTGGTATTGGTTTCGGACGGACCACCGGGACGTTTGTATCTCGTGTTCAATCAGGAACAAGTTGGCCAGCTTGCATTCCTGTTCGGATTCGTACCGCTGATTCTTGTACTGATCATCATCTACATCACCACCTGGATGGCGTACCGCGCGTCGCGGCATGCGTTGTCACCGGTGATTGCCCTGGCCAAGGCCGTGCGCGAATGGGACCCCAAACGGCCGGATCTGGCGGCGTTGCAACCGGGTAATCTTGCCGGCGACCCGGACGGCGACGTGGAAACACTTGCGCGTGCGCTGCACGGGTACGCCACGCGCATCGAGGAATTTGTCGAACGCGAGCGAAATTTCACGCGCGACGCCAGCCACGAGTTGCGCAGCCCGCTGACCATCATCAAGATTGCCGCGGACGTGCTGCTTGAAGAGGACGATATTTCCGAATTTGCGCAACGCACCTTGTTGCGCATCAAACGCTCGGTGCTCGATATGCAGGCAATGATCGAGGCATTCCTCATTCTTGCGCGCGAATCC
>DASSXQ010000031.1:0-3522 GCA_035703725.1 Rudaea sp.
TGGAAAGATCTTCTGGGCACGATCAAGCAAATCATGGAGTCGAAACAGTGAGCCGGCTGACCGACTGCAAGGCGTGGAAAGACTTGCGTGCCTGCGCACTGGATGCCGCCGGCACCAACCTGCAAGATTTGTTCGCTGCCGACTCGGGCCGCGCAGCACGATTCAGCGTCGACGCCGCGGGATGGCTGCTGGACTATTCGAAACAACGCATCGATGCGCAGATCATGAAGCGCCTGCTCGCGCTTGCACGCGAACGTGGTCTGGAAGCACGCCGCGATGCCATGTTTGCTGGTGAAAAAGTCAATACGACGGAAAAACGTGCAGCGCTGCATATTGCCTTGCGCGCGCCTGCGGGCAGCGTGATTC
Organism: Rudaea sp.; assembly: GCA_035703725.1. GTDB lineage: Bacteria > Pseudomonadota > Gammaproteobacteria > Xanthomonadales > Rhodanobacteraceae > Rudaea. The sequence goes on from DASSXQ010000031.1 coordinate 367, forward strand.
TTGCTGACGGCGTCAATGTCGTGCCCGAAGTCCATGCAACGTTGAAACGCATGGCGACTTTCGCCGATGCAATCCGCTCGGGCGAATGGAAAGGCTACAGCGGTCGGCGCATTCGCACTATCGTCAACGTCGGCATCGGCGGGTCGGATCTTGGCCCGGTGATGGCCTACGAGGCCCTGCGTCATTACAGCGATCGCGGATTGCAGATGCGATTCGTGTCGAATGTCGATTACACCGATTTCGCCGAAGCCGTGCGCGGCATGCGTCCGGACGAAACGCTGTTCATCATTGCCTCCAAAACCTTCACCACACTTGAGACGATGACCAACGCGCACAGCGCGCGCGACTGGTTGTTGCAAGCTGCGGGCAGTGAAAACAAGGCGTCCATTGCCAAACATTTCGTTGCCTTGTCGACCAACGCGAAAGGCGTTGGCGAATTCGGCATTGATCCGCAGCACATGTTCGGATTTTGGGATTGGGTGGGCGGACGCTACTCGATGGATTCGGCAATTGGATTGTCCACCATGATTGCGATTGGTCCGCAGGCATTCCACGAAATGCTGGCCGGATTCCACGCCATGGATGCGCATTTCCGGCGCGCCCCGCTGCATCGAAACATGCCGGCAATCATGGGATTGCTGGGCGTGTGGAATACCAATTTCCTCGACGCATCGACGGTTGCCGTGCTGCCTTACGAGCAATACCTCAAGCGCTTCCCGGCGTATCTGCAACAACTGACGATGGAATCCAACGGCAAACATGTGGACATTGACGGCAAGCGCGTCGACTACGAGACCGGACCAATCTATTGGGGTGAACCCGGCACCAACGGACAGCACTCGTTTTACCAGTTGATCCATCAGGGCACACGCCTTATTCCGTGCGACTTCATCGGTTTCGGCACGGCGTTGAATCCATGCGGCGAGCACCATGATTTGCTGCTGGCAAACGTGATTGCACAAACCCAGGCACTCGCGTTTGGCAAGACGCTCAAGCAGGTCCGGGCAGAAGGCGCACCGGCGTCACTGGCGCCGCACAAGGTGTTCGAGGGAAATCGGCCTTCCAACCTGTTGCTCGCCGAACGGCTGACGCCAGCCGCGCTCGGCAGTCTGGTTGCGCTCTACGAACACAGCGTGTTCACTCAAGCGACGATCTGGAATATCGATCCATTCGATCAATGGGGTGTGGAACTGGGCAAACAGTTGGCATTGAGTGTGGAAAAGGAAATTGCATCCCCGCCCAAACAGCTCAAGCACGACAGTTCCACCAATGCCGCAATTCGCTGGTATCGCGGAGTACGACGCAAGCCGGACGCACACCCGAGAAAAGAACGCCGCGTGCTCGTGCTGGATGTCGGCGGCAGTCACGTCAAGGCAAAATGTACCGGGCAAAAAAGTGAAAAACGCATTGCCTCTTCGCCGCAATTGACGCCGCAGGAGATGATGGAACAATTGGCAAAATCGCTGCATGCATGGCGCTACGATGTCGTCACCCTCGGCATCCCTGCGCAAATCATCGACGGGCGTATCGCGCACGAACCGCACAATCTGGGCAGTGGCTGGGTTGGTTTCGATTTCGCCAGGGCATTTGGATGTCCGGTGCGCCTGATCAACGATGCCGCGATGCAGGCGCTGGGCAGCTACGAGGGTGGACGCATGCTGTTTCTCGGTCTGGGCACCGGACTGGGTTCGGCCATGATCGTCGATGGACGGATCGAACCGATGGAACTGGCACACATGCCGTATCGCAAGCACACCTACGAGCACTATGTCAGCGAAGACGCACGTCAACGTGACAAGAAAAAGTGGAAAAAGAACGTGCTCGAGGAAATCCGGGTGCTGCGCGCTGCGCTTGCTCCGGATTACATCGTCCTCGGCGGCGGCAATGCCAGCCACCTGGAAAAGCTGCCCATGGGTGTCCGGCGCGGCGATAACACAAACGCATTCAGCGGCGGATTCCGCCTATGGGAGAACGAATGATGGACGACAAAAAAGCAGCCCTTCAACTGGGAATGATTGGCCTTGGCCGCATGGGTTTGAACATGCTGCGACGGATGCACGAAGCCGGCATCCACTGTGTCGGTACCGACACCAATGCGCAGGCGCGCGAGGCTGCACAGCAAGCCGGGGTAAAGTCAGCGGCCAACCTGAAAGAGCTGATCGGCAGGCTCGATTCTCCGCGCTCGCTGTGGATGATGTTGCCGACTGCGATTGTCGACCGGGTTCTGGATGAGATCGCCCCGCTACTTGCGCCTGGCGACATCGTGATAGATGGTGGCAATTCGCATTACGTGAATGATTTGCGCCGCGCGAAAAAGCTGGCCGAACGCAAGATCATGTATGTTGACGTCGGCGTGAGCGGCGGTGTGTGGGGTTATGAGCGCGGTTATTGTCAGATGATCGGCGGACCCGACGCGGCGTACAAGCATCTGGAACCGGCATTCGCCGCGCTGGCACCCGGCGTGGACATGGCTCCGCGTACGCCCGGTCGCATGGGACCACCCGCAACGGCTGAACGAGGTTACCTGCATTGCGGACCCAACGGCGCCGGCCATTTCGTGAAAATGGTGCACAACGGAATTGAATATGGATTGATGGCTGCCTACGCTGAAGGTCTGAATTTGTTGCACAACGCCAACGTCGGCAAACGGGCTCGCACGGAAGACGCGGAAACCGCACCGCTCGAACACCCGGATCGCTACCAGTACGACATTCCCGTCGGTGACGTGGTCGAAGTGTGGCGTCGCGGCAGCGTGATTGGTTCATGGCTGCTCGATCTGACTGCCATCGAGATGGGCAATGACGATACGCTCAAAGATTACGAAGGGCGCGTCTCGGACTCCGGCGAAGGTCGATGGACGGCTCAGGCTGCCATCGACGAAGGCGTGCCGGCACCGGTGCTTACCGCGGCACTGTTCGGCCGCTTTGCATCGCGCGGCAATGATTTGTATGCCAACAAGGTGATGTCGGCCATGCGACATGCATTTGGCGGACACAAGGAAAAACAAGCCGACATCAAGGACTGAGCAATGGGTGCAGCAACTCTGGTCATTCTTGGTGCCAATGGCGATTTGACCAAACGCCTGCTGATGCCGGCGCTCTTTCGGCTGCATTGCCATGGCCTGATTGCCGATCTGCGCATAGTTGGCTACGCGCG
>DASSXQ010000047.1:0-10492 GCA_035703725.1 Rudaea sp.
AGCAAGGGCCAGGCGGACAGGGCGCCCACGCATTACACGCGGCGACAGACGACCAAGAACGCCGAGCGTTATATCACCGAAGAACTCAAGACGTTCGAGGACAAAGTGCTTTCGGCGCGCGAACGCGCGCTCATGCGTGAACGCGCGCTCTACGAAAGTCTGCTCGATTTTCTTGGCGAACGTTTGCAACCGCTCAAACGCGCGGCGGCGGCGATGGCCGGAATCGATGTACTCGCCGATCTGGCCGAACGCGCCGATACGCTGAACTGGAAAGCGGCGCAGTTGAACGCGACACCCGGAATCCACATCGTGCGCGGTCGCCATCCCGTCGTCGAACAAGTGCGCAGCGAGCCGTTCGAACCAAATGATCTTGTCCTGAACGATGATCGACGCATGTTGATCATCACCGGCCCGAACATGGGCGGCAAATCAACCTACATGCGCCAGACCGCACTCATCGTGTTGCTCGCACATATCGGCAGCTTTGTACCTGCAGACAGCGCCACGATAGGCCCCATTGACCGCATTTTTACCCGTATCGGCGCTGGTGACGATTTGTCGCGCGGACAATCGACATTCATGGTCGAGATGAGCGAGACGGCCAACATTCTGCACAATGCAACATCGTCGAGCCTGGTGCTGATGGACGAAGTCGGCCGCGGCACGTCGACGTACGACGGGTTGTCGCTTGCGCGCGCCTGTGCTGTGCATCTGGCCACGCAAAATCGCGCATTCACTCTGTTTGCGACGCATTATTTCGAGCTGACGGATCTGGCCGCACAGTATCCGGATATCGCCAATGTGCACCTCAACGCCATCGAATACGGCGACGAGCTCGTGTTCATGCACGCCGTGAAAGACGGCCCGGCAAACCGCAGTTTCGGCTTGCAGGTTGGGGCGCTGGCCGGATTGCCCAAAACCGTGATTGCGCAAGCACGCAACTACCTCAATCAACTCGAACGCAAACACGCCAGCGACGATGCGTCGAATGACCGCGTCGATTCGCCGCAACTGGGCTTGTTCGCAACCCATGCACCGCCCAGTGCGGTCGAGCGCGAGCTGGATTCACTGGATCCGGATGCGATGACCCCGAAACAGGCGCTGGAAGCCTTGTACCGCCTCAAGACACAAACGCCGCGCTGATATGGCGCGGCGTTTCAATGCTTGTGTTGCGTTGCAGACAGGTCAAATCCCGCCCGGCATCACGATCAGCTTGCTGAAGGTGCCACAAGCGCGTTGACGCGACGAACGTACGCAGCCGGGTCTTCCAACGCCACGCCTTCGAGCAGTTGCGCCTGATCCAGCAACAACAATCCCAAATCCTCGGCGCGTTGCGGGTCGGATTCGGATTCGAGTCGATTGAGCAACGGGTGTTGCGGATTGATCTCCAGAATCGGTTTGCTCGGCGGAACGTCGTGACCAGCTTGCTTGAGCAGACGCTGCATGGCGAGTCCCATTTCGTGCTCGTCAAAAACCAGACACGAGGGCGAATCGGTCAGGCGTTCGCTGACACGCACATCGCGTACGCGCTCGCCAAGCAGGTCTTTCAATTTCTTGACCACGCCCGCGGCCGCCTTTTCGATCTGCTCGCGCTTTTCGGCTTCTTCGCCGCTGCGCTTGCCCAGACCCAGATCACCTTTGGCCACGTTGCGCAGCTTCTTGTCGGCGTAGTCGGTCAGGTAGCTGGCCATCCAGTCGTCGATGCGGTCATACATCAGCAGCACTTCGATGTCTCGAGCCTTGAGTGCCTCAAGTTGCGGGCTGCCCTTGGCTGCGGCATAGCCATCGGCAGTCAGAAAATAGATCGCATCCTGATCCGGCTGCATGCGACCGATGTAGTCGTCCAGCGACACGGTTTGCGCGGCGCCGTCGGATTTGGTCGAGGCAAAACGCAACAACTTGGCGATGCGCTCCTTGTTGGCGAAATCTTCGGCCAGGCCTTCCTTGAAGGTGGTGCCGAATTGCTGCCAGAACGTGGCGAATTTTTCCGGCTCGTCCTTTGCCAATCGATCCAGCAGGTCGAGCACGCGCCGCGTACAGGCTGCGCGCAGCTTTTCCAGATTGCGGTTCTGCTGCAGGATTTCGCGACTGACGTTGAGCGGCAAATCGTCCGAATCGATCACGCCGCGCACGAAGCGCAAATATGCCGGCAGCAACTGTTCGGCCGCATCCATGATGAATACGCGTTTGACGTAAAGCTTCAGACCCTTGCGTTCGTCGCGCCCGCCCATGAGCATGTCGAACGGCGATTTCGACGGGATATACAACAGCGACGTGAAGTTCTGATTGCCTTCGACACGATTGTGCGTCCACGCCAATGCGTCGTTGAAATCATGGGCAATGTGCTTGTAGAAGTTCTGGTAATCCTCGTCGCCCAATTCGGATTTGGGCCGAGTCCACAGCGCCGAAGCCTGATTGACCACTTCCCACTCGTCACCGGGCTTGTCGTCCTGCGCGGGTTTGCGCATGCGAATCGGAAAGCCGATGTGGTCCGAATAACGCGCGATCAGACTGCGCACCTGCCAATCCTGAAGAAACTCGTCTTCGTCGGCCTTCAGATGCAACGTCACAGCCGTGCCACGGGTCGCGTCAACGACGTTTTCCAGCGTGTATTCGCCGCTGCCGGTTGATTCCCAGCGCACGCCCGAATCAGCCGCTTCGCCAGCGCGAAGGGTGGTCAGGGCAACCTTGTCGGCAACGACGAATGCCGAATAAAAACCGACACCGAATTGACCGATCAAATTGGCATCGGCCTTTTGCTCGGCAGACAGCGACTCGAGGAACTTGCGCGTGCCGGAACTGGCGATCGTGCCGATATTTGCGACGACTTCTTCCCGGCTCATGCCGATGCCGTTGTCGCGAATGGTAATCGTGCGCGCATCCTTGTCGATGCTGATGTCGATATGCAACTCGCTGTCACCGGCAATCAACTCGGGCTTGGCAATGGCCGCAAAACGCAATTTGTCGCAGGCATCTGCGGCATTGGAAATCAACTCGCGCAGGAAAATTTCCTTGTGCGAATACAGCGAATGCGTCACCAGATGCAAAACCTGAGCGACTTCGGCTTCAAATTTGTGGGTTTCGGTGGCAGTAGTCATGCACGAGCTCCTTGGATTGCCTGTCCACCGAATAGGGTCGGCAAGCGGCAATTTCAAGCTGCGGCAGCGAAAATCGTCTCGGGGTTGTTGTTGCGATGGCATACTGGTGTCCAACGGATGAAACTCTGACCCTCGGGATCATGGTTCGCTCGTATTGGCGCAAGGCAAACAAGCCGACGTGCCCTCGCGCTTGCCGTAAATCGACATCGAGTGACTGATGAAAAACAACGCCCCTCGCCGCCGCTGGCTTTTGCGCTTCCTTGGCGCTGGCGTCGTTGTGCTCGTGCTCATCGTGGTTGGCGCATGGATGCTGCTGCGCGCAAGCATTCCGGTTCTCGATGGCCATCGCGTGGTGGCCGGATTGAGTGCCTCGGCAACCATCGAACGCGATGCACTGGGTAACGCAACCATCCGTGCGCCCAGCCGCAATGACGCGGCGTTTGCGCTGGGCTTCGTGCACGCGCAGGAACGCTTCTTCGAAATGGACCTTATGCGCCGCGCCGCTGCCGGGGAGTTGTCCGAACTGGTGGGTGCTGCCGCACTGAAAATGGACAAGCAACGGCGCATGTTCCGCATGCGCGAGCGCGCGGGCCAAGTGCTTTCCGTATTGTCGGCCAATGATCGCGCCTTGCTTGATGCCTACACGCAAGGCGTCAATGCGGGGCTGTCGGTGCTGGGTTCGCGTCCCTGGGAATACTGGTTGCTTGGCTCGCGGCCAGTGTCATGGACAGCGGCCGACTGTGTGCTGGTCATGGACGCGATGTTTTTTGACTTGAACGACTCAACCAACGCACGCGAGTTGGCGTTTGCCGGCATCCGCAGCGCACTGGGCGAAGTTGTTTATCGATTTTTGGCAACCAGTGGCGGGCCGTGGGACGCCCCGCTGCTCGGTCCGCCAATGCGGTATCCCGAGCTGCCGACGGCTGCCGATATCGATCTGCGCAAACTCGATGCGAAGCTGCTGCACATTCCCGCCGCCGACAGCGAACGCAAAACCACCCCGGGCAGCAATGGTTTTGCCGTCAATGGCGCACTGACATCCACGCATGCCGCACTCGTCGCCAATGACATGCATCTGGGTTTGGGCGTTCCCAACATCTGGTTTCGCGCCCGCCTGCAATATCCGAATCCGCGCCGTGTCGGTCAAACCGTGGATGCCATCGGTGTAACCCTGCCAGGACTGCCGGTCATCGTTGCCGGCAGCAACCGCCACGTGGCATGGGCATTCACCAACAGCTATGGCGACTGGATGGACTGGGTGCAGGTAAAACTCGATCCCGACGACACTACGCGTTACGCAACTGCGGACGGGTGGAAAGCGCTCTCGCAAAGCGAGCAAATCATCAAGGTTCACAATGCCGCGGATGTGAAGCTGGAGGTAAAAGATACGCGGTGGGGCCCGATTATCGGCAAAGACGCCGACGGTACGCCGCTCGCATTGGCGTGGACGGCATTGCAGCCTGGTGGCGTGAACATTGAATTTGCGCAAATGGATACCGCGGAGACGGTCGACGAAGCGATCGAAATTGCCAATCGCTGCGGAATGCCGGCGCAGAATTTCATTGTCGGCGACCGTACCGGCAATATCGGCTGGAGCATTGCCGGGCGCATTCCCAGGCGTATTGGCGCATACGATCCGCTGCTGCCATCGGATTGGAGCCTGGCCAACACGGGATGGGATGGCTGGCTTGATCCGGCGCATTATCCGCGGCTGTCGAATCCACCCGGACAGCGTTTGTGGACAGCGAACGCGCGCACCATGGATTGGCAAAGTCCGGAATTCGCCAGGCTCGGTGACGGCGGTTACGACTTCGGTGCGCGAGCCCGGCAAATTCGCGACGATCTGCACGCCAAGAATCAATTCACGCCTGACGACATGCTCGCCATTCAATTGGACGATCGCACGATGTTGATGGATAACTGGCGCGGCAGCCTCGTCAAAGTTGTCGAACGCGCGGGCGAAAAATCAGCCCTTGCACAAAGCAAAAAATATCTCGACGACTGGAAGGCGCACGCCGATCCGTCCTCGGTTGCCTATCGCATAGTGCGCAGTTACCGTCAGGAAGTTCTCAACACGGTTCTGGATGGATTTGCTGCAGCCGTGCGCGCAAAGTATCCGGACTTCAAATCACCGCACCTTGCGCAGATCGAAGTCATGGTCGACGACATCCTGATGCATCGGCCGGAAAACCTCTTGCCTCCCGGCTACAGGGACTGGAACGACCTGCTTGAGCAGTGCGCACTGCGCGTCATCGACAAACTCGCGGCAAAACCCGGCGGTTTGGGCAAACGCACCTGGGGTGAAGCCAACGAGACCCGCATCAACCATGCACTCAGCGGGTCGCTGCCGGGTTTGGCTTGGCTATTCGACATGCCGCGCCGACAACTTCCCGGCGATAGCAATGTGCCGCGCGTACAGGCACCCGATTTTGGCGCATCCGAACGTTTCGCCGTCGAGCCCGGCCACGAGGAATACGGCTATTTCCATATGCCCGGCGGCCAGAGCGACAACCCGCTATCGCCATTTTACGGCGCTGGCGACTCGGATTGGGCCCAAGGCAAACCAACGCCATTTTTGCCGGGGGCAACGAAGTATGCTTTGAGCTTGAGTCCGCGCTGAGCTGAGGGTTGAGGGCTGAGGACTGAAACACCCCGCTCGTCATGCCTGCGGAAGCCGGAATGACGAGCCTTTGATTTTTCGCGTCCCGAGCCCGGAGTCCCGACACTTCCCCCACTCAACCAGCACTACCCAACACCTTTTCGACAATGCGTCGATACAGCGTCGGCAGCATCTCAAGTTCATCCAGCGCGACACGCTCGTCAATCTTGTGGATCGTTGCGTTGACTGGTCCGACTTCGACCACTTCGGCGCCAAGTGGGGCGATGAAGCGTGCATCGGATGTGCCACCGCCGGTGTCGGCCTTGGGATTGATCGCGCAAATTTCGGCGATCGCCGCATTGACGGCCTCGCGCAATTTTCCGGCGCGCGTTACAAAGGGTTCGCCGGACAAATCCCAGTGCAAATCGAAATCCAGTCCGTGCTTGCGCAATATCGCCTGCGTGCGATCACGCAGACTGCTGTGCGTACTCGCCGTGCAGAACCGGAAATTGAATTTCGCTTCGAGCACGCCAGGCACCACGTTGTTTGCGCCGGTACCGGCATGCACGTTGGAAATTTGCAACGAGGTCGGTGGAAAATCGGCATTGCCATCGTCCCAACGCGTTGCCGACAGTTCCGCCAACGCCGGCGCGGCAAGATGGATCGGATTGCGCACTTGCTCCGGATACGCGACATGGCCCTGCACGCCGCGAACGCTCAAGGTGCCCGACAGCGATCCGCGCCGCCCGACGCGCACGACGTCGCCAAGCCGTTGCGCCGACGACGGTTCTCCGACAACGCAGTAATCGATGCCTTGCCCGCGCTGGCGAAACTCCGCAACGACGCGGCGCACGCCGTCACGATTGGTTGGACCTTCTTCATCGCTGGTCAACAGCAAGGCGATCGTACCCGTGTGTTCCGGGTTTGCTGCGACATAGGCTTCAAGCGCCAATGTCATTGCCGCAACCCCGGACTTCATGTCTGCCGCACCGCGACCGTAAAGGTATCCATCACGCAAAACCGGTTGGAAGGGCGGACTGGCCCATGCGCTTTCCGGTCCGCTCGGCACGACATCGGTATGGCCGAGAAACACGAACACCGGCGCGCCGGTTCCGTGCGTTGCCCACAAATTGTCAACGACGCCAAAACGCATCGCCTCGACCTCGAAACCGGCACGTTCGAGGCGTTCGCCAATCACCTTCTGACAACCGGCATCGTCGGGCGTAACCGAAACGCGACGGATCAGTTCACCGGTAAAGTCGACAATTTCGCTCATGACGCAAACAGCTTGCCAAACATTTTGTCACTGAATCCCAGATGCACACTGCCGTCATCCAGAACAGTCACCGGCCGTCGTACCAGCGCCGGATATTCCTTGAGCAGCAAGAACCATTCCGGTTTCGACCCCGGCGTCTTGCGTGCGGGCGCGAGGTTGCGCCAAGTCATGCCGCTGCGATTGACCAGCTTTTCCCACCCGCCAACCTTCTCGGCCCAGGATTCAAGCGTGGGCGCATCCAGTCGCTGCTCGCGATAGTCGCTGAACGTGTGCGCAATTTTGTGCCGCTGCAGCCAGTTACGCGCCTTGCTGCAGGTGCTGCATTTTTCCAACCCATACACGATTACCGCCATGCGCTTTTCTCCAGAATCAATTTTGACGCAGTCGTGAACCACTCGATGCCCGCGCGGGCCACACGTTCACGACAGCCGCATGGCTGCTGCGCGCGGGCGCACGGAGCGACGCCTTGCTCGTCGCGAAAATCACGCAACGATGCAACCACATCGCGTTCATTACGCACGAGCAGCGCACATTGACAGCCTCATTCCCCACTGCGCAACAATTCGTTGATCGACGTCTTGCTTCGGGTTCGCTCATCCACACGCTTGACGATGATTGCAGCGTACAGGCCATGGCTGCCATCGGCGGCGGGCAGGCTTCCGGCAACCACCACGCTGCCGGCGGGCACGCGACCATGATGAACCTGTTTGCTGGCGCGATCATAAATGCGCGTGGACTGGCCGAGGAATACGCCCATGCCGATGACGCTGCCGTGTTCGACGATGACGCCTTCAACCACCTCGGAACGCGCCCCGATAAAACAGTTGTCCTCAATGATCGTTGGTGCCGCCTGCAGCGGTTCAAGCACGCCGCCGATGCCGACGCCGCCGGACAAATGTACATTTTTGCCAATTTGCGCACAGGACCCGACCGTGGCCCAGGTATCAACCATGGTTCCGGCTCCGACGTGTGCGCCAATGTTGACGTAGCTGGGCATCAGCACCGCGTCGGCAGCAACATGAGCGCCGCGCCGCACCAACGCGCCAGGCACCACGCGCGCACCCAAGGCGCGAATTTCCGCATCGTTACCGTGCATGAAGCGCAACGGGACCTTGTCGAACGCCAAGGCCGAACCGCCATCAACGACGCTGTTCGAATTGATGCGGAAGTACAGTAGAACCGCCTTTTTCAACCATGCATTCACGCGCCAACCGCCGTTCCCGTCGGGTTCGGCCACGCGCAATTGGCCCGCCTCGAGTTTGCTGATGGTCTGCTCGACGGCGGGGCGGATGCTGGCTTCGATCTCGTCGCCAGCCAGTTGCGCGCGACGCTCGAAAGCGTCGTCAATGATGGACTCGGGCGTTTGCATGGCTTACTCCATTGTGGTTGCCGATACGTTCGCGCAAGGCATCGCGCAAACGCGTTCGCGATTGTTCACTCAACACCTGACCATCCGCGTCGGTGATCTGGAAAAAATCTTCGACGCGCTCGCCGAATGTCGCCACGCGCGCATCATGCACATGCACACCGGCATCGAGGAATGCCTGCGCGACTGCAGCGAGCAAGCCGGGGCGATCAGTGCACACCAACGCAAGTTGAGTGCGCAATGACACCGCATCATCGACGAATTCGACGTGTGGCGCCATCTGGAAATGGCGTAACTGGCGCGACAGGTTGCGCTGCACCGGGCGGCTGCGATATGGCGTAAGCGCGAGCGCTGCGCGCAAGGCTGCTTCCAGTTGCGCCACACGAGGCGCGACTGCCGGAGCCTGTGTGTCGCTATCTAGCAGCAGGAAGGTATCCAACGCCAATCCGGTTGGCGAGCCAAGCACGCGCGCTTCCATGACGGTAAAACGCAGCCTGTCCAGCACCGACGAAATGGCCGCAAACAAGCCGTCACGATCCGGCGCGCAGACGAACAATTCCGTCGTTCCGCGAATGGACAACGGATGCACGGCGACCAACGGCAAGGCACCGCTGGCGATGATGGCCCGGGTTTGCCACGCGATCTGCTCGGGGCGATGACGCAGGAAACTTGCGGCTGGAAAATCGGCCCATACGGTGGTGATGCGTACTGCATCCAATCCTTGTTCAAGCAGAATTTTCGTGGCGCGCTCGCGGCATTCGCGCACGCGGACATCTGCACGCAATGGCAAGGCAAGATCGCTGCGCAAGGCGTAGCGGGTGGCAACGTACAGATCAACCAGCAAACGTGATTTCCACGAATTCCACAAACGCGGGCTGGTACCGCGAATATCGGCAATGGTCAGCAGGTACAGATGTTCAAGTCGTTCCCAGTCGCCCACTGCCGTGGCGAAGCGCAACACCACGGCTGGATCGGTGATGTCCTGACGCTGCGCGGTAGTACTCATCAGCAAGTGCCAACGCACCAGCCATGCCACCAGTTCCGTATCGTCATCCGGCAATCCCAATCGAGCGCAGAATTCGCGCGCCTCGATTTCTCCAAGCGCCGAATGATCGCCGCCGCGACCTTTGGCAATATCGTGAAACAACGCTGCCAGCAGCAGCAGTTCGGGCTTTTCCAGCCCGGCGAAAATATCGCAAGCCACCGGGAAAGCCGCGCGCGCATCGGATTCGGCAAAATGTGCGACATGACGCAGCACCCGCAACGTGTGCTCGTCAACCGTGTACACATGGAACAAGTCGTATTGCATGCGCCCGACGACGCGCGCGAATACCGGCAAGATCGCGGCCAGCACGCCGTGACGATTCATCTGCCAAAGGGCTTCGACCGCCGCCGCGCCGCGCCGCAAAAGCTGCAGAAATGCCGCGAGTACGGCTGGATCGCTGGCCAGTTCTTCGCGCCGCATCGCTTGGGCCTGCTGAATGCGGCGCATCGTCTGCGCAGTGAACCCAATCAGTTCCGGGTGTTCGATACGCAACCCGAAGGCGTCGATCAGCGCGGCGGGTCGGCGCAGGAACAAATCCGCATCGCGTGACTCCAGACGCTTGCCAACGGCAAGGAACTCCGCATCCAACGACACCGGTTGCGGATCGGCTTCCAGCAATTCCTCGAATCGCTCGGTCAATTGCACGCCAAGACGCTCCACGACATTGGCAGCCCGGTAGTAACCCTGCATGAATTGTTCGACACCCAGCAGCGGTTCACTGGCGGTCGGCGCTTGCTCGACGGGATCGCATGGCTGGACATCATCGCGAAAGCCCAGACGTGCGGCCAGGGCACGCTGGTAATCGAACAACAGGCGTTCCTCGGCGCGTCCGGCCTCCAGATGCAACGCATAGCGATACCGCTGCAACACCGCCTGCGCATCAGCCAATGCTGCGACCTCGACCGGATCGAGCAAGTCAGCGGCAATCAGCGCTTCAAAGTCGCCGGCAGCGACGACGCGACGGCCAAGCCAGTGCAATTGATCGAGTGTGCGCAAACCGCCGGGACCATCTTTCAGATTGGGCTCGAGATTGTGTGCGGTATCGTCAAAACGCGCGTGTCGCGTCGCCTGTTCGGCGCGTTTGGCGGCCAGATACTGCAACGGCGGC
>DASSXQ010000090.1:0-2492 GCA_035703725.1 Rudaea sp.
CTTCGATCTGGTTGGTTCCTCCCGGAATGGCAACCAGTCAACGTGGGCGCAAGGTCGAGTGCGCTGCAACCCGACATGTGGTCGGTTGCAGCCGCATTTTGCCCGGCGATTCTACCAATTCACGGTCAGTTTTTCCAATAGTGACGCGAACTTCGATGAATCTTGAAAAAACCGAATCAGGAATCGGCGTGCGCCTCGTTCAGGTAAGCGAAGACCGCGACGGGCAGCGCATCGACAATTTCCTGAGTGGACAGCTCAAAGGTGTGCCAAAAAGCCTGATCTACCGCCTCTTGCGCACCGGTCAGGTGAGAATCAACGGCAAGCGGGCCAAAGCGGATTCGCGCATCAGTCAAGGTGATACGGTCCGGATTCCGCCAGTGCGAACCGGGCAGCCTGCAACAGTTGCCGCACCCGCAAAAGCGCAATTGCGCAACATCGAGCAGGCAATCATTCACGAAGATCGGGATTTCCTGGTGCTGGACAAACCCGCCGGCATTGCCAGTCACGGTGGCAGCGGCATCAGTTTCGGCGCCATTGAACTGTTGCGTGCAGCCCGTCCCGATGACACGCTGGAGCTTGCCCATCGCCTTGATCGTGATACTTCCGGGGTGCTTGTATTGACCCGCCGGCGCGCCGCACTGCTTGCATTGCAGGAGTTGATCCGCGATGGACGGATCACCAAGCAATATCTGGCACTGTTGAGTGGCATCCCCGAGCGCCGGAAATTCGACGTCAATTTGCCGCTGCGCAAGTCAGCCTTGCAAGGTGGCGAACGCATGGTGCGGGTGGATGATCGTGGCAAGCCGGCACTGACGGCATTTCGCGTCATCGATACTTTTGCCTGCGCGAGTCTGGCCGAAGTGACGTTGTACACCGGACGCACGCACCAGATTCGCGTGCATGCAAAAGAAACAGGTCATGCGTTGGCAGGCGACGATAAATACGGCACGCGGGAAGTCAATCGGCAAATGCGCGAGTTCGGTTTGAAACGATTATTCCTGCATGCCGCGAGGTTTGAATTCGTACTTGGGCAAACCACGCACAGCTTTTCCGCACCACTGCCTGCTGATCTGGTTGGTGTGCTCAATGCAATGCCGCGGCCACGCAGATAAGGAACCGGTGCATGCTCTGGGTAAGCGCGTCGGGTGCAACACACTCATTGACGATCAATTTCGGGTAGCACCTGCGCAGGGTTTTGCCGATGCTCCTCAAGAAAAAAAGCGCGCACTGACTTCTGCCGAACGCAAAATTTCCGGCGGCAACAATGTCATCAGCAACAGCGCACTGGCCGCGTGCGATACCGCGAGCGGGAGCAAGGCGCGTTCGCGCAAATACAACGCACACCAGCAGGCACCCGCGCAAAATGTTGCCAACATCAAGGTCGCATTGGGCGTGTGCAACAAGGCAAACCCCAAGGCTCCCAGATACACGGCGATCATCGAACTGCCACTGACAATGCGCCAACGTTGCGTACAAATTGCACAAACGAGGTATTGCTGTACCAGCGCCCATGCCACGTAACGCACGACATGAGCCGTACTGATCGCACGAAAACCCGAGTCGGAACGGTGCATTACAACGCCGACGACTGCGGCTGCAACGACAATGGCCGCCGCTAATATCCACGCGTTTGCACTGCCATTCCAGTTCCATATCCCGGGCCGATAGAGGCTCAGCGCATAAATCATGCTTGCGCCGATCAGCAGGTATTGCCATGGGTCATTCGTGCCCGTGAAATTTTCGCCGGCAATCAACCACAACGGGCCGAGCAGTACGAGGATCACTTCAATCAATGCGCGTAATCTTGTCCGCGTGCAAGGCCAAAGTAGCGATGCGCCCAGCAGCAATGCGTACAGGCCAAGGGCAATCCACTTCCAGGGATGCCGCGTCTTTGTGGCATTGGCCGAATCGACTTGCACACGAGCTTGCGCAATGGTTGATGAAAACGCACGTTGCGGAACAAGTATGGCCGCTGGCACTGCCTCGAGTATCCGATCGCGTTGCTGCAATTGCTGCTCGACACGACCGTTCTGTGGCAGATCCATCACCATGCCAGCATGCACATCCACCTGCTTGCCGATTGCCTGCAATGCCGGTTCGTCTGCCGCTTGAGGAACCCGGTAGACGGGAAGCATGCCAGCATCCGGCGCCGATCCGATATCGAGCAACCGCGGTGAGTTTGCCAGCAATATCGGCTGGAATCCGCGGATTCGATCGAGCGTAACGGCGTGAACATGGACCAATTGGCCTCGCGCCAATTGCACCCGCAAGCGCAACATGGCTGCGCGTTGTGGCGCGGGCAGCGATGCGCGGTTATCAGCCCAACGTACACGGGATAAATCGATTTCAATATTCCGGTGGCCCGGAACCAGAGTCGCGCTGGCACTGGCCAGTTGTCCGGAATCCAGATGTGTACGGACCACCACGCCAATGGCAACGGGCACCTGGCTTGTTGCATCGATGCGCAGACGCGGGAAGCGTTGCAGGTCGAT
>DASSXQ010000191.1:0-7631 GCA_035703725.1 Rudaea sp.
CAGCATATTCCTCAACCCATTCGCCTCGAGCATAGGCTGCAACGTATTCCTCAACCCATTCGCCCTGAGCATAGGCTGCAACGTATTCCTCACTCCCTTCGCTCTGAGCGTAGGTGCACAGCATATTCCTCACCCCGTTCGCCCTGAGCGTAGGCGCACAGCATATTCCTCAACCCATTCGCCTCGAGCATAGGCTGCAACGTATTCCTCAACCCATTCGCCCTGAGCATAGGCTGCAACGTATTCCTCACTCCCTTCGCCCTGCACGTAGGCGCGCAGCATATTCCTCACCCCGTTCGCCCTGAGCGTAGGCGCACAGCGCCGGAGTCGAAGGGTCGGCATCATTTCGACTCCGCTCGCAATGTGAGCGAAACCGGTCCCGAGCACAGTCCACGGGACCAACGCGAACATGGCTTCGGCGCAGCATTGGGAATCCACCAGCAGACGCAACTCATGCTCGGCCAAGTAGCCCGGATGCAGTGCAGCGGAATCCGGGTTGACGCTCAATCGCCATGCGCAAAGCTGAATTGCCAGATGCGCACGTGAGCTGGATCGTGGGAAAGTTTCGCGAGCAGGGCGTGAAGATGGGTGCCGTGCAGAACCGGCGCGGAAACGTTGACGATGGCCCCGACTCCGCGCGTTGGATCCGTGGCCGTAGCCGTGGCTGTTGCATGATGCCATTGGCGCAATTCGCCTTGCAGGTCCGACACAGGCGCCAGCGCGGCCACGACGAGAAATTCCTCGCGTGCAGAATCGGCAGTGACTTCGTACGCCTGAGTCGATCCCGTGCCGCCGGGCAGTTGCAGTTGCTCACCGGCATGCAGGGCAGTGGGTGCATCGACGTTGAGCGGGTACAGCACCGTTGCGTTACCGGCGGCATCTTCGTTGAGAACGTAGAGGTAGGTATCGCGCGAACTGCGCGCACGCATGCGCATGCGGTCGCCAACGTGCAGCGTGGCATTGGCGTCGAGCGGAACATCGCCGTTTGCTTCGACGCGCAGGAACTCGATCGTGCTGGCCCAGGCCGGTGGAAACAAATGCGGCCACGCCACCACCGTGCCGATGGCGATCGCGGCCGTGCAGGCGGCGACACCTGCCCAGGCACGCATGCGTGAAGATCGCGTTGCCTGCGCTACCCCATGTTGGGCGAGTTGTGCGGCAAATGCAGACGCGCTTTGCGGTCGTCGCGCCGGATCCGCGGCGATGCAGGTTTCGATCAGCGCACACAATTTCGGCTCCACATCGCAACGCAGCGCGTGCAGTGACGCGCGCTTGCCGTTTTCCTGTGCGCTGCGCAATTCGGCGACATCGGATTGCGCATACGGATAGCGCCCGCCGAGCAGGAAATACAGCAGCACACCCAGTGCGTAAATGTCGCTTTGTATACTCAGCGGCGCGCCGTCGAGCACTTCCGGCGGCAAGTAGGCCGGCGTGCCGGAGATCAGGTTGCGACTGGCCAGCAGGCGTTGGTCGCCGCCGGCACCAAAGTCCATCAGCACGATGCGACCGCCACTTTCACGCATCACATTGGCGGCTTTCACGTCGCCGTGCACCAGTCCCGCCGCATGTACCGCTGCGAGTGCATTGGCGAGGTCGCGGCCGATGCGCAGGGCTTCTTCTTCGCTCAGCGCACCGTCGCTGGCAACCACGTCGGCAAGCGTGCGTCCGTCGATCAACTCGCCCCACAAACCGGGGCGATCGTCGTGAACCGCACAGCCATAGACATTCAGCACGTTGCGATGGCGCAGACGCGCGAGCCGGCGTGCCTCGTCCAGACCGCCGCCTGACGACCGCGCCAGCTTCAAGCCGACATGCCGACCGAGCCACGGATCGAATGCGCGATATACCTCGGCGTAGCTGCCATTGCCAATCATTGCCTCCACTTCGAGCGGACCCCAGCGAAACAACAGTTGGCGCGGCTGCGCGGTGGTCGCGACGCGCTCGCCACGATAGGCGTGGGCGACATCGTCGAGCAGACGCAGCACTTCGATCTGGGCCGGATCGCCCAAGCGGGCTTCAATCTCGGGCCACGCGAGCGGGGCTCCATCCGCAATGGCCGATAGAGCTTCGTCAAGCCTGGCGGGTGATCGGGGTTTGCCGGGCATTGATCTAGTCCTTGTCCGCGCAAATGCGGCTTGCGACTGCCTTTAATGCACGAGTGACGCGCATCCGAACAGCATCTGGCGAACTTGCGGTTTCGCAGGCGATTTCCCGATAGGTCATGCCGAATTCCAGACGCATGACGATCAGTGCCTGCTGTTCGCGATCCAGCGTGGCGAGTGCCGCTTCGTAGTTGTGCATGCGTTGCTGGCCCACCAGTTGTTCGACCACCGACGCGCTGTCGTCGAGCACGGGGAAATCATCAATGTCGAGCTGTTCGCCGCGGCACTGGCGTTTGCGCAGTTCCGCACGCACCTCGTTGAGCAAAATCTGGCGCAGGTAGGCCAGAAAGCTGCCGCTGCCATCCGCAGTGAAGTCATCCAGATGCTTGAGTGCACGCAGCAAGGTGACCTGAACCAGATCGTCGGTGTCGGCAACATCGCGTGCGTAGTTCGGCAGGCGTCCATGCGCCCAGCGTCGCAGCAATGGCAAACAGCGTTCGTACAAGGCCTGTTTCGCCGCAGATTCGCCGGTGCGGATGCGGCGCAAAAGCTCTTCGGTCGGCTCGATGGTGACAGTCACGAGGTGTCCGTATCCCTGATGCCGGTAACGTCCTGATTCTACCCCGGCGCAAGGCAATGCCGCATGCGTCGCCTGTTTGTGCGTTGGCGCCGCACGTTCGACTTTCAGCGCGGCGCGCGATAGCCACCGGGAACGCCGCGCGGGCTGAGCACCAATTGCCAAAGGTGATCACGGCGCGCGCGAAAAACCGCTGCAGACGCGGATAAATAAAAGCGCCACATCCGCCCGAACCGCTCGCCGTATTCCTGTTCGAGCTGCGGCCATGCGGCGTCGAAGTTGCTTCGCCAAGCCATCAGTGTGGGATCGTAGTACGCACCGAAATTGTGCCAGTCCTCGACAACGAACAAGTGCTCGCGCGCATGCGCGATCTGCTCGGCCGATGGCAGCATCGAGTTCGGGAAAATGTACTTGGCAATCCACGGATCGGTGTGGTTGGAAGACACATTCGAACCGATGCAGTGCAGCAACGACAAGCCGTCATCGACCAGACAACGGCGAACCATCTCGAAGTATGCACGGTAGTTTTTGACTCCGACATGCTCGAACATGCCGATCGACCAACTGCGGTCGAATTTCTCGTTGACTTCGCGATAGTCCTGCACCCGGATTTCAATCGGCAAGCCATTGCACAAATCGCGCGCGAACTGCGCCTGCTCGTGCGATACCGTGATGCCGACGCCGCTCACGCCGTAATGTTGCGCGGCGAACTTCAACGCCTCGCCCCAGCCACAGCCAATATCGAGCACGCGCATGCCCGGTTCCAATTGCAGCTTGCGGCAAACCAGATCGAGTTTCGCTTCCTGCGCAGCGTCGAGGTCTGTTGCGTTGTTCCAATATCCACAGCTGTACACCAGACGTTTGCCCAGCATCGCCTGAAACAGGTTGTTGCCAATGTCGTAATGGCGTTCGCCGATGACGTAAGCGCGATGGCCGCGTTGCAGGTTCAGCAGTTTGGACTTCAGCCAAAGCCAGGCATCGTCAATCCCGTGTACTTGTTCATCCAGTCGCGCGGCGAGCAGGCGAAACAGAAATCCATCGAGGTCTTCTGCATCCCACCAACCGTCCATGTACGACTCGCCCAAACCCAACGAGCCGTGCGCGACGACGCGGGCGTAGAAGTGGCCGTCATGTATTTTCGGGTCGTACGCAGCGCTGCCGTTCAGTGTGAGCCCGGCTTGCGCAAGCAATCTCGTTACTTTCTGCTGCGGCATCGATTCCATCTCCCTGGTATCGTTTTGACCAAGATTACCACTGCGTCAGGAAATCTTCAGGGCGCAGCGCCGCTGACGAGGAATCGCGATAGTGTATTTGTTCACTTTTCGCCCGTCATTCCAAATTCGGCAGCAAGGCGCGCATACAAGATCGACAAGTTCTCGTTGTCGACCAGTTCCAGCAATCGGTCGGCATCGGCATCACTGACAACGAAATCCACGCGTACCGCAAGATCACCAGCCAACTCGAAAAAGTGCTGCTCGTGAATCACTCCATGACGTCCGAAGCCGGCAATCGCGCGAAATGCGCTACCGCCGCGGATTCCCATTGCTTTTGCCTGTTCGAGTAGCCACTCGTACAGCAAGATACCGTGATGGCGGTGATTTTCGAGCATGAAGAAGCGCAAGTAAGCGCCTTTGCCGCTCATGTCCAGATCCTTGCGATGGTTTGTACGAGGAAAAACCCCAGCAGCGTCATGAGCAACGAGCCAATCAGGTGCGCACCAATGATTCCCAACACCCAAACGTATTCGCGGCGCAGCAGCAGGGTGACGGTTTCTGCGGAAAACGCGGAAAAGGTTGTCAGGCCGCCCAGAAATCCGGTGACGACAAACAGACGCAATTCGGGCGAGAGGGCCTGAAATTGCGCGATCAGCGCCATCATGACCCCGATGATCAGACCGCCAAGCAGGTTTGCGGCAAGTGTTCCCAACGGGATAGTCGGAAAAACCGGGTTCAGTACAATGCCGAACGCATAGCGCAAACACGCGCCAAAAAACGCGCCACAACCCGTAAACAGAAATGCGGTAAACGCCATGTTGACTCCTCGCGTTGCCATCAATTGCGGGAATCCTGCGCGCGGAGCTGACGTCTTGGAATGACACCTACGCGCACCGGATTGCCCGGCTCGGGTAGGCATCATCAGCCTTGCGGCGGTTCGGGGAGGAATGCCATCTCCCTTGTATCGAGCGATGGTAGCAGATGTGGGGAGAGCCGGGAATGGAGAGCCGGGAATGGGGAATGTAAGCGGACACCCGGTTTGCGAAATTGAGTTTCGAATATTTTTGGGCTGATTAATAGGGCTTGGAAGGGTGGTGTAGGCGTCCGGCATGTGGGCGAGTGAGGCTAGCGCCGCACCGCTGGCAGCGAGCCCCGACGTCAACCCGACATAGCGTTGCAAGCGATTCAATTGCGTGCTGATCGATGCAACGCCGTCAGCCATGCGCTTGTGCGAGCGCACGGCGATGTTTGTCGTGGCCTGCGTCGCCGCACCAAATTTACGCGTTTCGGCTGTTGCCTTGTCCATGCCAGCCGCAACGCCTGCCCCTGCATCTTTGCCCGTCGCGCCAACCTTGCCCAGCTCAGCCTCTACCGTCTTGATGCCGATTACTGCTGCCGTACCATCGGCGGTAATGCGCAGGGTGATTACTTGGTCAGCCATAGTGGTATGCTCCGCTCATGCACATCAAGAACTCCATCGGTGCAGGTGCCGTCATTGCAGCCTTTTGTGGTTGGCTTCTCGGTGATGTGCGCATGATGGTCATCGCGTGGCCGGTTGCCGCTCTGTCAGTATTCACGGCGCCTAGCCTTGCGTCATTGATGCGACCATCGTCATTGCGCAGGCGCTGAACTCCGGTCATGACATTTCGTGCTTCCATGCAACTTGGTTTCGCGCTCGGCACCGTGGGCGCGTTGCTGCTTGGTAACCTGCATGCGGCGATCTTTACCATCCCCGCCGCCGTGTGCGTGGTCAGCGCCGCGTGCTTGTTGCACATGATGTTCGGCGCGTCGCCGCGCCGCTGACGGTCGCATTGCCGCCGCATGAAAACCAACGAATTGCTGTTGCTGATTTTGCTGTCGCCGCTGTTGTTGCTTTTCGGTGCGCTCGGCGTTTGGCTTATGTTCGCCATCTGGATCGGTTTCGCGATCTGGTTCGTGCGCGAGCTTTGGCGGTTTTTCGATTTTCCTGCGTAACCTGCGCGCATGCACATCACACTCGCCATCGCCGTATTGGGTTTTCTGCTCACGCTGGTAACCGGCTGGTGGGTGCCATTGGCCATCACGTTTGTGTGTGCCGGGTTGTTCTGTTTGATCAGCGTTCGCAACGCGCTCAACTGGCTGTTGCCACCCATCCGCTGAACTTCACCGCCCGCGCGGCGCGGCATCCGCCGGGCGTTGATTGCGCCGAAGCCGACAACTGCGTAAACGACGATGCAGCGGCACGCAAATCAATACCAAGGCGGGCAGATTCAGCACGCACAAAATTCAGCGCGTTGGCCGCACCTTGCATTGAGCCGGTTGCGGTTTCCAACCCGTAGCGCCAACCGGTGACAGCAATGTTGGCTTCAATGACGTTGGCGGCGAAGGATTTGATGTAGTGCGATCCGGCCAGCACTGCACCAAAATTCAACGCGCTGCGCTTGACGCTATCGATTTGCGCCTGAAAATTCACGGCAGCCGTAGTAGTATCCTGTCGATATGGCTTGCAACTTCATCAACCTGTTCTTGATCGCCATCGTGCTGTTCGTCATTGGCACACTGCTGGATTCGGGCGTCGCGCTTGGGCTGGCATTGCTGGCCATGTTTTTTGCACTGTCTGCATTGACGTCCACGTGGAGTTTCACCGCGCCATACGTGCCACCGCCGCGCGATCCACCCACCCGCTGAACTTCATGCCCGCGCCATACAACGGCGCATCTTGGAAGCGGCGCGCGCGGTTTATCTCGGCTTGCACGTTCAGCGCGGCCTTGCCTGCCACGTTGAACGACTGCGTCATTTGCCGTGCACCGCTCGCAGCGGCTTCACCCGCTTGCCGTCCGGAAGCCCCCATGCGCTGCTCGGCTTGCTCAACGTCGCGAATAACCTGCACGGCGGCTTTGCCATCGGCGGTAATGCGCAAAGTAACCGTCATATCAGCCATAGTGGTATGCTCCGCCCATGTGCATTGAACTGATCGGCATTGCGCTTGTGTTCTTCGCCGTTGGCATATTCTTCGGCACGGGCACGTTTGCCGGTATCTTTGTCTGTTTGGGCGTGTTTGCGCTGTTCCTTGCGGTCGTCGCGCTGTTCGAGACCAACAGCTTCACCGCGCCATACGTGCCACCGCCGCGCGATCCACCCACCCGCTGAACTTCATTCCCGCGCCGTTCGACCGCGCCATACAACGGCGCATCTTGGAAGCGGCGCGCGCGGTTTACCCGGAACCACTGGATAACGTTCCCGACAACCTGTTTGGGCTGCCAAGTCAAAACGACTTGATTCGCGAGGCGTCGTATTTGCAAGAACACGGCCTCGCGCAAATCAATGTGCTCGCGTTCACCGGCCAGCGCCAACTTCGCTCTATTCGCATTACCGCGCGCGGCATCGACTTTCTTGCCGACGACGGCGGCTTGGGCGCGATCTTGGGCGTGGTGACCGTGCGCTTTGACGCCGATACGCTCAAAGCGCTGCTGATACGCGAGGTGGAACAATCCGGCGAGCCCGCGCAGGTCAAGCAAAAGCTGATCGATCAAATCAAGGGCTTGCCTGCGGAAGGGGTGAAAGTGCTTGTAACCGAGGGATTGAAGGCAGCGCTGCGGCACCTGCCGAATGCAATCCAATGGCTGCATAGCGCGCTTTCTGGCCCACTGTCGTAACGAACTTCATTTCGATGTAGCCCAAGTCGCGCCCGTCTGGCGCGGCCAGGGCGAGCAGAAAATGCTTCGGTGCGTGCATGCGGCGCGCCTTCCAGTCAACGCC
>DASSXQ010000261.1:0-2629 GCA_035703725.1 Rudaea sp.
ACGGTATTGTCATCATCCAATGCGGCATTGGCCTGGGATACGAGAGTTTGCGCAGCCTTCTGCAATCCAGTCTTGGCGCGGACATTGTTCGCATCATGCTTGAGCACGGCATGAAACAACGCAATCGCCCCGTCATCGCCGGCAAGTTTGCCGCCACGTTGCTGCGCTTCTGCCTGGGTGAGCTGCGCTTCCAGGGCCTGGTTCGCGCCAGCGTGTTGATTGGCGATCGACATGCGCAGCTCGGGAATGGACGGATCGTTCGGGGATAGCCGGGTGAGATCGGCAATTTGCTGATTGGCTTGATCGATATTACCGGCGGCGATTGCGTCGCGCGCCTGCTGGGCGGCGGCTTTGGCCACTTTTTTCAATCCGTTGAGTGCCAATGCGTTGGTCATGTCCGCGTCGAGCACTTGTTTGTAGATTTCAGCGGCGCTGCCGTTGCCGAACAAATGCCCGTCCGCCAGTGCGGCATCGCCCTCGGCCAGCAGTTGGCCGCTTTTCGTGTTGCGTGCCTGCGCGGTGCGCAGATCTTCCTTGAGTTGATCGACATCGGCGCCCCCGCCCAGCACTTCGTCTGCGGCGACCAGATCCTTGTTTGCCGTGGCAAAATCGCCCTGCACGATCGAAGCATGACCTTGCTCGACCAGACGCCGCCCGACTTCGTTCAAACCCTTGCGCGCCTGATCATTGTCGATATCCAGTGCGCGTGCGGCCTCGAACAATTCGCGCGCACTGTCCGTCCCGATCAATTTTCCCGCGCTCAGTGCGTTGTGCCCGCGCGCAATCAGGGAATTGAGTTCGGTATTCGGCAAAAGCGCACGCAAGCGATTCTGGTAGTGCCACAGGCCGAAACCGGCAACACCGAGAACAACCACGGCGACAACGGCATAAATCCAGCCACGACTGCCGCGCTTGGCGTTGCCCGCATTGGTTGGACGCGGCGTTGCGCGGTAGGTCTTCGGGCGCAATTGCGGTGCGGCAGCAATATCGTCGAGCCTGCCCAGACTCGGCTCGGACCGATAGCGCTGATCGTTCTGCATGGGTGTGGGCGCAGGCGTCGATGTCGGCGTGCGCGCCGGCATGGATACCGCAGGTAATGCGCACGTGGCGTCGTCCTGACCCAACACCTGGGTGCTGTCGGTTTCGTTGGCGAAGCGACGGATCATCGATCCGCCGTCGCTCATCGAAATTTCAATCTGCTCGATGGCGTCGGCCACGGCGTCACCGCTCTGGAATCGATCCTCGGGTTGCTTGGCCAGCAGTCGATTGAGCGTGGGTTGCAATGCCGTGTAGCGTTCCGGCAACTGCGGAACCGGCTGGGTAATGTGCATGATGCCGACGGCGAGGGAATCGTCGGCCTGATACGGCACGCGCCCGACGAGCATTTCATACAGCATGATGCCGAGGCTGTACAAATCGGCGCGCCCGTCCAGCGAGCGCCCGCGCGCCTGTTCCGGACTCATGTAGTGCGGCGTCCCGACCACCGTGCCGGTCTGGGTCATGTGCGTGGCCCCATCGCTGGCGCGCGCAATGCCGAAATCGGTCAGCGCAGCACTGCCATCGTCGCGCAGCAAGACGTTGTCGGGTTTGACGTCGCGATGGACGAAGCCCTTGGAATGCGCGTAGTTCAGCGCCGACGCAATCTCGCGCGTGGTGCGCAAGGCAAAATCCAGCGGCCGCGCCGATCCATCCCTGTTGAGCAGCGTGCCGCCACCCAGATATTCCATCGCGATGTAGTGGTAATTGCCGTGGCGCCCGACATCGTGCACGCCGACCACATGACGGTGATGCAATTTTGCCGCGATTCGCGCCTCGCGCAGGAAGCGCTCGCCGAAATCCGGATCGGCCAACAATGTCGGCGACATGATTTTCAACGCCACTTCGCGTTGCACCGATTCCTGCATGGCCAGATAGACCGTGGCCATGCCGCCACGACCAAGCTGACGAAGAATGCGGTATCCGGGGATTTCGATCACGTTGCGCTCGTCATTCACAGCCAGACGCCGAGCGGAAAGCCCATCCCCCCGTCGCATCTGGATTTAGCCACGCAAGCATACCATGCAAGCAGGTCGCGTCGGCATGCATCGCACGGAAAAGCGGCATAAAACAAGGGATTGGAATGGTCCGGCGGGATCGCACGCAATGATCGACAGGATCACGCCAGTCGCTGCGCCTCGGTCACATTAGGTACGCCAGACAATCGAGCAAGCAGCGTGGACAGTTGTTCGAAATCGGTGACGCGCAGGGCGAAGTTCATGGTGGCCAGTCCGCGTGCGTCATCCACGCGGGTATTCACCGCGAGCAGGCGCACGTTGGCCGCAGCAATGATGTTGGTGACATCCTTGTGCAGATCCTTGCGATCATAACCGCGCACCACGATGTTGACTTCGTATTCCTGCGCGCGCCCGCCGCCCCACTGCACTTCAATCGTTCGGCTCGGATCGCGTGCACGCAGGCGCGCGAAACTCGCACAATCGGTGCGATGAATCGATACGCCGCGACCGCGGGTGATGTAACCGACAATGGCGTCGCCGGGTAGCGGCTGGCAGCATCGCGCCAACGTGGTGAGCAGGTTGCCAACGCCTTCGATGACAATCGCGTCCTTGTCGCGCCTGGCGGCACGCACCGG
>DASSXQ010000271.1:0-4375 GCA_035703725.1 Rudaea sp.
AACCGAAGCCGCCGGCACCACCGGCCGTCAGTTCCTGCACGTCACGCACACTGGCCGCGTCGGTATGATAAGTGAAGTCGCACAGCTCGCCGCGATGACCACCGTTGCCGCTGTCATTGTGGGAAAGTGTGGCCGATCGGCTCAAACCATTCGCGTCTTGCCACGTGTACCGCTCGGCAGTCAGACCACCGCAGGCAGAGACGTTTTGTTCGATTTGAATCGTGCTGGCCGTCGCGATTGATTCGAATCCGTTTGTGAAAATCTCGTCCGCGGCGCTGACGCGACCGGTCAAGCTGACATCGTCGAAATACACCGTGGGCTGCGGACTTCCTGCAGCATTTCCAGAATTGTCCTGAAGCGAAATCTGGTCAAAGTTCCCGCTGAATTGCGTCGGCGCGTTGTCGAAGGCTGCACTCACCTGAACCCACGTATTGGCGGCGATGGGGTGTCCCAGCAAATCCTCCAGCGATGCCTGTGCCACGACGGCGCCAGACAATCCAAGGACCAGTTCGAGGTTCTGTCCGCCGGAAGCGCCGCCATTGACCCAAAAGCTGATGCCGCCGTATGTCGTAGTCGTCAATGCGCTGGGAGAGCACCAACTCACCGCGCCATACTGGGCGCCGGCGAAGCTGATCGCCGCGCTACCATTGTGGACAACGGCGGTGTCGGAAAAATCCGGAGCGGCTGCAAAACTGCAGCCAGGGTTGAAACCATTTTGACTGACGTCATCGTAAACCACCAGATCGACGGCCCACGTCGGCAGCGCGGCAAACAAGACGATCATCACGCAAAAGGTGCGAAACAAGCACGCCATGGTTTGAACTCCCCGAATCCAACCGCGCTCCCGATGGAGCGTGGCAACTGGTGCAATCCCCAAAGACCCGGCACGCACGCGCCGGCAGTCGCAAACAGGATACGCTTGTTTCAAGCTTCGGGAATCGCCGCCGGAAATTACATGGCGAAGCAGAAGTCGCTGCCACGCTCACCGCTTGGGCGCAGCCAGCGGCCCGCGAAACTAAACGACCAGCGCCGGGTTTTCCCTCGATCGCGCCAGCCGCACCTGCAGCCGTCGGCGCGTATCCCGATCGCATACATCCGGGCTCAATGGCAGACGCAAACGTTCGCCGTTGGTGCGGCGCAAGGTCAGCACGATCCAACCTGCCTGCACGATGGCATGATCCAGCTCGGCAACGGATTCGTCGTCGTTCATGCCGGAAATTCGCCAATGGCCGGCGGAATACCAGGTCACCTCGATGGGTGACACGCGCCAGAATCGTGTGAGGCAGATCGCCGCATAGGTCACCGCGCACACCGCCGTCGGTAGTTTCATCCACAATGGCATGCCACACACGGCGAGCGCGATCAGGGCGAGGACGGTCAGTGCGATGACAGTCAACGCCAACCAGCGCGACGGCCGATACTCAAACGCTATGACGGGCGCGGATTTCATCGATGATGCGGCACCACGCGGGGTTGTCCGGACGATTGCGTCCGCCCAACCACATCCACAAATCCGGGTCCTGGGCTTCCAGCAAGCTGACAAATGCCGCCTTTTGCTCGGTATCGGCGTGCGGATAGCGCGTTTCCAGATACCAGCCGAGCAACTGATCCAGTTCGCGCATGCCGCGACGACAATGCCAGCGCAAGCGTGATTCGTTTGCGCTGTGTGCTGCACTCACCGACACAAACCAATCGCCAGCACAATCCAGAGAATCCACAACACGGCGCCACCCATCAGGTACGCATAAAAACGATGCATCACCTTGTTGTAGGTGCATTGAATGGTGCTATGCGCAATTCGTAACGCAACGAAAAGCCAGGCCAGCAGCAACGTGGTCAGACTGACTTGGGCGAATTGCACGCAGATCGCCACCGCAAAATAAAACAGCACCGGCAATTCAAACAAATTGCGAAAGTTGTCGGCAGCGCGACTGTCGGTCAACTTCGCGGCGGCCTGAGCCGAGGTAGCAACCGCCTGTGGATGAATGCGATCGCGCTTCATCTGCCCCACGCGCATGAAAAACATGCGCAACCAAACCACGAAAGTCAGTGCCACCATGGCCAGCGCGGGCCAGAACATCCAACGCGGGTCCATGAATTGTGTCCTCAGGTCTGGCGTTCGACCAACCGTGCCTTGATTTCCGCAATTGCCTTGGCCGGATTCAAACCTTTCGGGCAGGTGCGTGTGCAGTTCATGATGGTGTGGCAACGATACAACTTGAACGGATCTTCCAGGTCATCCAGACGCGCGCCCGTATCCTCGTCGCGCGAATCGGCGATCCAGCGATAGGCCTGCAGCAGGATGGCCGGCCCCAGGTACTTGTCGCTGTTCCACCAATAACTGGGACACGCTGTCGAGCAGCACGCACACAGGATACATTCGTACAACCCGTCAAGTTGCTTGCGATCTTCGGGCGATTGCAGGCGTTCCTGATCCGGTGGCGGAGCGCTTTGGGTGCGAATCCACGGTTTGATCGACGCGTACTGGGCGTAGAAATGGGTCAGATCCGGAACAAGATCCTTGACCACCGGCATGTGCGGCAGTGGATGAATTTTCACGTCACCCTTGCACTCGTCGATGGCCTTCGTACACGCCAGCGTGTTCGTGCCATCGATGTTCATGGCACACGACCCGCAGATTCCTTCACGGCACGAACGGCGGAACGTGAGCGTCGAATCGACTTCATTCTTGATCTTGATCAGCGCGTCCAGAACCATTGGACCGCACGTCGACATGTCGACTTCGTATTCGTCCATGCGCGGATTTTCAGTGTCCTCCGGGTCCCAGCGATAGATGCTGAAGGTGCGCACAGACTTCGCGCCCGACTTGGCCGGGAATTTCTTGCCTTTGGTGATTCGGGAGTTTTTTGGAAGTGTGAATTCAGCCATGGCTAATTCCGGGAATGGGGAATGGGGAACAGGGAATCGTCAACGGACAAATGCGGGGCGGAGCGCAAGCTCACGATTCCCGATTCTCCATTCCCGATTCCGGGCATTTCAGTACACTCTCGCCTTGGGCGGCACAGCCTCGACTTCATTCGTCATTGGCTGCATGTGTACGGGCCGATAGTCAAAACTGGGCTTGCCCTTGGCATCGACGCTGACCAACGTGTGCTTCATCCAGTTGACGTCGTCGCGATCCTTGAAATCCTCGCGTGCATGCGCACCGCGGCTTTCGTGACGTTGCTCGGCGGAGTACATCGTTGCCACGGCTTGGCCAAGCAGGTTTTGAAGCTCCAGGGTTTCAACCAGATCCGTGTTCCAGATCAATGAACGATCGGCAATTTTCACTGATGTAAAGGCGTCGTGTACCTCCGAAATCCGCGTGCAGCCTTCTTTCAAGGTTTCGCCAGTGCGGAATACCGCCGCATCCTTTTGCATCACACGTTGCATTTTCAGGCGCAGCTCAGCAGTTGACGTATCGCCCTTGGCGTTGCGCAAGCCATCGAAGTTGGCCAGTGCCGTGTCGCATGCTGATGATTTCAGATCTTTGTGTGCCGCACCCGGCTTGATGATTTCCGCTGCGCGTTCTGCCGCGGCGCGACCGAAGATCACCAGATCCAGCAGCGAATTGGAGCCCAAACGATTGCCGCCGTGCACCGAAACGCAGGCTGCTTCGCCGATCGCGAACAGTCCCGGCACGACGCTGTTGGCGTTGTCGCCAATCCTGCGCAGCATTTCACCATGATAATTGGTCGGTATGCCGCCCATGTTGTAATGCACGGTCGGCAACACGGGAATCGGCTGCTTGGTGACATCCACGCCGGCAAAAATTCGCGCAGTCTCGGCGATACCGGGCAAGCGC
Organism: Rudaea sp.; assembly: GCA_035703725.1. Lineage (GTDB taxonomy): Bacteria > Pseudomonadota > Gammaproteobacteria > Xanthomonadales > Rhodanobacteraceae > Rudaea. Next base: position 3,806 of record DASSXQ010000271.1, read on the forward strand.
TCGTGGATGACTTCGGGTCCCAGATGCATGAGGTTGAGGAATACGTGATCTTTCTCGTCGCCCACCCCGCGTCCTTCGCGGACTTCCATGGTGATGGCACGACTGACCACGTCGCGCGAGGCCAAATCTTTCGCGTTCGGCGCATAGCGCTCCATGAATCGCTCGTCCTTGGAGTTGGTCAGATAACCGCCCTCACCTCGCACTCCCTCGGTAATCAGGCAGCCGGCGCCGTAAATGCCGGTTGGATGAAATTGCACGAATTCCAGGTCCTGCAACGGCAATCCCGCACGCAGCACCATGCCGCCACCATCGCCTGTGCAGGTGTGTGCGGAAGTGCAGGAAAAATACGCGCGACCATAACCACCCGTGGCCAAAACGACGGCATGTGCGCGAAACAGGTGCAGCACGCCTTCATTCATGTCCAGCGCGAGCACGCCGCGGCAAACGCCTTCGTCGTCAAAAATCAGATCCAGCGCGAAGTATTCGATATAAAAGCGCGCATCGTGCTTCAAGGACTGCTGATACAACGTGTGCAGCATCGCATGTCCGGTACGATCCGCTGCCGCGCAA
>DASSXQ010000281.1:0-4589 GCA_035703725.1 Rudaea sp.
CGTTGCTGGAAGGAAAGCCCGTGAACCTGCGGCTTGACGAACGCGCGGCGTTTGCATTGCACGCGCCCGCGAAAGTTTTTTCCTCGATGGTTGCCAATCTGATCCGCAATGCCTGCTTGTATACCGAAGCAGGCGAAGTGCGGGTATTGATCGGTCCGGACTACATCACGGTTCGCGATAGCGGCATCGGCATGCGCAAAGAGGATCTGGAGCAGGCGTTCCAGCCGTACCACCGCGCCAATCAGAACATTCGCGGCGGTCATGGCGTGGGTCTGACTCTTGTGCGACGCTTGTCGGACCGATTTGGCTGGCCGGTGGAACTGCACAGTGAACTCGGCGTCGGCACCGTGGCAACGATTCGCTTTCCCAACGTGCGCAATCCTGCACGTTGAATCGCGGTTTGCGCCAGTACGAATTCATCCAACCACGCACTGGCTGACACTTCGGCAAACAGCGCCGACAAGCCGGCGTGTTTGCGCCGCGCGTCACTGAGCATCGACAATGCACGTTTCCATCGACCGCGGCAAGTAGCGCGCAGACGCAAGATGCAAAGCCAATCCCGATCCCGACCTTTACCGCCTGAGCTTGCGGCATTGCTTGGTCTGCTCGATGAGACCATGCTGCGTGATCGGCGTCGGCTGCGGCGTGCGCTGCAGCGCGTGGATGCGTCTGACGAATCCGTTTCATTGCGTCTTGCCGATTGGCACGCGCAAGTCGAGTCTGCGCGAGCACGCTTCGCGCGGCGTCTCCAATCCGTGCCGGCCATTCGCGTTGATGACGGCTTGCCGATTGCCGCGAAAAGCGACGTCATCGAATCATTGATTCGCGCGCATCAGGTCGTGGTTCTTGCCGGCGAGACGGGATCGGGCAAGAGCACGCAATTGCCGAAACTGTGCCTGGCGGCTGGCCGTGGCGTTGCCGGAATCATTGGTTGCACCCAGCCGCGCCGGGTTGCAGCGCGCAGCGTGGCGCGACGAGTCGCAAGCGAGCTTGGCGGTGAAGTGGGCGATCTGGTCGGCTATCAGGTGCGTTTCAACGAACGCGTATCGGATCGTACCCTGATCAAGTTCATGACCGACGGCATACTGTTGGCTGAAACGCAATCCGATCCCTGGTTGAATGCCTACGACACGATCATCCTTGACGAAGCGCATGAGCGCAGCCTCAACATCGACTTCCTGCTCGGCTATCTGAAACGCCTGCTGGCGCGACGACGTGACCTCAAATTGATTGTCACGTCGGCGACCATCGATACAAAATTGTTTTCGCAACATTTCAACGATGCGCCTGTAGTCGAAGTCCAGGGACGCAGCTTTCCCGTCGAAGTGCGTTGGCGACCCGACGAAGGCGGCGAACTGGGTTCGACCGAACAAATCGTCGCGGCGCTCGACGAAATCAGCGCACAAGATGGACGTGGCGACGTGCTCGTGTTTCTTCCCGGCGAGCGCGAAATCCGCGATGCGCATCTGGCCTTGTCGCGGCGCCAATATCGTGCGACCGAGGTACTTGCGTTGTACGCACGTTTATCGGCAAGCGAACAAGACCGTGTTTTCAAACCGGGTGCGATGCGCCGGATTGTGCTGGCGACAAATGTGGCCGAGACCTCGCTTACCGTGCCGCGCATTCGCTACGTGGTCGACACCGGTACCGCGCGCGTGAAGCGTTACTCGCCGCGCAACCAGCTCGAACGCCTGCACATCGAAGCGATTTCGCAATCTGCCGCCGATCAACGCAAAGGCCGTTGCGGCCGGGTGGCCCCTGGGGTCTGCGTGCGCTTGTACACGCAGGAAGATTACGATGCGCGCCCGCGTTACTCCGATCCGGAAATCCTGCGCTCCTCGTTGGCCGGCGTGATCCTGCGCATGCTGAACCTGAAACTCGGCGATGTGGAGGACTTTCCTTTTGTCGAAATGCCGGATGCACGCGCGATCGGTGATGGCTATCGGCGACTGTCGGAACTGGGCGCGGTGCACACGCGCATGCCGATGAGCGGCTCGGCAGCGCAAGCGCAGCATCGATCTGGCCATGTGCTGACGGACATCGGGCGGCGCATGGCGCAGTGGCCAATTGATGTGGCGCTGGGACGCATGCTGATTGAAGCGCAGCGTTTGGGCATGACGCGCGAGTTGCTGATTCTGGCCTCGTTTCTGAGTATTCAGGATCCGCGCGAGCGTCCACCCGACGCGCGTCAAGCTGCCGATGAGGCGCACGCGAAATTTGCCGACAAAAGCTCGGACTTTGTGAGCGTGCTCAATCTGTGGCACGCCCACGCGCTTGCCCATGAAGAATTTACCCAGGCAAAACTTCGTGACTGGTGTCGCGTACATTTCGTTTCCTATCTGCGCATGCGCGAATGGCGTGAATTGCATCGGCAGTTGGTGGTGCGGCCGGGAGTCGGAAGTCGGGATTCCGGATCCGAAAAGGCCATGCCGATTGCGATGCGCGCTCCCTCGCCCCCAGCGCCTGCGATGAGGGCGACGGCTGGGGCGCGGGGCAAGCGTTCAAACCCGCGCTCAAATGGTCGGCACGCGCAAGTGGTGCCAGCCTCATTTGATTCTCTCCCGCACGCGTCGCCTGAGCGAGAGAACGTGAATTACGAAGCCATTCACCGTTGCCTGCTTTCCGGGTGGCCGACGCAAATTGGGCAGCGCGACGAACGCGGCGAATTTCGCGGCACGCGGGAGCGCAAATTCCGGATATTCCCCGGATCATCCCTGGCCAAACAGCCCCCACGCTGGTTGCTTGCCGGACAGATTCTGGATATGCAAAAAGTTTACGCGATGCAGTGTGCGCGCATCGAACCGGCGTGGGTCGAACAACAGGCGGCGCATCTGGTCAAGCGCCAGTGGCACGATCCGCACTGGTCGCGAAAACGCGGCGCCGTGATCGCATTTGAGCAGGTTACGTTGTTCGGATTGACCCTGGTCGAAAAGCGCGCGGTGCAATTCGGCAAACGCGATCCCGATTTGGCCCACACGATATTCTTGCGTGAAGCCATGGTCCGCGGCGAAATCGATTGTCGTGCCGATTGCGTGCGTGCGAATGCGCGCGTGCTGGCGCAGGCGCATGAACTCGAGGCCAAACGGCGACGCTCCGGATTGGTCAAGGATGAAGATGCACTGGTGCCATTCTTCGCCGACAAACTGCCGTTGGATATTTGCACCACGGCCGCATTCGATGCGTGGTATTGCAAGGCATCCGCGCAGCAGCAGGCGGCACTGCTCTGGTCGCTGGATGATGTCCTGGCGAACGAACCCGGGCTGCACGTCGCTGATTTTCCGTCTACGCTGGAATTTGCCGGTCATGCATTGAAGCTCGATTACCGTTTCATTCCCGGCGATGCGCGCGATGGCGTGACCTTGAACGTGCCGTTGGCGTTCGTCAACGCCGTTTCGGTTGATCGCTGCGAATGGCTTGTACCCGGATTGCTGCCGGAAAAAGTTGCCGAATTGATTCGAGCGTTGCCGAAATCGCTGCGGCGAAATTTTGTTCCTGCGCCGGATTTTGCGCGGGCGTTTGCGCAAGCCGAACAACCGCGCGAGGAATCATTGATTGCCGTGTTTGCAAATTATTTGCGGCGCATCGGCGGCGTGGAAATCAGCGCGGCCGACTTTGCCGATGCGGTGCCGCCGCCGCACCTGTCGATGCGTTTTCGCATTCTCGACGAACGCGGCGAAACACTGGCCGAAGGGCGTGATCTCCACGCAATCCGGGCACATTGGAGCGAACGCGCGCGCAGCGCATTCTCGCAGCGTGCAGCAGCCGAGCTGACCCGCGCCGATATCGATCAATTCGATGAGGACATTCCGGAAAACGTGATCGGTGAAGGTGGGCTTGTTGCCTGGCCCGCGCTGGTCGATCTGGGCGAAAGCGTGGCGTTGCAGGTGTTCGAACGGGCCGAAGAAGCGCATGCGGCACACCAGTTGGGTGTCGCCCGGTTGTTGCGTCGAGCGTTGCGCGAGTCGATCAAGCAAGCGCGCCGGCAATTGCCAATCGAGCGCAAACTGGCGCTCAAATACGCCGCAATCGCCAGCGTCGATTCCCTGCGTGCTGATATTGTCGATGCCGCCTTGCACGAATTGCTCCACGCCAGCGATCTGAATATCCGCAGGCGCGACGATTTCGGCCAGGTTCGAGGCCGTCTGAACAGTGCATTGTTTCCTGCGGCAATCCAATGGCTGCAAGCGGTAGAAGACACACTGGCCGCTTATGCTGAACTCACGCCGTGGCTCGATCCGCCACTGATGGGTTACGCGAGCGCCAACTACGACGACTTGCGCAAGCAGCTTTCCGCACTGGTTTATCCGGGTTTCGTACGCGATGTGGACAAATCACGGCTGGCGCACTTCCCGCGCTATCTCAAGGCGATGCGTCTGCGCGCCGAGCGCTTGCGTCAGGACGCAGCGCGCGATCAGTCGCGCATGCTCGCCGTGCGCGTCCACTGGAGCGAATACCTGAAACTCCGTGCGCACGGTGGCGACTCCGCCGAACTGCAAGAGTTGCGTTGGCTGATCGAGGAACTGCGCGTATCGCTGTTTGCGCAGGAATTGAAAACCGCCGAGCCGGTGTCGCCGAGGCGGCTGGCGGCA
>DASSXQ010000044.1:0-11146 GCA_035703725.1 Rudaea sp.
TCTCAGCCAGCAATTCGCTGATTGGGACCACCGCCGATGACAATGTAGGCAGCAGTGTCACCGCGCTGCGCAACGGCAACTACGTCGTCGTGAGTTACAAGTGGAATGGCGGCACAGCGAGCAGCCGTTTCGGTGCGGCGACCTGGAGTGATGGCAGCAACGGCATTACCGGGGCGGTGTCGGCCAGCAATTCGCTGATTGGAACCACTACCCATGACTATATCGGCATCGGCGGTGTGGCCGCCCTGAGCAATGGCAATTATGTGGTCGCGAGTCCCTATTGGAACAACGGCACGGCGAGCAGCTATTTCGGTGCGGTGACTTGGGGCAACGGTAGCATCGGCATTACGGGGCCCGTGTTGGCCAGCAATTCGCTGATTGGAACCACCAGTGATGACCAAGTCGGCAACGCCGGCGTGACCGCCCTGAGCAATGGCAATTACGTGGCCGCGAGTTCCTATTGGAGCAACGGCGTGGCGAGCGGCAAATACGGTGCGGCAACTTGGGTGAATGGCGGCACCGGCCTTACCGGGACTGTCTCGGTCAGCAATTCGCTGATCGGGACCACCACCGGTGACTATGTCGGCAGCGGCAGCGCGACTGCACTGAGCGACGGCAACTATGTTGTACGCAGCCCTGAATGGAGCGGTCACCTCGGAGCCATAACCTTGGCGAATGGTGCGTTTCGACTGAAGGGAACGATCCAGTCATGGAATAGCGTGCTTGGCACGGCTTCCGCAGGTTACAGGATGACGTATGCGTACGATCCGAATCGCCAGCGGCTCATTGTTGGCCAGCCATCCAGCAATATCGTCAGCTTGTTCACCATGGATCAAATCTTTGCCTCCGACTTCGAGTCGTAGTGCGTTCTCGTTGGTAGCCGCATGCGCTGCGGCTGCCTTCAACGAAGCTCAATTGCACGGACCGGGATGTCGCACTGTCAGTGGCGATTGCCTTGCAGAACACGCCATTCTCCACTATTGCCTGCGCGCAATGGGACGATTGCGAGAAGCATCGCAGCGTCGACAGCAGGCGCCATTTTCGTTGGTTATAACTTCAATTGCGCATGCGCAGCTTGCTGATAACGCTTGAAGTCAACCAAGACTATATCCGCACGGAAGAATTTACCGGCTATTGAAAACCGCGTCGCGGTGAAATTGGCGCATGTCCGGCAATGACTATTCGCACCATGCAGTGAGCAACAATTCGGCGACGCCGACAATTCGTGCGCCGCAACTTGCACCGGATCATGTTGCAAGGTGCAAGTAAGCGGGATGCAGCGAAACGCAATCCGGACTACAGAGTGTCGGAGCTCAAGACCAGGCAGAGCTGGATCGGCGCCATGATGATGCGCAAGGATATGCATGGCATGATCGTGCGTAACGACGCGACTTGCGTCGCTGCGGACCGCAATTTTCATGGCTGATACAACCACACCGCCTGTAATCACGCGTCGGTTGGGGCGATCACGCCGCTACACCCCCGCAGACATGCCGGCGCGCCTGCGCGAATGGCATGCGCCGCGCGCCAATCGTTGGGAACATTTGTGTGTGACCAGTGGCACACTCGACATTGCGCAGTTGGGTGCGGACGGTGTCGAAAACCAGCGCCTGCACAGCGGAGATAGCCGCTGGATGTCACCGGGTACGCGCTGGCGCGTTACCCAAATGCAGGCGCAAACCAGTTTCGAATTGGAGATTCACGCGGACGATACGGTCGCCGCAGGTTCGCCGCAGGTTGCACGTAGCGCATGGCTGGATCAGTGCGCATGCGTGGAGCTTGCCGATGGCGCAGCGTTGGCGCGCCTGCTGGTAGATCTGCGCGCCGGCGAGCCGCGTCTGGCACGCGGTCGCTTCGATTTCAACGCGACCCTGCGCGACGCATTGGCGGACGGCAAGCCGACGTTTTTCTGGCATCTGCTGGATAGTCGCGACGGGCACTTCAGCGCATTCATTGCGCGCGCAGCACAGCCGATCGGGCTGCTTGAATATCTGGGCCGCGATCATGCCGTGATCGAAGCGACGCTGGATGGCGCCCTGCGCGGCGAAACCAAACACGTCAACTGGCTGCGTACCGCACTCGGGCGTCATCTGAGTATTGAGGAAGACTTGCTGTTCCCGGCTTATCTGCGCGCTGGCGGACGCGAAGGCTGGGTGCGCGGATTGTGCAACGAACACACGCATCTGCGCCGCCAAATGGAAGCCTTGTCCGAACCATTGGCGCAGCGAAAATTTCTGCTGTTGCTCGATGGACATGACGAGAAAGAAGAGCATCTCGTGTATCCGGATATTCTCGCCCGGCTCGGCGCCGAAGCCGAAGCGTTGACGCGCGCAGCGATCCTGCATCCGGCACCGTTGCCGTCCAATTGAATCAAGGCGGCATCCATAGGCATTTTCAATTCGACGCGATTGATCCGAATCAGGTGCGTCGAGCGCACGAGGCGTAAAATGTGCAAAACGATTTGTTCATGTTCACACGAAGGTAGAGGTCACTCATGTTCACTCGATTTCAATATCACATGGCGCATGCGGGAATTCAGGCGCTGCGCGATCTGGAGGCCTATATCCATGATTGCGGGCTTGAGCCCGCGCTGATCGAACTGGTCAAGATGCGCGCATCGCAAATCAATGGCTGCGCCTATTGTCTGGACATGCACAGCAAGGATGCGCGTGCCGCTGGAGAAACCGAGCAACGCCTGTATGTACTCGATGCGTGGCGCGAAGCGCCGTTCTACACTGCACGCGAGCGCGCCGCGCTGGAATGGACGGAAGCCGTGACGCGAGTTGCCGATACGCACGTGCCCGATGACGTGCACGAACGTGTCGCACAACATTTCAATCAAAAGGATTTGCTCGCATTGACCCTCGCCGTCATTGCGATCAATGGCTGGAACCGGCTCGCGATCAGTTCACGCACCGAGGCCGGCACCTACCAACCACGTTCAACCACGTAGGCACTCAGCGCGTTACCGGGTCATTCGATTTCGATTCGCTCGGGACGAATGGGAAGTTTCCAATAGTCCGTTTTTATAGCTGGACCCATAGGAGCCTTGTTTGAGGCGAAACAGCATCAAGAGCGCCCTCTTCAGTCCTGTCGACCCCTTCCCCCGCTACACAGGGGAAGCGAAAGCATCAAGAGCACCCCCTTCAGTCCTGCCGGACAGCTTCCCCCGCTACGCAGGGGAAGCGAAACCATTCACGTCGCACGCGTTGTGGCATTCGACAATGGAATAATATGCTCGCGGGTTCTCCGCCAAGCTGAGAGCACTGCTTTTTCGCTTCCCGCACGCGCTTGATTATTCCCGATTCGCGCCGAAGTTCAGCCGACGTGGAAAAACCGTTCGACCTGAGCGCAGCCCGCGCTAGTGTAGTGCTTCGCATTTGATGGGACATTGGAACGCGTGCCATTTTTCGTCAGTCAAGGCGCGAGGCGGAGTCATGGCCGTAGCTATGGCGACAACGAGCAACGCAGGATGACGAAAAAGGGTGCCGTTATAAGTTCAATGAAATGCGAAGCACTGCACTAGCGGGCGAAGTCGAACGGTGGCCTGCGAGTGAACCCTTCCAGTTCAGCCTTGCCACGTACGCTCAGAGTGAACGACGTGGGGTAGCTGAACTTCGACGCCAATCGGGTGATTATTTCAACTTCCATTGCGCCGCAGACAGGGATCATTTGTACTTCCCTTCCTCCACGAAGCGCGACTGTCTTCCCTTCCTCCGCGCAGCACGACTATCTTCCCTTCCTCCGCGCAGCGCGATTGTCTTCCCTTCCTCCGCGCAGCACGACTACCTTCCCTTCCTCCGCGCAGCGCGATTGTCTTCCCTTCCTCCGAGCAGCACGACTATCTTCCCTTCCTCCGCGCAGCGGGGGAAGGTGCCGAAGGCGGAAGGGGGCGCTCTTGATCTTGATCTTGATCTTGATCTTGATCTTGATCTTGATCTTGATCTTGATCTTGATCTTGATCTTGATCTTGATCTTGATCTTGACCTTGAACTTGATCTGTTGATCCGAACCGGCAAGCGCGCGATTGGACTTGGGCTTTGCCTCGCTTCAACACGCGAAGTTGAAGCACATGGCGTCACCGCACTTCGGCTTCGGCGCCAGCGTCAATCGCAGTCCGGACTCAACGCTGCAGGTACGGCAGTTTGTCCGGCACCCCGTTCCACTCGTCGGCATCGGCGGGCGCGTCGATGCGTGCATCAAGCACGGGCCACAGCGGCGCCAGCTCCGCGTTGATCGCGAGAAACTTTTCCTGACCTGCGGGTACGTCATCCTCGGGGAAGATGGCGTCTGCCGGACACTCCGGCACACACAACGTGCAGTCGATGCATTCTTCCGGGTCGATCGCCAAAAAATTGGCGCCTTCGTGAAAACAATCGACCGGGCAGACTTCAACGCAGTCGGTGTATTTGCATTTGATGCAGTTGTCGGTAACGACATGGGTCATGGACAGGTTCTCACGCGAAGTGCGTGGCACTGACTTCCGTGTTGACTGGTGCCATGAAATACTCGTGCAGATACTTCTCTCCCTCGTCGCACAATACCGTCACCACGGTTTTCAGTTCGGGGAAATTTTCACGAATGCGTTTGGCTGCCAGCATGTGCGCGCCGGAACTGGGCCCGCAGAACAATCCGTGTGTGCGCGCCAGACGTTTCATTTCCGTCACCGCATCCACGCTGGATACACTCAACACATCGTTTACCAGACTTGAGTGACGCTCGAAGATGCCCGGCACGAAGCCATCGGAAATGCCTTCGATGGTGTGCGCGGCAATTTCGCCGCACAGGATCGTGCACGACTCGGATGGCTCCATGGCAAACAGGCGCACGTTCGGATTGACTTCGCGAAAGGCCTGACCCACGCCGATCAGCGTGCCGCCGGTGCCGACACCCAACACCAGCGCGTCAGGCAAGTTGCCGTGCGGCAATTGCGCGAGGATTTCCGGCCCAAGAATCAGCCGGTTTTCTTCCACGTTCCATTCGGAATCAAACTGGCTTGGACAAAAATGGCCTGGCTGCTGGCCCAGCTCGCGTGCCCGCGCCAGGGCTTCGTTGACGTGAAAGTTGCCGCAGAACAGCACTTCGGCACCAAAGGCGCGCGAAATTGCCACACGCTCGCTGGACAAACCTTCGGGCATCACCACGAGCATCCGATAGCCTTTCACCGCGGCGACCATCGACAAGGCATTGCCGGTGTTGCCGCTGGTGGCCTCGACAATGGTGTCGCCAGGTTTGAGCAAACCTTCCTGCTCGGCGCGTTCGATCATGTATCTGGCGATACGTGCCTTGATCGAGCCGGCTGGATTGAGAAATTCGACCTTGGCGAAGACGCCATCGATCTGCAACAACGGCGTGTCGCCAATGGCGTCGAGGATACTTTCGGAAACCGTGGTGAAACGCGTGTTCACTTCAGTCAACCTCGTGTGCGTGTTGCATGGTGTCCAGCGCCAGCATCGAATGCGCGTAGGCGCCACCCGCGCGCATCTCGGCAGCGACCCAGATTGCCTCCATGATTTGTGCTTCGCTGGCACCCTTCTTCAGCGCCTCAGCCGTGTGCCCCTTGATGCAATAAGGGCATTGGGTGACGTGTGCGACGGCAACCGCGATCAATTGTTTGGTGACATTGGGTAGTGCGCCATCGGCGAACACCGCAGCGCTGAACGCCTTGAACGCCTTCAACGGCTCCGGTGCCAACTCGCGGCGCTTGTGTGCCAGTTCGGCGCTGGAAGGCGGATACAATGACGATTCCATGGTGAACTCCTTTACCTGCAGGTTTGCGCCGCGCCACGTCAGGGTGTCCGGTCAAATCTACCGTGTTACCGGTTTTGCGGGCAATTGGCGCGAAAACGCCACGCCAATTCCTCATCAATGGGATGTTCGCCCCGCAATTTCAACGGTTGACGTGTTTTCCTCCGTCTGATTCGTTGGCGTTGATCCAATCCGGCCGCAACCACGATGCACCACGCTCAACCGCCGCAACCGCCACAGCACATGGAAGGAAGCTGCACGACTTGTTGCGGATCGACCGGATAACCGTTGCGGTTGAGCAGCGACACCAATTCGGTCGCTTCCAGATACCCTGCCACGCGCAACGTCTGGTTTGGCTTGTCGATATCGACCTGCGCAGCCGGATCAAAGGCCTGAATCGCATCCTCGATGACGCAGATGTCCGCAACAGGATGGGACAGTTTGACGTGGTATTCCATACGGGACCCTTGGGCGATCATCAGTGAGAACGTGTGTGTCGAATTGTGCGTGCGCGAGTGTGCGGCCGCCTTGATTCGGATCAAGTCACGGGTTTTTGCGGTCGGGCAAAATATTCCCCATCTTGACCACAATAACCGCTTCGCTTTCGGTACTGCCGACGGTTCTGCGCACTGACAGATGGCATGAAAATCCAACTGCACACCCAGAAGTTGCGCGTTCGCATCGATGAAGACGAACTGCAGCGATTGCTGTCCGGCGACCTCATCGAGAACGTGACACTTCTCGGCCCGGCAACGTCATGGCGGTTTGCCCTGCGTCTCGCCACACAGGATTATCCGCAGTTGGAATGCCGATCGATGGATTGGGCCCTGCAACTGCCGCAAGAGGCCGTGCACGTGTTTTCATCGCGGCTTCCGTGTCGCGATGGTCTTGAATTCATGTTGCCCGGTGGAAATGGTCATGCATTGGCGGTAATTTTCGATGTCGATGTCAGAGACAGTGCGCGCGTGCGTGGGCGTCGCGGCGCGGCTCCGGCATGATTGCGCAGGCTCTGCTTGATCTGGGTCAAGGCAATTCAAAACGCCTTGATCTATTGTCGCGTGCAGCACCGTGCAGGTGATCCGGCTCCACCAGCCGTGATCGATCTGCCGGTGCTGTTTGTTTTCGCAATCGTGCCGGATGCTACCGCATAATTCGTACACCTCCATCTGGATTCATCGATACGCGACGACAGGTGGGTCGCTTTTTGTACGCGACGAGGAATGATGCGCCAAATGTTGTACATTTGAAAAAACGAATCAAGATGCTGGCGCCTGTTGCTTGTGCGTCATCGTCCCTCAGCGCGTTTGCGCAAACGCGATCACCAGTCCAGAGGATTTTTCAATGAGCTATTTCCTTGACCGTCTTCAATTCTTCAAACACACCAATGAAGCATTTGCTGATGATCACGGCGTTACCAAGACGCAAAATCGCGACTGGGAAAACAGCTACCGTGCGCGTTGGCAGTACGACAAAATCGTGCGCTCTACCCACGGCGTGAACTGCACTGGCTCGTGCAGTTGGAAGATCTACGTCAAGAATGGACTGGTGACCTGGGAAACCCAGCAGACCGACTACCCGCGCACGCGCCCGGACCTGCCCAATCACGAGCCCCGCGGCTGCCCTCGCGGCGCCAGTTACTCCTGGTATCTGTACAGTGCCAACCGGCTGAAATATCCACTGGTGCGCGGTGCGTTATTGCAAATGTGGCGCGACGCGCGCAAGACGATGTCGCCGGTCGATGCATGGGCCAGCATTGTCGAAGATCCGATCAAGGCGAAGGAATACAAGACCCGTCGCGGCATGGGCGGCTTTGCCCGCGTGCGCTGGGACGAAGCCAACGAGATCATCGCCGCATCAAATCTTTACACCACCAAGCAGTACGGTCCGGATCGCGTCGTCGGCTTTTCGCCGATTCCGGCAATGTCGATGATTTCCTACGCAGCCGGCGCGCGTTATCTGTCGCTGCTCGGTGGTGCCTGTCTGTCGTTCTATGACTGGTACTGCGATCTGCCGCCGTCGTCGCCACAGGTTTGGGGTGAGCAGACCGATGTGCCCGAATCCGCCGACTGGTACAACAGCCGCTACATCATTGCGTGGGGTTCCAACGTGCCGCAGACGCGCACTCCGGACGCGCACTTTTTCACCGAAGCACGTTACAACGGCACCAAGACCGTATCGGTGTGCCCGGACTATTCCGAAGTCGCCAAGCTCACCGACCATTGGCTGCACCCGAAACAAGGCACGGATGCGGCACTGGCTTTTGCATTCGGCCATGTAATCCTGCGCGAATTCCACGTTGACAAGCCGTCGCAATATTTCACGGATTACTGTCGCCAATATTCCGACATGCCGCTGTTGGTGCGTCTGGAAAAGCGCGCCAATGGTCGACTGGTGCCCGAACGTTTCCTGCGCGCGAGCGATCTGGGCGGTCTGGGCGAAGCCAACAATCCCGAATGGAAAACGCTGGCATTCGATGAAAACAGCGGCGCCGTGACCATTCCCAACGGTTCGGTCGGCTTTCGTTGGGGCGAGAAAGGCAAGTGGAACATCGAAGAAAAAAGCAGCGACGGACAGGCAACCCGGCTGCGCCTGAGCCTCAAGGATTTCAACGAAGGGATCGAGGCCGTCAGCTTTCCGTATTTCGGCGGTGTCGAACACGATCACTGGACTTCATCGAAATTCGAGGACGTGCTCGAACGCAATATCCCGGTGCGCAAACTGCAACTCGCGGACGGGAAACAATGGGCGGTCGCTACCGTCTATGACCTGTTGCTGGCCCAATATGGTGTTGACCGCGGTTTCGGCGGCGACAATGTCGCGAAGAGCTACGACGACAACGTACCGGGCACGCCGGCATGGCAGGAAAAGATCACCGGCGTTCCGCGTCACGACGTGATCGAGATTGCACGCGAATTTGCGCGCACTGCCGACAAGACCCACGGTCGCAGCATGATTATCGTTGGCGCCGGCATGAATCACTGGTTCCACAACGACATGAACTACCGCGGCCTGATCAACATGCTGATCATGTGCGGCTGCGTCGGCCAGACTGGCGGTGGCTGGGCGCATTACGTCGGTCAGGAAAAGCTGCGTCCGCAAACCGGCTGGATTCCGCTGACGTTCGCGCTCGACTGGTGCCGCCCGCCGCGCCAGATGAATGGCACCTCGTACTACTACTTCAACACCGATCAATGGCGTTACGAGAAGGTCAAGGTCGCCGAACTATTGTCGCCGCTGGCCGATCCGAAAAAGTATTCCGGATCGCTGGCCGATCTCAACCTGCGCGCGGTGCGCATGGGTTGGTTGCCGTGCACGCCGCAGCTCGATCGCAATCCGTTGCAGGTCGCGCGGGATGCCGAAAAGTCCGGGAAATCGGCAGCCGATTACGTGGTCGGCAAGCTGAAGTCCGGCGAGCTGGATTTCGCGTTCGCGGACCCGGATTCCCCGCAAAATTTCCCGCGTGCGATGTTCGTGTGGCGCTCGAACCTGCTCGGTTCGTCGGGCAAGGGGCATGAGTACATGATGCGGCACATGCTCGGTACCAAGCATGGCCTGCAAGGCAAGGATCTCGGCGAGATGGGCGAGGTGAAGCCCGAGGAAATCAAGTGGCATGACCAGGCCCCGGAGGGCAAGATCGACCTGTTGGTCACGCTGGATTTCCGCATGTGTACCACCGCGTTGTATTCCGATGTGGTATTGCCGACCGCAACCTGGTACGAGAAGAACGATCTCAACACTTCGGACATGCATCCGTTCATCCATCCGCTGACCAAAGCCGTTGACCCGGCCTGGGAATCCCGCAGCGACTGGGACATCTTCAAGGGTATCGCGCACGCAGTCAGCGCGATGGCGCCGGGTGTGCTCGGTGTTGAACGCGACGTGGTGCTGGTGCCGACACAGCACGACACTCCCGGCGAACTGGCCATGCCATTCGACGTGCGCGACTGGAAAAAGGGCGAATGCGAACCAATTCCCGGCAAGACCATGCCGTCGATCTCGGTGGTCGAGCGCGACTATCCGAACCTGTACAAGAAATTCACCTCGCTCGGCCCGCTGCTGGAGAAACTCGGCAACGGCGGCAAGGGCATGCAGTGGGATACGACCGACGAAGTCGAGTTCCTCGGCAAACTCAACCACAGCGTGCGCGATGAAGGCGTCAGCAAAGGCCGTCCGCAAATCGAAACCGCGATTGATGCCTGCGAAGTGGTGCTGCATCTGGCCCCGGAAACCAATGGCCACGTTGCGGTCAAGGCCTGGGAATCGCTGGGCGAATTCACCGGTCGCGATCACACCCATCTGGCTCGCGGCAAGGAGCACGAAGCCATCCGCTTCCGCGACATCGTGGCGCAACCGCGCAAGATCATTTCCTCGCCGATCTGGTCGGGACTTGAAGACGATCACGTCAGCTACAACGCCGGTTACACCAATGTCCACGAATTGATTCCGTGGCGCACCTTGACCGGCCGTCAGCAGTTCTATCAGGACCACGAATGGATGGTTGCGTTCGGCGAAGGCTTCATGAGCTACCGCCCGCCCGTGGACACCAAGACCATCAAACCGCTGCTGGACAAGCGTGGCAACGGCAACAAGGAAATCGTGCTCAACTGGATTACCCCGCACCAGAAGTGGGGCATCCACAGCACCTACAGCGACAACCTGATCATGCAGACGCTCTCGCGCGGCGGGCCAATCGTGTGGATGAGCGAGGACGACGCACGCGCTGCCGGCATTGTCGACAACGACTGGATCGAGCTGTTCAACGTCAATGGCGCGATCACGGCACGTGCCGTGGTCAGTCAGCGCGTGATGAATGGCATGGCAATGATGTACCACGCCCAGGAACGCATCATCAACATTCCCGGTTCGGAAATAACCGGCACGCGCGGCGGCATCCATAACTCGGTGACCCGCGTGTTGCTCAAGCCCACACACATGATCGGCGGCTACGCGCAGTTGGCCTACGGGTTCAACTATTACGGCACTTGCGGCACCAACCGCGACGAATTCGTGATCGTGCGCAAGATGAAGATGATTGACTGGCTGGATGGCGAAGCACCGGGAAGTGCAAGTGCCGCGAGCGCAGGAAGCGCAGGAGCGGCCGAAGCACCGGCAAAAACGGCTGAGGAGATTGCGTAATGAAAGTCCGTGCTCAAATCGCCATGGTGTTGAATCTAGACAAGTGCATCGGCTGCCACACCTGCTCGATCACCTGCAAGAACGTATGGACTTCGCGCGAAGGCGTCGAATACGCGTGGTTCAACAACGTCGAGACCAAACCCGGCATCGGATACCCGAAGGAATGGGAAAACCAGGAAAAATGGAACGGTGGATGGATGCGCACCCGAGCCGGCAAATTGGTGCCGAAAGCTGGCGGGCGCTGGCGCATGCTGGCGAAAAT
>DASSXQ010000151.1:0-3451 GCA_035703725.1 Rudaea sp.
CAGACTGTCTTCCGACGTGTCGTCGCTACCGGCACCATCGCGACGCATCACCTTGATCGCGACCTTGCGATCCAGCGAACGCTGCAACGCCAGAAACACGGTCGACATCCCGCCGCTGCCAAGCGGCCGCAGAATTTCGTAGCCCGGAATGTTGATGGATTTGGTGGTCATCGACGCGCTCCCCGATAGCGATGATAGCATCGCCGCGCGCAACAACGCCCGCGCGACTGATGCGACCCCGGGCGCGGCCTTCGATCAAAATCCCTTCGTTCACTCGGTGCCCGCAGCCCGGTTCTGGCGCGTGTGTTTACCCGCAAATCAACGGGTCTGGCAATTTTGTCGTCGCCGATGTCGGACAATCCGTGAACGGCAACATTTTTCTGTTGTGCGCAGCCGGATGCAGTCCGGCGCGGACGTGGCCGAACCCGACGCGCATCGCGCAACGCGCGCACATGTGGAATCCTATTTCGACGCCGCAAAAAATGCGCGGAATGCAGGAGAAAATACGCGCGCATCCAGCGCGGATTGCGACAGCGCCTGTGCCTCACGCGAATCGCTGCGTGCGCCATTGAGCATGCCACCGGTACCCATCCGCGACAACGCAAAGCGCGCTGCGGCACGCAATACATATGCCTGAAAACGCAGACGCGAATCGGCGAACGATTGCGGATCGATGCGGGTTACCTTCGAGTAACGTGCGGCGACATAATCATCGTATGCGCCGATCAATGCGGGCGGAGGAGCGACCGGGGCCTTTGCGTTCGTGTCACCAGTCGCGGTCTGGTTTGTCGCCTGGCTGCTTTGCGCTGCGTCTCTTGCCGCCTTGCTGGTCTGACACTTGTCAATGAGTTGGTCTTCCTCACGTCTGAGCGTGTTCAGACGCCCGAGCATGCGCTGGTTCATCTGGCTTTCCCATTCGGAACGCGCCAGCGCACAGTCGCCTTGACGAAATGCAGCCATGCCAAGGAAATGGTGTGGCAAATAAGGTTGCCGGTTGCCATTGATGGTCACTGAGCGCACCGGGTTCGGCTGCGCATCAATGGCCTTCTTCAGGTAAGCCGTGGCTTGCGCATAATTGCCTTGATCCAGTGCCGCAAGACCTGCGACGTAGTCGCTTTCAAAATTTGCCCAAGCCGACACGCACAGCACCAGCGCTGCCAATGCGGCCAAACCAGTTGAACGGTTAGTCGCGCGCACTGGAAAAATACTCCTGCGCGCTGATCGTGCCGAAACCGACATTCGCCGATGCACGTTTCTTCGACTCGACGCTGACGCTGACCTTGCGCGATTGCCTGCTGAGCGGCTGACGGAACACGACGACATAACTGCCGGGCGGTGCACTGAGCAGCAACGGGGTGCTGGCGTCCGTGGGTAACGACACGGCATGGCCGTCGCCATCGGTGACCGATTCGACCACTGCCCACGGCGTCGCGTTGAGTACAAGCACGCCCTTCGCCGCGGCCACCTGGGCTTGCGCGGCAGCGACGAGCTTTTCACGCCAGCCAGGCTCACCATGCACCAGTTCGGTGTACGCCGGATCGGCGCTCAGCTCCTGTTCGTGGGACTTGAGCAAGGCTGCAACGGCATCGAAATCGGCAATATCCGTTGCACCTTGCAACTGTTTTGCGAAAGCGTCGTAAATGCGCACACGCAAGGCACGCGCCTGCTCGTCATCGGGATTGCTCGCCAGCAATTGGGCCACTTCGGTCAGGGCCGTACTCCAATCTGTTGCTGCCTGCGATTCGACCAAAGTGTTGATGCGCTGCAATTGCGTCGCGCGCGCGGCCGCTTTCTGTGCATCGGTCATAGCAGCGTTTTGGGCGGCAATGCGCGCCTGCGCAATCCGGGCTTTCAGCGCCAATAATTTTTTTGCCTGCGGCAATGCCTGCAATCCTTGCGTATCGATGCGCTGCGCTTCATCGAATTGCCCTGCATCCAGTGCAGTTTGCACCTGCGCGGCGATTCCGCTGTCGATCTCATCCTGCAACTGGCGCGCACGTGCATTGTCGGGGTCTTTGGATTGGATCTTGTGGACGAAATCCAGCGCGCTGCCGTCACTACCCGGTGCGGCAACAACAAACTGTTTGGCCGCAATCAATTCGGTCGCGCGGTTGTTCCACAGATTGACCAGCTCCTGCGCATCGCGGCTCAAATGATTC
This sequence comes from Rudaea sp., assembly GCA_035703725.1. Classification (GTDB taxonomy): domain Bacteria; phylum Pseudomonadota; class Gammaproteobacteria; order Xanthomonadales; family Rhodanobacteraceae; genus Rudaea. Next base: position 2,160 of record DASSXQ010000151.1, read on the forward strand.
CGACCGAATATCCACCATGCGCCAAACACCAGCAGCAACACGATCATGCCCGCGACAATTGCCGGCAACAGTCCAAGTTTGCGTGCCGGTTTCGCCGGCATGGCTGCGCGCACCGATGGCGGTGGCGTACGCGGAGCAGTCGCAGCAGCACCAACCATCGGATCACCCAGACCCGAGGCAGCCAGATTGGCGCGTAAAGCACTGTCGGTCGAATTGCCGGTGTAGAAACCCAGCTCGCGCAACTGCTCGGATGCGGTCTGGTTCGGGTCCAGTTGCAATTGCAGCAACAAGGTGTCGCTGTTGACCAGACGCGACTTCAAATCGTTGCTGAATTCCTTGAGATTCGGATAGCGGTCGTCACGATTTTTCGCCAACATGCGATCAAATACATCCTGAAACGCATGGAATTCCGGTGGCAACGGCGCGGCTTCCTGGGTCAGGTGGGCCATCAACACGGCAATTGGCGAATCGCCGCGGAACGGCGCATTGCCGGCAAGCAATTCGTAAAACAGGATACCCAGACTGTATTGATCGGCGCGCCCATCGACCTGCTGGCCATTGATCTGCTCCGGACTCATGTAGGTCGGCGTTCCGACGAGCATGCCGGTCTGGGTCAAGCGCGTGGCAGTCCCATCCTGGAAGCGGGCGATGCCGAAATCCGTCAGCACCGGCGTGGATGCGTCGCGAAACATGATGTTCGCGGGTTTCAGATCGCGATGCACGACGCCATGTTCGTGAGCGAATTCCAGCGCAGCGGCAACCTGCACAATCACCGACACCGCATCGGCCAACGCGATGCCCTCGCGCATGCGATCAACGAGCACGCCGCCGGGCAGGTACTCCATGGCGATGTAATCGATATCGTCGTTGCTGACAATGTCGTAAACCGCCACGATATTGCGATGGGGCAGCTTGGCCATCATGCGGCCTTCAAGCAGGAATCGCTTTTCGGCCTGCAGATTGTCCGCCGTGGCACCGTCGCCACTGCGACGCATGACCTTGATCGCGACTTTGCGGTCCAGCGAACGCTGCAACGCCAGATATACGGACGACATTCCGCCGCTGCCGAGCAGCCGGAGAATCTCGTAACCTTCGATCTGGATGGGTTTACTGGCCATCAGTGCCCCTCTGCTTGGGCGATGATAGCATCGGCTTGACGCCGGCTGCGTGCGACCTTTTTCGATCCCGGCGCATCCAAACCCTTGTGAGCCAATCACCCTTCGACCTGGACGTGCCAAAATCGCTGATCGAGCGTGCCTGCGCGGGCGACATGGCCGCGTTCGAGCAACTGT
>DASSXQ010000250.1:0-16733 GCA_035703725.1 Rudaea sp.
GGAAGAGGTGAGTCGTGACGCTCAGCTGAAATTTCAAACATGGAATTGTTGATCGTGCAGCGCGCGACCCGGCTTTCGCAAGGGCGATGCTCGACGAGGCGGCGACGCTGTTCCTCAACGACGAACCCGAAGTGGCGCGCAGCATCCTGCGCGCAGACAGATCGCAGGCCGCGCATCTGGTGTTCGCTTCACAGTATGATTCACGATACTATTCACCGTGCTGTAAATCGTATCGGAACCTGCCATGACCTCGATTCCCGCCAATGACCTGAAGACCCAGGGCGTTTCGGCCATCGCCGACGCGCTGGAGGATGCGCCGGAGGCGATGGTTTCCGTGCGCGGCAAGGATCGCTTCGTGGTGATGGATATTGCGCACTATCACTACCTGCGCGAATGCGAACTGGCCGCCGCGCTGGCCGAGAGCCAGGCCGACTTGGCTGCGGGGCGCTTCGTCAAGGAATCGGTGGATGCGCACCTGAAACGGCTGGCGAAGATCAAGTGATGATCGTGTTGTGTCTTTTGCGCTGATCTTCACCGACCAGTACAACCGGCGCGCGGCGCGCTTTCTCAAGCGCCATCCGCAGTTGCGCGAACAGTACCGCAAGACCTTGCTGCTGTTGCAGGCCAATCCGCATCATCCCTCGTTGCGCCTGCACGCGCTGGCGGGCAAGCTGGCCGGGCTGCATTCGGTGTCCATCAACCTTTCGTATCGCATCACGCTGGAACTGATCATCCGCGACCAGCAGATCGTGCCGGTGAACGTCGGCGATCACGATGCGGTGTATTGAATCGGGAATGGCATGAATTCTTCGACCCTCGTCCAAAAACTCTGGAACTACTGCAACATCCTGCGCGACGACGGGTTGTCGTACGGCGACTACGTCGAGCAGTTGACCTTTCTCTTGTTCCTGAAGATGGCGGACGAGCAGTCGCAGCCGCCGTTCAACAAGCCGTCGCCGGTGCCGGCGGAGTTCGCGTGGCCGACGCTGCTGAAGCTGGACGGCGAGGCGCTGGAAGCGCATTACCGCAAGCTCTTGCAAGAACTCGGATCGCGCGGTGGCATGCTCGGCACGATCTTCCGCAAGGCGCAGAACAGGATCCAGGATCCGGCCAAGCTGCGGCGTTTGATTGCAGACTTGATCGACAAGGAACAGTGGTCGAGCCTGGATTCGGACGTGAAGGGCGACGCCTACGAGGGCCTGCTGCAGAAGAACGCCGAGGACGTGAAGGGCGGCGCGGGGCAGTACTTCACGCCGCGCTCGCTTATTGCGGCGATGGTGGACGTGATCGCGCCGCGGCCGGGCGAGACGATCTGCGATCCGGCCTGCGGCACCGGCGGTTTCCTGCTGGCCGCGCACGATTACCTCGCCAAACACTACAAGCTGGATCGCGAGCAAAAGAAGAAACTGAAGAACGGCACACTGTTCGGCGTGGAACTGGTGGACGGCGTCACCCGCCTGTGCGCGATGAACCTGCTGCTGCACGGCATCGGCAGCGAATCCGACGAAGCTTTGCCGGTGGTCACACGCGACGCACTGAGTGACAAGGGTGGCATCGAATACAACATCGTGCTGGCCAATCCACCGTTCGGCAAGAAGAGCAGCGTCACCATCGTCAACGACGCGGGCGAGACCAGCCGCGAATCGCTGACGATCAACCGTACCGATTTCTGGGCCAGCACCAGCAACAAGCAGCTCAATTTCGTGCAGCACATCTGGACGATCCTGAAGCAGGACGGCCGCGCGGCGGTGGTGGTGCCGGACAACGTGCTGTTCGAGGGCGGCGCGGGCGAGACGGTGCGCCGCGAACTGCTGCGCAACAGCGATGTGCACACCCTGTTGCGGCTGCCCACCGGCATCTTCTACGCGCAGGGCGTGAAGGCGAACGTGCTGTTCTTCGAGCGCAAGCCGGCCAACCGGAAGGGCGAGGCCAACACGCGCAAGCTGTGGATCTACGACCTGCGCACCAACATGCACTTCACGCTGAAGGAAAACACGCTCAAGCGCAGCGACCTCGACGATTTCGTCGCCTGTTACAACGTCAAGAACCGCGCCGAGCGCAAGGAAAGCGAGCGCTTCAAGGCTTTCGACTACGACGAGCTGGTGAAGCGCGACAAGCTCAACCTCGACATCTTCTGGCTGAAGGATGAGGCGCTGGAGGAATCCGCCAACCTGCCGCCGCCCGATGTGATTGCTGCCGAGATTACCGCCGACCTGGAAGCCGCGCTGGAGCAGTTCGCGACCATCGCGGAGGACATGCGTCAAGCAAAGCAAGACGATCTGCCATCCATACGACTTGCGCGCTAAATCAATGTTGGGTCAATGCCTGACGCGGGTCCCCGGTACCGCGGCGAGCATTGAATAGTGCAACGCGAAGCGCAGATCGAGCCACGGCGTACGGTACGCTTGGTTCGCGTACAGCCGGGGCGATCGCATTTCTGCGGTGAAGAGGTCGCTGTTCTGCCGAAGCTTTGCGATAGGCGTTTCCATGAAGCGATTCGCCAGCAAGATCGTCTTCTCTTTGTGATTCCTCAGGCGGCGATTCTTGTCTTCAAGGTATGCTTTCCAAACGTTGGCGCAGCGCAACTGAAAATTGGTGGAGACCCTGAATTCGCGGCAAATATGGATTGCGGGCGGAAGTAAAATCGTTCGCGGCAGCTTCATGAGCTCCAACAGGCGCTTCTCGCAGCAACGGTAGCCGTCTTGACGGATGGCGCGCACCGACGGTGACACAGGCCAGTGTTGCGGTGGGGATCGGGGTGTCCTGCACCACACCTTGCACCTTTGTCAGTTGCGCCAGCGTCAGGCGATTGAGCGCATCGTTGGTGAAGGCTTCGATGGTTGGCGCGGCGTGGGTCGCACACGCGCGGGCATGACGCAACAGGCCCACGCGGAGCAAGCCGAGATCGATCCCGTCTTTGTTTCGTTTTTGGAAAACGGACACCGGCAACCCAGCCTCGCCGTTGTCGAAGCCATTGAACGCGCGTTCTCGAATTCAATGACACTGACCGTATTGATTCGACCCTATCGATTCTGACCCTATCAACGAGAACGACTGACGTTGCCCAATTCGGATTTTGCAACATAGCCGTGGTGACAATTCCCGTCCCAAACGGGAGCACCTGGCTGCCGCTGCCCCGCGTTGTGCAGAAAGGGAATGGTTCGGCCCCCTGGCCTTTGCCGCCGCATCCGCTGCGCAGCGACGAACGGAATTGGCCCGGATTCCTGGCCTTCGCTTTCGCTTCCCCTGCGCAGCGGCACCGGTGGAAATTCAAGCTTCTGGTCTTTGCTCCCGCTTCCCTTGCGCAGCGGGGGAAGCTGTCCGCAGGACTGAAGGGGCGCTCTTTTCTTCTGTGCCAGCAGGAAAGCTGGTGGGTGAGCTACACTGCGGCCGAGCGATTCGGCATGGGGTGACATGGGCGAGATTTCGCAAGCTCAGCACACAACGGCGTGGCTGCTTGAGCGCATTCGGGTTGGCGACTCGCAGGCGCGGGCGGATCTTGTCGCCCGGGTCGAGCCGCTGTTGCGGCGTTTTGCCCGCGGTCGCCTTCCGCTGCGATTGCGTAGCCAGCAGGACACCGCCGATCTGATCCAGCTCACCTGGCTCAAGGTGCTGGATCGACTCGATACCATCGACGCGCGCGAACCCGGCGCGTTCTTCGCCTACTTGCGCACGATGCTGATCAACGCCTTGCGCGAGGCGTTGCGGCGCGATGCGCGCTCGCCCATACAGCACGGCCACGATGTTGGTCTGGTCGCCAGCGAAGTCGATGTCGAAGACTGGATGACCTGGGAACAATCGTTGCAACAGCTTTCGCCCGAACATCGCGGGCTGGTGTTGATGCGCTTCGAGTTCGGCATGAGTTTCGTCGAGATCGCCAATGAACTGGATGAGACCAGAGACGGTGTGCGCATGAAGTTCAACCGCGCCATCGCGCGCATGGCCGGAGCCGCCGATGTCGGACCCGCATGCTGATCCACTGGAAGAACTGATCGCGCGCATCAGTGCTGGCGCGACGATCGATGTGGAATCGATCCCGCCGTACTTGCGCGACGATGACAAGGTGCGCCGACTTCTGGTCCTGGCCCGCGTGGCGCAATCGTTCGATCACAGGTTTGCACAGCCCGATGTCGAATTGCCGGCGACGCCCGGCCAACTTGGTCCGTGGCGTTTGCTGCGCATGCTCGGCAGTGGCGGCATGGGTGAAGTATGGCTTGGGCAACGCACCGACGATGTCGTCGAGCAACGTGTGGCGATCAAGCGCGTGCGCGTGCAGTCGCAGGATTTCCGCGATCGGCTGCGAAGTGAGCGGCGCATTCTTGCACGTCTGGAGCACCCGAATATTGCACGCTTCATCGACGCCGGAATCGATGAATCCGGTTCGCCGTGGTTGGTACTCGAATATGTCGAGGGTGAACCGATCACGGACTGGTGCGCGCACCAGACGCTGTCGCTGCGCGCGCGCCTTCAGTTGTTTGCCAAGGTCTGCAATGCGGTTCAACACGCGCACCGGCATTTGATCGTGCACCGCGACCTGAAGCCGGCCAACGTGCTGGTCAATGCCGACGGCGAGCCCAAGCTGCTGGATTTCGGCATTGCAAAACTGCTGGATGGCAGCGAAGAAGGCAATACGGTCGGCGCGTTGACACCATCCTATGCCGCACCCGAACAACTGCGCGGCGAACCGGTATCGACCGCAACCGATGTCTATGCGCTGGGTCTGCTGCTGTTTCGCCTGCTCGCCGGTACGCTACCGCCGACGCGCCAAGGCAGCAACGCCACCATCATGCTGGCGCGCATCGACGATGAGGAAACCCAGCGCCCGAGCGTGAGCGCCGCGACCGCGGCAACACCTTTGCCGTATTCGGCGCATGAGCTCAGTGGCGATCTGGATGCCATCGTGGCGCAGGCAATCCGCGCGCGGCCCGAAGCACGCTACGGATCGGTCGCGCAATTGGCGTCGGACATCGAACGCTATCTGCAAGCGCGGCCGGTGCTGGCGCGCGCACCGACACGGCGATACCGCATCGCGCGTTTCGTCCAACGCAATCGATTGGCCGTGATGCTCGGCTGTCTGGCCGTGGTCGCCTTGATTGCCGGCACCGTGGTATCGATGCAGCAGGCGCACCGCGCCGAACGCGAGGCATACACGGCACAGCGTGAGCTGGCCCGCGCCGAACGGATTTCGGAATTTTTGGGCTCGATGTATCGCGAACAGGATCCCCTCACGCGCGGTGGCGAACAGTCGGTCACGCCGCAACGCGTGCTCGCCGATGCGGTTGTGCGCGTCGGTCGCGAGTTGAGCGGCGATGATCAATCGGCCGCGCGTCTGCTGCACGTGCTTGGCGAGGCGCAACTGGATCTGGGCGACTTCCCCGCCGCGCAATCAACGCTCGAACACGCGGGCAAACGCGCGCAAGCTGCAGGCGACGCGTTGCTTGGCGCCAATATCGATGCGCTGCGCGGCACATTGGCGTTGCGCCAATTGCATCAGGACGATGCCGAAAAATTGTTCGCTGCCGCGCTGGAAACCGCAAGCCGTTTGCGCGGCAGCGACAGTCTGGAAGTCGCGCGCATTCAGGCGCGCCAGGCCGTCAGTCTGGTCAGCTTCGGCAAGTTCAAGCCGGCGCGCGGCGCGGCCGAACACGCGCAACGCATCCTCACCCGGGAATTGGGCCCCGAGCATCGCGAAAGCATCAACGCGTTGGTAATTCTGGGTGTCATCCAGGAACAATTGCGCGACGACAAAGCCGCTCTGGTGACGTTGCAGTCGGCGATCAATCACATTCAAGGCAGTTTCGGCCCGCGCGACGCACGTCTCGTCACGCCACTGCGAACGCTTGGCGAAGTACAGCGCCGCACGCGCGACTTTGTGCGCGCACGCAGCACGCTGCAACGCGGTGTCGATATCGCGCGCGCGCAATTTGGTTCGCGCAATGCGGAAATCTCGGCAATCCTCGTGCGTCTGGGCGGCGTCGAGCGCGACGCCGGGAACCTGCAGCAGGCAATCCATGTGCTTGACGAGGCCGAATCCGCGTTGCCGGAAAATGCCGATGTGACCACGCGCGTGCAGATCCTCAATTCGCGCGGTAGCGCCTGGATCGAATTGGGCGACGGCGCGAAAGCCGAAGCCGACTACCGCAAATCCCTGGACCTGCGGCGCAAGGCGGGCGATCAGCGCAGTGGATTGTTCTGGTTTACCCAGGCCCAGATTGGTAATGCGCTTGCCATGCAGGGGCAGTTCGCCCAAGCGCACAAGTTGCAGGCCGAGTCCGCTGCACAAATTCGCAAACTGCTGGGGCCCGACGCCTACCAGAATGCGCTGATTGCCGTTCGTCAGGCAGCTGCTTACGAACAGCAGAAAGATTTTCGCAGCGCCATTCCCTATTGGCGCGAGAGCGTGCGCTTGATCGAGAAAACCTACGGCCGCGATCACTACGGCCATTTCGACTGGAGTTTGCAACTGGCCAAGGCGCTGGAAAAATCCGGCAGCAACCGCCGCGAAGCCGCCACGATCGCCGATCAACTACTTGCGCGCTGGACCGGCAAACCACAGATTGCCGAAAACTATGCCGAACTCGTTCTGCTGCGTTGCCGCCTGTATGCCGCCGACGGCAAGAATCAGCCCGCGCGCGACCTGGCCCACAAGACCCTGGCTCAATCCAACCTCGTCGCCACCGCCACTGAACGCAACACCCTGGAGCGATTCGCGGCAGACCACTAACCACTGCAGACGCGCAAGTGAGCAAAGGCTGCGTGCCCTTGTTGCCGGGTACGAAACAATGAGGGGAACGGATGCGCACGCGACAAACGAAAAAGCAATCCATGCGGTCAATCGTTGCATCGCATTTTCACTCTCATGCCAGTGAGTCGCGAAAAGCCAAATCGTCGCCGACCAGCAGACTGCGTAGTCCATCGCATCAATCGAAACCATTGATGAAAATCGTGTCGCCGACTTCGATGCTCACGCATTGTGAGAATTCGGAGGTGTTGCCGTTGGCCGCGGCGGACAGGTCCTCGGCGGTGCTGGTAATCACCGCTTGACCCGGCGGCACGTTGAAACCGAGCGGGCCGAAACTTGCGTTGCCGCTGGCGTCGGTGGTCACGGTCGTTGAGCCGATGAAGGTCTGACCCTGACCGTAACCCGAAGCATCGCAGGTCGCGTTGGCGAAAAACTGCAAGGCGAAGGCACGATTGGCATTGCTGTTCAGCGTCCCTGCGACGATGACGCCGCCGCCGTTCGCCGTTGCCGATGCGATCACCGGATAGTTCTGGCCGTCGTTGCCGATCAAGTTGGGCAATGCCCAGGCGTCGAGGTCGCCCGCATCGTTGTCCAACACCAACGGGCTGTAATTCAAGCTGATGCCGAGCCGAGCGTTGGCGTAAATGGAGTTGAACGCGATTTGATTTCGCGTATTGATATTGCTGCTGCCTTGCGTGGAACCGTTGTAGACGACGATTCCATAGCCGGTATTGTGCGCGATCACATTCGGCGCAGCCTCGCTGCCATAGCCGATTGTCGAATTGCCGCCCTGAATCTGGATGCCGCCGAAATTTCCGTTTGGCAGCGCGCTTGCGCCATCGCGTTGGGTACCGATCAGGTTGCCCTGCAATGTGTCGTTGTCGATCAGCCTGACCGCCCCGCCGGGGTTCCCGGAGATGAGATTGCCGTAGACCAACGCATTGGACACCGCATCCAGTCCTTGCCCACCCGACAGCGCGAGTGTGCCGGTGATGTCGGTGCCGATGTAGTTGCCCTGAATGACATAGCCGGTTCCCGGCCCGGGCGGATTGTACGGAAGCTGGACGCCGTTGCCGTAGGAGTCAATGCCGTTGCCGGCAGGCACGATCAAGTTGCGATCGGCATCGTTCGGACCGCCGATGATGACGTTGTTCGACGGGCTGAGGTAGGAAAACACTTGCACCCCGTACGCACCCGAAAGGCCCGGCAATGCGGTCGTTCCGGCCGCGTCGGTGCCGATGAAATTGCCGGCGACGACAACATCGCTGGCACCCACCATGATGGCCCGATAGCCGTGAATTGCCAGCCCGCGGATCGTCGTGCCATTGGCAAGAACTTGCAGCCCCACGCCACCCGGCGGCGCGGCAATCTCGATCAGCACGACCGCGTTGATGCCGGCGTTCAATGCATTCGTGTTTGCACTGCTTCCGGGCTGCGAATAGCCGTTGATGAACACCGGCTTGTTTACATTCGGCAAGTTGGCGGTGAGGGCGATGGTATGTACGCCAGCGCCGGGAATGTCGAACGCGATCGTGTCGCCGGGGTTGCTCACGGCACTCGCATTGAACGCGGCAATCGCCTCGCGCAGCGTCGTCTTGCCGTCGGCGTTGTCGATGGTGTCGTCGGTCGAGGTAACCGTGATTGTTACCGCGAGTGCGTGCGAGGAAACGCACAGTGCGGCGAGCGCGAGCCAGATGGAAAGCCGGGTCATGGTGTTTTCCTTGAACGCCACACACGGGCGCCCATCAAATCAGTCGCTGGCCGCGCCACCGAACTGGTTGGCGAAGATCGAGTCGTTGGCGAGCAAGCGCGCCACGGTTACGTCGTAATCGAGGCTCGACGTGGTGAAGCCGCGTGACCCCACCAACACAACCGAGCCATCGTCTGCGGCCATGCCGAAACTGCGTACGCTCAGCGTCGCCGCATCGAATGCCGGAAACAGAATTTCCGTACTCGCATGCAACACATCGCCGCTGGCGCCGTATTGTTGCACGACCTGCTTCTGGCTGAGCACATACTGGCTGGTGGAGAAGTTGTAGTTGTAGGTATCCGCCTGCATGCCGAGCACCAGATCCCGATTTTCCGGGCGTTCCGCGATTGCGATGGGATAGGTGTTGTGCCAACCATGCGGATTGGCGCCAACCGGCTTGACGCATATGCCGCCATTGCAGAAGTTGCTGTCCAGCGCCAGGCTGGAGTCCGCATGCAGCTTGGCGATCAACAGCGCAGGCTGGTTCGCAGTTGTTGTTGTCGAGTACCCGGCAACAGCAAGCTCGCCGTTGGCAAGTACGGTGATCGCGGTCAGATAATCATCGCCGTGTCCACCGACGGGGTCGTCGGCTACGTAATATATGGCGTGCCCAGCGATATACCCTCCACCCTCGGCATCAAGCATGACAACCAACCCCACTTTGTTGCCATATTGGTTATTTATGGCTGTGGCGAGATAAAGTTTGTCGAGAGAGATGCCCTGATGCGAAGACGGTATCAAGGCCATGCCGTAAACGCCGACGCTTAGTTTTGGTGCAGCATTGCCCATCTCATAACTGGCTTTGCCCGAATTGCCGAAAGCACTGATCGGTGCGCCAGTCGAGGCGCTCAACTTGGTCACCGCGAGCTGATATCCACTGGCCGAATCGGCGGTTCCGGCTACGTACAAAAATCCTTGCGGATCGAACAGCACGCGCGTGGCCTCATCGTTGTCGCTACCGCCCAAATTGAAATACACCATTTCCGAATCGATGCCCGTCGAGTGCGTATTGCCAAAGCCGGCGCAACTGGCAGCGGTCGTCAGATCAAGGCAGAACACGCTGAATTGCGTGTCCGTCGAAATGAACTTCTCGCTGCCGACGAAGTAAAGGCGCTCGGTCGCCGGGTCGAACGCGACGTCGTTGATCCGGGTCAAATTGGTGGCAACCGTCAGATTCCCGCTGCTGCCGAAGCTCGGTACGGGAACTCCCGCGTCGGACACCAGGCTGACGATCGCGTCCTGGGTGCTGTAATGGTTGTGATACCCGGCGACCCAATAGTGGTAGCCGACGGGAAACTGGCATTGTCCGCCGGTCGTCTTGTTGCATTCCCGGAATGCACGAAACCCGATGTCGTAGCTGCCTTGCGCATTGGTGTAGTCGGCGACGACCAATCCAGCCGACCCGAAACCGACGTCCAGATCCAGGTCGCTGGCTTGCGCGTTGACAACCGGCACTGCGCTTGCCGCCAGTGCTGCGAGAACAAGCGGCAGCGTGTGCCCGACAAATTCGATTGCATTCCTCATTCGATTCTCCTGATAAGCACGCCCCCGCTGTTGTCATACGAGAACCGATATCGCGATCCGACATCGCCGAAGATTCTTTGCGCGAATCAGTCGTCGAATACGTGATCGAATATCACCAATGCGATGCGCCTCGCCCTCGGCAGCGGATGGCGCTATAGGCGAGATGCCAACGCACCGCCAAGGGTCTTCAGCGTATCGAGCGTCGGCAAGGGGGCGTCGGCATTCGCGTGGTGGATCATCAGCACCGCCATGCGATGGTCGCGCTGGATAGCGAGCAAGCTGATGTCAGTGTAGATACCCCGCTTGGTGTCGCCGTTTTCCAGCACCGCGATCGCGTGATCGCCGATGCCGGAAACGGGTTGAAAGCGAATTCTCGCCAGAGCGCCTTGCACGCGCGGATCGACCGCGCCTTGCAGCTCGGCGCGCAACTCTCCTTCGAAATCTTTCGCTTCGACCTTGGAGACTTCGATGCCGATTTGGCCGTCCGGCGCTTTCCATGCGCAGCGGTCGAGCCCGTATTGCAGGCTCTGCGTATTGCGCTTGCCGGATCCGGCCGACGGAAAAACGCTGCGTACTTCGGCATCGGTGAGCAGGTCGCAGGGAGTGGCTCGCGTTGCGGCAGCAACCGCGGGTTCAGCAGGCGACGATGCCGTGGCAGGACTGCGCTGCGAACACGCAGCAACCATGCCACCCAGCAGCGCCAACGCGACGATTCCATAACGTGTGTGCATCGATGTAATTCTCGTGTCGGTCGAAAATGGTGCGAATTTCGCAAGCGCAATGAGCAGGATCACGGCTCAAAATGCTCGAAGCCGTCCTTGAAGACGAGATCGTCGTACTCGAACGCACCGATATCGCAAATCACGTCAACGCTACGCAAACGGTCGCGCTGATCGGTGGTGAGCGTGCCATCCTGATCGATGCAGCCAACGCTCGCCTCGGCGCCATCGATCATGTTGCTGGGCGGCACCAGCGCGTAGGTCAGAGTGGGGCCGCCGTTGTTTTGCAGCGGGCCAAGCTCGGCGTACGAGTTGATGTTCGAAGGAGTCCCCACACCCACTTGCGTGGGCTGGCAATTGCTGTAGAACGCGCCGGTCGTATACGAAAACCTGTTGTTGCCATAGGCATTCAATGCGCCCCGGCAGTCTTCTTCATAGCCGCCATCCCCGGGGATGATATTGCCCGCGAGGATGCTGTTGCGTACGTTGAATGCGTTGCTGCCTTGGTTGTAGATGCCGGCGCCACCGCCCACTTCGTCGACGTCTGCATCGGCCTCATTGAACACAACGGTCGAGTTGAAGAGGGTGCCCGTGCCCTGGTTGAATATCCCGCCGCCATCCCCGGTGGCGGAATTTTCGCTGATCGTGCTGTTGCTCGCATACAGCGTGCCGGCACTGTTGAAGACGCCCCCGCCGGCCGAGGCCGTATTCCCCGATATCGTGCTACGCCTCAGGTCGAGCGTGGCGCCTGGATAAACGTAGACGGCACCGCCGGTGGAAGCCTGATTGCCACTTAGCGTGCTGTGATCGAGCGTCAGCAGCATCGAATTGCCGATGTAAATTGCACCACCGGACATGGCCGCCACGTTATTGGTAAACCGGGTGGCATCCACCATGCCAGTGTCGGGCGTCGTGATGTTGATGCCCATGCCTGCCCCGGAAACGGCATGATTGGCATTCAAGGTGCTCGCGCTCACACGCAAGTAGCCAGAGCTGAAGATCCCGCCGCCGACGGATGCCGCTTGATTGTCGCTGAGCGTGACGCGGGTCAGCGACAGATAGCCGACACTGCGGATGCCACCGCCATTCTGCGCGGTGTTGTGGCTGATGACGCAGTCGGTCAGCGCAAGACTGCCCGCTGTGATGACGCCGCCGCCGTCACTCGAATTATGTGCATCGCCATTGCGCAGCGAGACGCCGCTGAGTTTCGCTTGGCGACCTGCGGTCACGACCAGCACTCGATCGATGTGGTTGGCATCGATGATCGTGTTGGCGGTGCCAGCACCGCTGATGTTGATGGTGATCGAATTGCCCGCCGCAGTCAGCTTGAGGGCACCGCTGTCATCGCCATTGGCACCATTGGGCGCGAGAGTCAGCGTGTACGTTCCCGGGGGAACGCCGATGGACACTTCTTCGGAGCCAGACGTCGTTCTGTTCGCTTCCATGATTGCCGCGCGCAGTGTGCACTTGCCTGCCGCCGTGTGGCAGACGCCATTGCCGGGGTTGTCGTCGACCTGATCGAGCGTGCTGTTGACAGTGTACGTTGGTGTTGCGCGCGCCATGGCCGGCGCCAACAGCATCCAGGCCGAAATCACGGACGCAATGACATAGCCCAATTCGCGTTTCACAGGATTCTCCGCAACAGCACGTAACCTTGTGCTTGCATACGAGAACCGGCGCAGCAAACCGACATCGGCGACGGTTCACTCGAAGCCATTGCGGAATATGGTGTCGTCGTATTCGAACGCGCCGATGTCGCAACGCACGCCAAAAACACGCGGATCGCCGCGCTGATCGGTGAGAAGCGGATTGCCGTATCCGTCGACGCAAGCGACAGCCGGATCGGTGCCATCGATCATGTCGCTGGGTGACACCAGGGCATAGGTCGGGGTGGGGCCGCCGTTGTTTTGCAGCGCGCCGAGTTCGCTGTACGAGGTAATGTTCGACGCCATTCCCGTGCCGACCTGCGTGGGCTGGCAATTGCTGAAAAACGCGCCGGTCGTATCGGAAAACCTGTTGTTGCCATAGGCATTCAATGCGCCCCAGCAATCCTCATAGCCGTTGTCCTCAGGCAGGACATTGCCCGTGATGACATTGCCCGCAAGGATGGTGTTGTGGACTGCGGCCGTTCCGGCAGCATTGTAAATGCCGGCACCCTGGCCTCCCGCGCCCACCTGGTTGTATACAACGGTCGAGTTGAAGATCGAAACATCGGCACCGGCGTAGATTGCCCCGCCACGATCCGCGGTATTTCCAGCCAACGTGCTGTTGACGATGTACGTCGCGGCGGCGACGTCGATGGCGCCGCCGTAAAAAGCGCTGTTGCCGGTCAGCGTGCTGCGATTGATGTAACCAGCGCCACCGATGGCACCGCCGTAGAGCGAACTGTTTCCGGTAAACGTGCTGCGATCGACATGCAGGGGACCACCGTCGCTGGTAATTCCGCCTCCGTTGCGATGGCCTAGATTGTTGCTCAGCGAACTGAGGTCGATGCTCAAATCACCGGAATTGTAGATCGCGCCACCGAAATCGCCCTCGTTGTGGTCGAGCGTTACATTGGTCAATTGCAGCGTGCCCGAGTTGTAGATGCCGCCGCCCTTGCTCGTGTACGAATCCGACGACATACCCGTGTTTCGGCTGATGACGCAGTGGTCGAGCACGAGAACTCCCGCATTGGCGATTGCACCCCCGCTTCCCGCCACAACCAGCCCATTGCGCAAGGTGACGCCGGAAACATGCGCGGTCCGGGTTGCGTCCACATTGAATATGCGATCAAGCCCGTTCGCATCGATGATGGCGGTGGTCGCACCGGATCCGCTGATCGTGATGACCGGGTTTCCGCTCGTGGGCGCGGTCAGATTCAGATCGCCGTTCGTCTCGTCGTCGGCGCCCAACGGCCCCCGTGTCAAGACATAGGTCTCGGCAGGCAGCACGATGGCGGCACCGGCGTTGAGCATGCGATTCGCCTGCATCACCGCCGCGCGCAGCGTGCATGTTCCAGCCGCGGTGTGGCACACGCCGTCGGTCACGTCGTCGTCAATTTGATCGAGCGTACTGTCGACGGTGAACGTCGGCGCCGCTCGCGCCGTGGCCGGCGCCAACAATATCCAGGCTGAAAGCGCGCAAGCAACGACAAAGCCCAATTCGCGTTTCACGGGGTTCTCCTCACCGGCACGTCGCCTTGTGCTTCCATACGGGAACCAGCGCAACGAACCGACACCTCCGACGATTCACTGCGCGAATCAGTCGTCGAATCCGTTCTTGAAAATATCGTCGAGGGTGAGTCGCGCAATGCCGAACCCGGTGTTGGCCCCGGTGAGATCCGTGCCGTATCCGCCAACCATCAATCCCCCGTTGCCAATGGCGATCGACGTCGCAAAATCATTGGCATCGAGGTACCCGAACTGACCGTAAGACAAGCCGTTCAGGCCAAAGCTGGAATCGAGGCCACCACCGGGTTTCAGTTTCGCGACAACAAAATACGAGGCACCCCCGGGCGCGCCATGATACGCCTCGCCAGCCGCGAAAATGGTCCCATCCGCCTGCACGTCCATATCCGCGATGGCGCAGTTGTGTGCGGATCCGTCGTAAGGCGCAGCGAATTCTTGCGGATGGCCACTGCCGTCGCCGGGATTGAAACTCGGGTCTTGGCTGCCATCGCCGAGCAGTCGATCGACGACGCAAAAGTAGGCGCTTGTTGTCACATCGATGGTCGTGCCGGCATAGTTGATGCGACCGTGCCGATCCACCTGCATGACAGCCCCGGTGTTGTAACCACGAAGCGGAAAATGAGCTCGCCCGTCGTGATTGGGACCGAAATCCGGATCGAGCTGTCCGTTAGCCAATAGGCGAGCGAACGCCAGATCGATCCTGGGCGGGCTGGTACTGACCAGAGCATTTCCAGACAGCAGAATTCTGCCGTCGTTTTGCAACGCAATTCTTACCGCGGCGTCGCTGTTGTCGCCGGATGGACCACCGAGGTCGAACGCAACGGTCTGGTAACCGTCATTGCCGAAGCTCGTATCGACGCTCAAGTCGGGCAAAAAGCGCTTGATCGCCATGTCATCGTTGCCGTTCGGGCCGATGGTCACGCCAGACACCAGTATCTTTCCGTCGGGTTGCACCAAGAGCCAAGTTCCAACGCTTTGTGCGTCCGCGCCAAACTGCGATGTGATGAAGCCAGCGCCATTGCCCACGCCCGGATCGAGCGCGCTACCGTCTGATGTGAGTACAGCCATGAAGATGCCCGGATCGGTCTGCCTGCCCATGAACAGGATGCGACCGTCGTTCAGTCGGACCATGTCTGCCAGTTGCGAGTTATGCGGGAAGTTGCCGCCCGGGATGCTCTCGAACCTGTCGAAACGGATATAGCCGACCCCGCCCGGCCCGAAACTCGTGTCATAACTGCCGTCCGCGCGCAACCGGGTCGCACAGAACTTGGGGAACGGATCGGTGTGCCCGCCGATGGTCTCGGACTTCATGCACGTCCCCGCCATCAATATCTTGCCGCCGGACTCCAGGTGCATGACCTGCCCCTTATCGTCAGTGCCGGAAGAAACATCCACCAGCAAGGCACCGCCGTTGCCAAACCCCGGATCGAAAGAACCATCCTGTGCGTGCGCGACTGGCGTGCAGATGCAAGCGACAACGGCAAGTGCCGACATCCAGCGCCGCATGATGCTTGCCCCCATTGTGTACAAGTCGGATTCGCGTTTCACAGGGTTCTCCGCAGCGGCACGTCGCCTTGTGCTTCCATACGGGAACCGGCGCCGCAATCCGACATCGCGCCTGCGCCGGGGCGGACGCGAGCGTCTATACTCGGCAAAACCCCAGGCAGACCAAGAACATGGGTGCAGGCGAAGTCACCGGGCTTATCGAGTCCGCCGGCAAGGGCGATGCCGCGGCACTGCAGGCCTTGTTCGCGCGGGTTTACGACGAGCTCAAACAGCTCGCCCGCAAGCAGCTGGCGGCCTCGTCTGGCAACACGTTGAACACCACCGCGCTCGTGCACGAAGCGTATTTGAAACTGGCGCAGCCGGATGCGCGGCATCTGCACGGACGCGTGCATTTCTTCGCGCTGGCGGCCAAGGCGATGCGTCAGATCGTGATCGACCACGCACGGGCAAGGCTTGCGGAAAAGCGTGGCGGCGGGCAGACGCAGATGGTCGAGTTCGATCAGGCAATGGGCGTCGCCGACAATGCCATGGCAGCCGATGAACTGTTGCGCGTGGATAGCGCGCTCGCATCGCTCGAAACCGAGGAACCGAAACTCGCGCAACTGGTGGAATGGCGGTTCTTCGCCGGCCTCGGCGTCGCCGAAATCGCTACCTTGCAGAACACCAGCGAACGCACCGTCAATCGCGACTGGCGCCTGGCAAAGGCGCGGCTGTACGGCATGTTGCACCCCGAAGCCTGATCGCTGATGCCGATGAATCGCGAACGCATCGCCGAATTGTTCGAGCAGGTCGTCGAGGCCGCGCCGCCGGATCGCGCACGCTGGCTGGACGAAAACTGCGGCGATGACGCCGCACTGCGCGCCGAACTCGAACGCCTGCTGCGCGCCGATGCCAAGGCCGCGCAATTCATGGAGACGCCGCCGCCGTTGGTGGCCCAGGCTATCGCCGTCACATCGGCAGCCACCGACACGCCGCAGACATTCGGCGTCTGGCGCGTGCTGCGCTCGCTCGGCGAAGGCGGCATGGGCACGGTTTGGCTGGCCGAACGCAACGATGGCCAATTCGAACAGCGCGTCGCGATCAAGCAACTCGCCTATCCGACACCGGGCTTGCTGCAACGCTTTCGCCAGGAGCGGCAAATTCTCGCCCGGCTCGAACACCCGAACATCGCGCATTTGCTCGATGGCGGCGTGGACGCCTCGGGTGCGCCGTACCTGGCGATGGAATATGTCGAGGGCGTGTCGATCACCGAATACGTGCGTGCGCATGCGCTGGATTTGCGCGCACGCCTGAATCTGTTCCAGCATGTGTGCGACGGCGTG
>DASSXQ010000308.1:0-11718 GCA_035703725.1 Rudaea sp.
TGGATTTATCGCGCCAGTTTCGAACGCTGCGCATCCGGTCTGGTGCGCGCGCGCGTCGCACCGGAGCGCATTGCGCAGTCGCATCCGCTGGCGCGTCTGGCGCCGTGCGAAAATGCACTGATTTTGCACAGTCGTTACTATTGTGTGGCGCCGCTGACGATTGCCGGTCCGGGCGCGGGTATCGAGTTGACGGCGGCCGGCGTGTTTGCCGATTTGCTTGCGACCGCGCGAAACTACGTGGTGGGCGAAGAATCGCGCGTGGCCATTGGCCTGGATGCGCCAGAGGCTACTGCCAACCTTGTTGCTGTCGCATAGTCCGGCGCGAGCAATCCGAACATTGCCGAGTCGGTTACTTCATCGTTCACGCGCCAACGTTCACGCAGCAAGCCTTCGCGAACAAAACCCAGACGCTCCAGCAGACGTATCGAACCGCCATTGCGTGGATCGACATCGGCTTCGACGCGATGCAGTCCGAGTGGGCCAAAGGCGTAATCGAGTACCAGACTCATTGCTTCGCACGCGTACCCGTTGCCCCAGTGCCGGCGCGCAAGCGCGTAACCGGTTTCGGCACGGCGATGCGTGGCACTGATGTTGAACAGCGTGCAATGGCCGACAAGACGATCGTCGTCGTTGCGGGCAAGTGCCCAGTAATGGAACTCGCCGGCACGTACGCCACGATCGCTTGTGTCGAACAGTTCCTGTGCCTGCGCCATCGACGTATAGGGCGCACAACTCCAGTAACGCATCACTTCATTGTCGGAGTGCAGCGCAAACAAATCCGGCACGTCCTCGGGCCGGGCCATGCGCAGGCAAACCCGGGAACCGCGTAGTGTTGGTTGTTTGGCTTGAGACATTGCAACAGTTTGCCACAGTTCAATCGCGCATGAGCCAGTCATCGTACAATGTGTACTCTGGTTTCAATTCGGGAAAAGCAATGTCGATTTTGCGCATGAGCGATGTGGATCTGGCCGACAAACGCGTGCTGATCCGCGAAGATTTCAACGTGCCGTTGAAAGACGGCAAAGTGGCAGCCAGCCAGCGCCTCCACGCGGCGTTGCCGACCATCAGGCAAGCCTGCGCTGCGGGTGCGCGGGTGCTGTTGATGTCGCATCTGGGACGTCCGAGTGAAGGGCAATTCAAGGCATCCGAGTCGCTGGCACCGGTGGCTGAATGGCTCAGCCAGGCTCTGGGCCAACCGGTACCGCTGGTACGCAACTACCTCGACGGCGAAACCATCGATGTCGATCCCGGAAAAGTGGTCCTTCTGGAAAATTGCCGCTTCAACGTTGGTGAAGCGCACGACGACACCGCCTTGGCCGAACGCTATGCGATGTTGTGCGAAGTGTTCGTCATGGATGCGTTTGGCGCAGCCCATCGCGCCCACGCTTCAACCCATGCGATCATTCATCGCGCGCATATTGCCTGCGGCGGCCCGTTGCTGATGGCAGAACTTGATGCGCTGGCCAAGGCGCTCAAGCAACCGCAACATCCGTTGCTGGCCATTGTGGCCGGGTCAAAAGTCTCGACCAAGCTCGAGTTGTTGCGCAATCTGGTGACGGCAGTCGACCAACTCATCGTCGGCGGTGGTATCGCCAATACGTTTATCGCGGCAGCCGGCCACAATGTCGGCAAGTCATTGTTCGAAGTCGATCTGGTTGATGTGGCCACCCACATCATTGAAACGGCGAAAGCGCGCGCTGCGCAGGTCCCAATCCCGGTGGATGTCGTCGTTGCGCGGGAATTCAGCGCCGATGCGTCGGCGACGGTCAAGAACGTGGAAGACGTGTCCGGCGACGACATGATTCTCGATATCGGTCCGCGCACGGCCCGACACTATGCCGAGCTGATTGGCCGGGCCGGTACGGTGCTGTGGAATGGGCCAGTTGGCGTATTTGAATTCGATGCGTTTGGTCAGGGCACGCGAACCGTTGCGCAGGCCATCGCGGCGTCGGACGCATTTTCCATTGCCGGAGGTGGCGATACGCTTGCCGCAATCGAGAAGTACAAAGTGGAAAAAGATATTTCGTATATTTCCACCGGCGGCGGTGCGTTTCTGGAATTCCTCGAGGGCAAGGATTTGCCGGCGGTGGCGGCGTTGCGCGAGCGTGGGCGCTGATGCGTTCGCTGCACACACGGCTGGCGCTGTTCGATCTGGATGGAACGCTGATCGATTCGGCGCCCGGCATTTTCGCCAGTCTCGATCATGCTTTCGCACAAATCGGTGCATCGCTGCCGCCGCGCGAGACGTTGCGCGGGTGGATCGGTCCCCCATTCCATCAGACCTTCCCGAGCGTGCTTGGCGACGACCCGGTGCGCATCCAGATGGCAATAGAAAAATATCGCGAACACTACACCGAGGGCGGCTGGTCCGGACACACGGTATATCCGGGAATTGCCGGGACAATCGCCACGTGCGCGGCACAAGGTATCGCGATGGGAGTGGTGACGACGAAGCCACTGGCTCAGGCGCGTTTGATTATCGACAATCTGACGTTTGGTGCGCATTTTGTGCGGATCTATGGCCCGGATATCAAAACCGCACATAGCGCGAAGTCGGAAATGATTGCGCAGGCGTTGGACGATTTTGGCGTGCCGTCGGCGCATGCGGTCATGATCGGCGATCGGCATTTCGACATCGAAGGCGCCCGCGCCAACAACATGCGCGGTATTGGTGTGGGTTGGGGATTCGGCAGTATCGACGAACTGCGCAGCGCAGGCGCGCACGCAATCGCGCACACCACGAATGAACTGTTGGGCATGCTCATGGCGCCCTGAATCCAATGACGATTTCAATCATCGCCTTGCGACTGTGCTAGTTTATTGCCACACCAAAAACAGGACTTCGCATGGATTTGCCACTACGCCGCACAAAGATCATCGCCACACTCGGGCCGGCAACCGATGCGCCGGGAATGCTCAAGCGAATTCTCGAAGAAGGTGTGGATGTCGTACGCCTGAACCTGTCGCATGGTTCGGCCGAGGATCACATGCGCCGCGCAGACGACGCGCGCACTGCGGCCGCAGAATTGGGCCGCGAAGTGGCCGTTCTGGCCGACCTGCAAGGACCCAAGATTCGAATTGCCAAGTTCGCCGCCGGGCCGGTACTGCTGGAGCCGGGGCAGCCGTTTGCGCTGGAATGCGACGCCAACGCAGCGCCGGGTGATGTTTCCCGCGTCGGTGTGAGTTATCTGGATTTGTGCAAGGACGTGAAAGTTGGCGACATCCTGTTGCTCGATGATGGCTTGATCGCGCTTGGCGTGAACAAGATTCAAGGCACCACGATTCACACCGCGGTGAAGATTGGCGGCGCGCTTTCCGATCGCAAGGGCATCAATCGTCAAGGCGGTGGTTTGTCCTTGACCGCATTGGCCGAGAAGGACAAGGAAGATATCCGCGTCGCGGCCCGGTTGAGCGCAGACTTTCTTGCCGTTTCGTTCGTCAAATGCGCCGACGACATCGAGCTTAGTCGCAAGCTGATGCGCGCGGCCGGCGGTAACGCCGCGCTGGTGGCGAAAATCGAACGCGCCGAAGCCATTGTCGAGCTGGGCGCAATCATCGATGCGTCCGATGCGGTCATGGTCGCGCGCGGCGATCTGGGCGTGGAAATCGGTGACGCCGAGCTTCCGGGAATCCAGAAAAAAATCATTCGTGAAGCACTGGCGCGCAACAAGGTGGTGATTACGGCCACGCAAATGATGCAGTCGATGGTCGGATCGCCAATTCCAACGCGCGCCGAAGTGCTCGACGTGGCCAACGCCGTGCTCGATGGCACCGACGCGGTGATGCTGTCGCAGGAGACCGCTGCGGGCAAACACCCGGACAAGGCCGTCGCCGCAATGTGTCGCGTGTGTTTGGGTGCCGAACGACAATTCGAGCCGATCGAGGATTTGACGCCGGGTTCGCATCAGCTCGATCGCACCGATCAAGCCATCGCGCTGGCCGCCATGTTCGTGGCCGGTCGCATTGGCGCGCGCGCGATCATCGCGCTGACCGAATCCGGCGGCACCGCGCAATGGTTGTCGCGCTACCGTTCCAGCGTGCCAATCTATGCGCTGTCGCGGCGCGAATCCGCACGCCGACGCATGATGCTTTATCGCGATGTGACACCAGTCGCTTTCGATCCGCATGGTGTCGATCCGGCGCATGCGGCGAAAGCCGCCATCCAGCACCTGTTCAACATGCAATGCCTGAGCGATGGCGATCGCGTGATTCTCACCACTGGCGATCACACCGGCCGCCACGGCGGCACCAATACGCTGAAACTGCTGCTGGTCGGACCCGGCGGCGTGGCGGAAGGGTTGGGAGAGCTGTAGGAACGTACCAATCGATAGTGACTTGGCGCAGAGATCTCCTCAATCCGTCATCCGTGCAAGGATTGGCGTGATCCAGAACGCACGGATGCAATTTGCGGCATAGTCAATTGCAGCCGGAAGGTTTCTGCCGCCCGCGCTGCCGGAAGAAAATTTGCGTTGTCGTGGAGGTAATCGTCATGAAAACATTTATTCTGATTTGCGCGCTATGCATGGTTGTCTGCACAGCGCTTGCGGTCGAAAAGGCCCATGTAATCCAGCCGGAACGACTTGCTCATTACTGGCTGCTCGAGTCCAGCTCGGCTCAGGCGCGGGCACCCAATTCCGGGCACAACATTGATGTGCCGGCGTGTGCGGCCGTGGCGTATACCGTGGAGAAAAACGGAAGCGTGAGCAATGTCAAACTGGAAAAGCTCGTGCCTCCGGGCGATCTGGGCAAAGTTGCCATGCAGGTTGTTGCGGGAATGCGCTTCGTCGCGACGCCACAGAATCCGGGAAAGGATCGGATTTCAACGTATGTGGTGATCCCGTTCAATCTGCCCAAGGCGGATGCGCCAAAACCTGCGGATCGTGATGTGCGCACCCGCACCCTGGCTGCCTGTCGGCTGACCGAGTTTGGCAAGCATGCCGACAACGTGGTGCACATCGTTCAATGAGGCCGCGAATCGCCACGCGCCACGATTGTCTGCGGCGCGCTTTCGACGCACGTTCTCGCGTCTTGATTCGGTTCGCCTTATAATCCGCGCCCTCGCAAAGCGACCGCTGGGGCAGTCGCAACGCATGATTTCTGCGGAGTTGAAATGAGCATCGAAGAATTGGAAAGCATTGCCCAGGCAATGGTTGCACCGGGCAAGGGCATTATTGCCATTGATGAATCCACCGGCACGATCAAGAAACGTTTCGATGCAGTCGGTATCGAATGCACCGAAGAAAATCGTCGCGCCTATCGCGAGATGCTGCTCACGGCACCGGGTTTGAATGCGCATATTTCCGGTGCGATCCTGTACGACGAAACCTTGCGTCAGTCGACCAGAGCGGGCGTGCCGTTCACTCAGGTGATGATGAAGGCGGGCATCCTGCCGGGAATCAAGGTCGACAAGGGGGCCAAACCGCTGGCCGGATTTCCGGGTGAGCTGGTTACTGAAGGCCTGGATGGTCTGCGTGAGCGTCTGGCCGAATATTCCAGGCTCGGCGCGAAGTTCGCCAAATGGCGCGCGGTCATTACGATCGACGAAGAGGCGCCGACCGGCTCGTGCATCGAATCCAATTGTCACGCGCTCGCGCGTTACGCCGCGCTGTGTCAGGAAGCCGGCATTGTGCCGATGGTCGAACCCGAAGTGCTGATGGATGGCGACCACGATATCGACGTGTGTTACGACGTTACCGAAGCCACGCTGCGCTCGTTGTTTGGCGCCCTGTATGAGCAAAACGTCATGCTCGAAGGCACCATCCTCAAGCCGAGCATGGTCGTTTCCGGCAAGCGTTGTGCGCAGCAGGCCAGTGTGGAAGAAGTGGCCGAGGCGACCGTACGCTGCCTGAAGTCTTCGGTGCCGACGCTGTTGCCGGGAATCGTGTTCCTGTCCGGCGGTCAGTCCGATGAGCAAGCCACGGCGCATTTGAATGCCATGAACCAGATGGGTCCGCACCCGTGGCCGCTGAGTTTCAGCTACGGTCGTGCGATGCAACAGGCCGCCTTGAAGCTTTGGTCGGGTGACATGAAAGCGAACTTCGCCGACGCTCAGGCGATCGTGGTACAGCGCGCAAAGGAAAATGGTCAGGCAGCGCTGGGCCAGTGGAAGCCGGCTGCATAGTCGACTCCGAATTTCCGCGCCGCGAAGAGGTCAACTCCCGGCGGCGTAGATATCCTGCTCGACGGCATCCGGCGGTCGTGTCTTGAAGCGCTTGTGCACCCACAGATATTGTGTGGGTGCCGCGCGCACCATTGCCTCAATGGCCGCATTCACGCGCGACGTGTCGACATTCACATCGTGTGTCGGAAAATTTTCCAATGGCGGCTGCAGGCGGATTTCATAGCCGTCGCCGCTTGCGTTGCGCGCATGGAAAAATGGAATCACCACCGCGCCCGACAAGCGCGTCAGATGATGCGTGGCCGTGATCGTGGATGCCGGCACGCCGAAAAACGGCACAAAGACGCTTTCCTTGCCGCGCATGTCCTGATCCGGCGCGTACCACAACGTGCCTCCGTTTTTAAGGTATTTCACCGAGGCACGCAATTGCTGCTTGGTGAACATGGCGTCGGCATAACCCAGACGTGCGCGCAGTACGACGCGCTCAAATACCGCGTTGTCCATGATCCGATACATGCCGGCAATGCGGATGCGCTGCGAGACCAGACGAGCACACAACTCCAGATGCGAAAAATGCGCGCCAACCAGCAACACGCCCTGACCACGATCTCGACAGGCCTGCAGGTGCTCGAGTCCTTCGATGACACACGGCACGCGCGCAATTGCGCGGTTGCTGCCCATCCACGCCAATGCGAACTCCACCAGCATCATGCCAAGATCGGCCAGGCAGGCCTGCAGCAGTTGCGCACGTTGCGCCACGGAAAGCTCGGGAAAACACAGTTGCAGATTGCGTTGCGCAACCCGCCGACGGCTGCCCGGCAAGTGCGCCGTCAACATGCCAAGAGCGTGCCCCAATCCACGCAGCGCACCAAAAGGCAAGCAAGCGACCAAGCGAAGAATGCCCACACCCAGCCAACTGAACCAGTATCGTGGCGCCAGCAACGCGGCAGGCATGGATGAATCGTTGGCTTCGGTCATGGGAGGATTGTAATGGCTGCGCGGGAGTAGGGCGTGAGGAAACGCGCAGACAGGGAAATCAAAGGCTCGTGATTCCAGCGTTCGCCGGAATGACGAACGAAGCCTGCAGCCTCCAGCCCTCAGCCCTCAGTCCTCACCAGCTATACTTCCACGCTGACAATCGCGAATCGCCATGCGCCTGCGCCGTTTCATCTATACCACCACCATGTATCTGCTCACGCCGGTTATTCTGTACAGGCTGGCGGTGCGTGGCTTTCACTATCACGAATATTTTTCGCGTTGGCGCGAACGCTTTGGATTTTTTCGCAACCCGCACATTCGCGACAGCATCTGGTTGCACGCCGTGTCCATGGGTGAGGTCAACGCGGCGCTGCCGTTGATCGACGCCCTGATGCAACGCTACGAAGGCGCGCCATTCGTGATAACCACGGTGACGCCGACCGGCTCCGAGCGCGTACGTCGGGTCTACGGAGATCGTGTCTTCAATGTGTACTTGCCGTATGACCTGCCTGCATCGATCCGGCGGTTTCTGGATCGCGTGAGGCCGCGTCTGGCCGTGGTCATGGAAACGGAGATCTGGCCAAACCTGTTTTTTGCCTGCGAGGCGCGCAACATCCCGCTGGTCATTGCCAATGCGCGACTGTCGGAAAAAAGTTTGCGCGGTTACGGCCCGATACGCCCATTGGCACGCAAGGCGCTGGACAGCGCGCGCTATATTGCCGCGCAATCGGCGACCGATGCACAGCGTCTGCGCGATCTGGGTGCGGATGTCGAACGTCTGGGCATTGTCGGCAATCTCAAATACGACATGACGGTGCCGCCTGAATTGGCGTCACAAGCCCAGGCGATGCGCATTTCCTGGGGCGCACGGCGACCGGTCTGGATTGCCGCGAGCACGCATGAAGGCGAGGAAGAACCCGTGCTCAAGGCGCACGCAGCGGTGTTGGGGCGGTTTCCGGATGCGCTGTTGCTGCTGGTGCCGCGTCACCCCGAGCGTTTCAAACCCGTTGAACAGGATTGCCGCAGTTTCGGATTCGTCACGCGTACGC
Organism: Rudaea sp.; assembly: GCA_035703725.1. Classification (GTDB taxonomy): domain Bacteria; phylum Pseudomonadota; class Gammaproteobacteria; order Xanthomonadales; family Rhodanobacteraceae; genus Rudaea. Next base: position 8,146 of record DASSXQ010000308.1, read on the forward strand.
GCACCGCCGACAAGATGGCAAGTTCCGATACGCAATGTTTTGTCGTCGATACGTTGGGTGAATTGCTGCTTTTTTACGCTGCTGGCGATGTCGCCTTTGTCGGCGGCAGTCTGGTGCCGATTGGTGGTCACAATGTGCTGGAACCTGCCGCGTTGTCAGTGCCGGTAATCGTGGGGCCGCAGACATTCAATTTCACTGAAATCACCGGCGATCTGATCGAGGCCGGCGCGGTGTTGCGCATTGACAATGCAGACGAGCTGGGTGCAACCGTTATCCGCCTACTCGCCGACGCGCCATTGCGCCAGCAAATCGGCACCGCCGGGCGTGCTGCGTTCGAGCGCGAACAAGGTGGTGTGCTGCGCACCGTGGGAATTGTGGAAAAAGTGCTGGAACAAGCGTCACTGTGAATCGCCGTGTCGGTCGCTCTCACGCATCGAGCAAGTGACGATAGGTTGCTGCAATCGATTCACTGAAGCAGCAAACGATGATTCGCTCGAGTTGCGCCGAATCGTCCATCCGACGACGTAATTCAGCCAGCGCCACCGCGGCTGCCTTGGCAATCGGATAACCATACACACCGCAACTGATTGCCGGAAACGCCATGCTGTACACGCCATTTTCGCGCGCCAGACGCAACGATTCGCGATAACAACTTGCCAGCAACTGCGGCTCGTTGTCGTTCCCGCCATTCCAGACTGGACCCACCGTGTGGATGATGAAGCGTGCCGCCAGATCAAACCCCGGCGTGATGCGTGCCTGGCCTGTCGGACAGCGCACGTTCGGTCGTGTTTGCGGCAGTTCACGACAGGCCATTAGCAGGCGCGGGCCAGCGGCGCGGTGGATGGCGCCGTCGACACCTCCGCCGCCCAACAATGTCTCGTTGGCCGCGTTGACGATGGCGTCGACATTGAGTTCAGTGATGCTGGCTTGAATGATTTCGAGGCGGGGCATTGTAGGCATCCAGATTTGTCGAGTCGTTAACGATGTCTCGTTGGTCGCGTTGATGATGGCGTCGACAATCATGGGGTCGAAACCGGGCGACAACAAACCGCGCGCCGCATTGGCAACGCGACCGTTACAACGCCCGGACGATGCGAAGCAACGATGTTGTGACCAGATCCACGGATCGCCCATGCTACCCAACCGCAACGCCACTGCCATCAACACGAATTTCACACCACTCGCCAAGGCGATGAAACAAACGGATTCAAAATCATGCCCTGCAAGCCCGGCGGAAAGTGAAGTTACACTGAGTTGTGAACCGGGACTGCCGAGAATCATCGCTGACGGGAATCCTTCGTACGCACAAACCCCCGGCATCCAACATCCAACATGTCGCTCCCCAGGCAAGCGCCGGGATCAATCAAGAATCACGCGATTCGTTTCCTGCTTCATCCGCTTGATGCGGACCCGAACACCAGTTGCGTGGGAAGAGGGGCAATACCGTCTCTTGCACGATCAGGCAGTATTCGAAGCCGGTCACAATGGGTTTACAGGGTTACCGTGAATTCGACTCCTGATTCAAAATCCATCGTCAAGCTCGAGAAACGTGGACTTTCATCGATGTATTGCTTGTACGGCCGCACGGCATCTTCCGCCGTGTACATGTTATCGGCAAGAACGATTGAACCCGGTCGCAAATGCCGCTCAATTTGCTTAAACAAATCCAAATACAAATTGGCCCAAACGTCAATAAACACCATGTCGAAGGTGCCGTCCAATTCTGCGACCGAATTGAAAACGTCGCCTTCCCTGAGATCGACATAGCGCATCAGGTCTGCTGCCTGGACATGCTCACGAATCTTGGCGCACTTCGCCGTGTCCAGCTCAGTCGCGACTACCGTGCCACCACCCAATTGGCGAAGGGCGTCGGCGAAGTACAGAGTTGATACACCGTGGGAACTGCCAAGCTCAAGGATTCGTGATGCTCGACACGACAGTGCCATGTTGCGCAGAAAGCTTCCCATTTCTGAAGACACGGCCAGCGACAGCGTAGTGCCTTGTGAAGAATCCGAATCCTCACTGGATAGCCCGTGTGCTTTCAGAAACTGTCCTCTCAGTCTCGGGGCCAGGTCGCCATACTGTCTCGCCAGGCTCCCAAATTCCTCATCTGTTCCCTGGAACTGCGCACGCGCTCGTTGGATGACTTGTGCCTCACTGTGTTCGTGAAGCCGCTGCAAAAGTGCTGCGGTATTTGATGGGGGCACGTTTCCTCCTTTGGTGAGAATAGTGAAGTCAGCCGGTGCCAACGATTGATTTCAGCGACCGAAACCACGCAGCGGTTTCAAGCCGGCTGCAGTGAATGGTGTACGTCCGGCGCGGGCGTGAACTCAAGCGTGCAAGCTCGCTGTCCGAGGCCGGGACGTCACCCATGATGAGGATGGTAAAGACTAGCCGACGGCGAGCGCAACGCCGCGAGGGGTTGTGTGAGAGAAGCCCCGGCGCAAATCAACGAGCCGACGAACAGAAATCGGATACAAGGCGCAGCAGCAGGGTCGAGAAGGCACATGACTGCAAAGACCCGTCATCCGTGCCGTGCAGTAAAACCGGCAGTTGTGTCGAGACAGTTCATATTCTTGCCCGGAGAGATCCGCGGTGTAGGCAGTGGTGGGTTAGCAGCGCGTGGCGCAGTAATGCATGGCGTTGTTCAGCGAAAGTCATCAGGCCGATGCCGCCGTGCCGACGGCGGTGGTTGTAATGGTCGAAGAACCCGGTGAGCACAGCGCGGGCGTGATCGAGGCTGTCGAAGCGATCCGGGAACGTTGGCGACTACTTCGCGGTTCTGAACAGGCTATCGCCGGGCGTCATTGCAGGGCGAGCCGGAAGCCGAAGACCGGCAACCCGTTTTGCAGGAAGTCCAGATCATTCGACCTGGCGAACCCGAGGCGTTCGTACATTCCCCAGGCGGTTTGCATCGCCTTGGTCGTGTGCAGAACAACCTCGCGATGCCTTTGCTTCTGGGCCAGGACAATACACGCACTGGCAAGTGCCTTGCCGACGCCCATGCCGCGGCACTCCGGACGGACTCCGAGAAGACGGATACCGGATGCATGTTTGATCATTGTTGCGATACCTGCTGCACCGTAGTGCGCCATGTCCCCGAAGTAGACGACGCCTCCGGCAAGCTCTTCGCCGGGCAGGAGCGCAACCAGAACCCTGACCCCCGGCTTCTTGGTGAATTCGCCGATGTGCCTTAGCATCTCGTAGTAAGCTGGCTGTTCAAGGGATGTCGGGAAGCCGGGCAAGGCCGAATAGACCTCGACAAGAAGCTGACCGAGGGCGGCAGATTCTTCGGAGCGAAGATCGCGGACAGTCACTCGTGTTTCCATGGTTTCCATGGCGTTCGTGTGGCGACTAACGTACCTGAATTGGAACACGCACGGTATCAAGGGCACAAGGCGCACGGAAGAATCCGGTCTGCGGCGCAAGCAGACCAAGGCGAGTTGGCCGCCCATATGTTGCAATGTTGGTGCGCTGCCCAGGTTCGCGGATTGGATGATGGCCAGCGCAAAAGCCCGACACAAAGCCGAATACACGAAGGCAACCGCACCGCATGGATTTTGATCGCATCGC
>DASSXQ010000133.1:0-23770 GCA_035703725.1 Rudaea sp.
CGCCGAAACCATCATTCGCAAGGCGCTCAAGGCAGCGTTGAAATAAAAGGGCGGGGCAATGACTGAATCCACCCAATCGACCGAGGCGACCACGCGCAAGGCTTTGGCTGCAATGGCGCTGGGCGCGCTGGGTGTCGTCTATGGCGACATCGGCACGAGTCCGCTGTACACGATCAAGGAAACGTTTGGCGAACAAGGCGTGTTGCCGACTCCGGATAACGTGCTTGGCATCTTGTCGTTGGTGTTCTGGTCGCTGGTGCTGGTGGTGTCGGTCAAATACGCAAGTTTCATCATGCGCGCAGACAACAAGGGCGAAGGCGGGATCATGGCGTTGACCGCGCTGGTCCAGCGCAGCGTCAAGGGCAGCGTACGCGGGCGCTGGTGGATTGTCATGGTGGGTTTGTTCGGCGCTTCGCTGTTTTTTGGCGACGGCGTGATTACACCGGCAATGACGGTCTTGTCGGCGGTCGAAGGTCTGGAAGTCGCGGCGCCGACGTTGGCCGACTGGGTCGTGCCACTGGCTGCCATGATCATCGTGTTGCTGTTCGCCTTTCAGAATCGCGGTACCGGCAAGGTGGGTGCCGTATTCGCGCCAATCATGCTTTTGTGGTTTGCCAGTCTGGCAGTGCTCGGTGGTGCGCAGGTAGTGCAGCATCCGTTGGTGTTGCGTGCGCTGTCGCCGCATTACGCCATCGAGTTTTTCGTCCACAACGGTTGGTCGGCGTTTTTTGCCTTGGGTACGGTCGTGTTGTGCATTACCGGCGCCGAGGCGCTGTATGCAGACATGGGACATTTCGGCAAAAAGCCGATTCGCCTGTCCTGGTTCGGCTATGTTTTGCCCGGCCTGGTGCTCAATTATTTCGGTCAAGGCGCGCTGCTGTTGCACGACCCGCACGCGGCCGTCAATCCATTTTACCTGTTGGTCCCGCAGCCACTGCTGTATCCGATGATTGCGCTCGCCACGGTTGCCGCGGTCATCGCATCGCAAGCCGTCATTTCTGGCGCATTCTCGATTGCCCGAGAGGCAATTCAACTGGGTTATCTGCCGCGCATGGAAGTGCGCCATACCTCCGAGCAGACCCGCGGGCAGATTTATCTGCCGTGGATCAATCGCATGCTGTTGGTGCTCACTCTGGCGGTCGTGATCGGATTTCGTTCATCGGCCAATCTCGCTGCGGCTTACGGCATTGCAGTGGTCGGCACGATGACGATTGATTCGATCTTGATGATCTTCATCTTCCGCAAGTTGTGGCATTGGAATTGGCCGCGCACCGTCGCGTTGAGTGGATTGTTCCTGCTGGTCGATCTCGCATTCCTGGGTGGCAATGCCGACAAGGTCGCCCACGGTGGCTGGCTGCCACTGGTGCTTGGTGTGACGGTGTTCACCATCATGAGCACGTGGCGTCGCGGTCGCGATCTGGTGTTGCGCGAAATCAAGCAAAGTGGCTTGGCGCTGGCACCGTTCATCGCCAGTTTGACCGAGCACCCACCCGTGCGCGTACCGGGCACGGCAATCTTTCTCACAGCCAATGCCGATGCCGTGCCAAACGCCTTGTTGCATAACCTCAAACACAACAAAGTGCTGCACGAACGCAATATCCTGATGACCGTCGAGACTCTCGACGAGCCCGTCGCCGAATACAGCGAACGCACCGAGATCACCGCGCTGGGCAATGATTTTTTCCGCCTGACCCTGCGTTTCGGTTTTGCCGAAGATCCCGATGTACCCGCCTCCTTGTCCAGTTGCTCGGCCAAGGGTCTGGGTTTCGACATGATGGACACGACATTCTTCATCAGTCGTGAAAGTATCGTCGCCACCGATCGCCGCCACGGCATGCCGTTATGGCGCGACAAACTGTTCGCTTTCCTCGCGCGCAACGCCAATCCCGCCACGGCATTCTTCCGCATTCCCGGAAATCGATTGATCGAGCTGGGGACGCAGGTGGAGATTTGAGGCGGAGAAGCGCTGGGGGCCGAGGGCTGCAAAGCCCGTGATCTTGATGTCGGCATTGTCATTCAACCGCGAGGCGCGGCATTGGTACTGAATATGAACCACGGCCGAATCGCTTCCAGCGATCAGCCCTGGCGCTCGCCACCTGTCATAATCGCCACATGAGCGTAGATCGTGTAATTACTCCAGCCAACAGCGGCGACGACGAAGCGTTGGAAGCCAGCATTCGTCCCTCGCGACTGGACGAATATCTTGGCCAGCAGGCAGTCAAGGAACAGTTGGCCATCTTTATCGAGGCGGCGCGGCGACGCGGCGAAGCGCTGGATCACGTGTTGATCTTCGGGCCGCCCGGTTTGGGCAAAACCACGCTTGCGCACGTGATCGCCAACGAACTGGGGGTGAATCTGCGCACGACATCCGGGCCGGTCATTGAACGCGCTGGCGATCTGGCGGCATTGCTGACCAACCTGCAACCGCGCGATGTATTGTTTGTCGACGAGATTCACAGGTTGTCGCCAGTGGTCGAAGAAATTCTGTATCCGGCCATGGAAGATTGCCAGATCGATATCATGATTGGCGAGGGTCCGGCTGCGCGGTCGATCAAACTGGATTTGCCGCCGTTTACGCTGGTTGGCGCAACCACGCGTGCCGGCCTGTTGACCAGTCCGTTGCGTGATCGCTTCGGCATCGTGCAGCGGCTGGAATTCTACACACCGGCAGAATTGACGGCGATCGTGCGGCGTTCGGCGCAAATCCTGAACATTCCGTGCGACAGCGACGGTGCCGCGCAAATCGCGCGACGTGCGCGCGGCACGCCTCGCATTGCCAATCGGTTGCTGCGCCGCGTACGTGATTTTGCCCAGATCAAGGCGGGTGGGACGATCACGGCCAGCGTCGCCATTGCCGCAATGGAAATGCTGAAAGTCGACGCCGAGGGTTTCGATGCACTCGACCGGCGCTTGTTGCGCATCATCATTGAACATTTCGACGGCGGACCGGTTGGGGTGGAATCCATGGCCGCCGCATTGTCCGAAGAACGCGGCACCATCGAGGATGTGCTCGAACCGTATCTGATCCAGCAAGGCTTTCTCATGCGCACGGCGCGCGGCCGCATGGCCACGACGAAGGCGTATCGTCATCTCGGCTTGAAGCCGCCACGCCGTGCGGCGGTCGAGGATTTGTTTGAGACACAGCCGGCAATCGGGAATGAGCAATCGGGAATCGAAGGCAATCCTGCGGCATGAGCGTGACTCGCAATGTGGCTTGCGGCCCTCGGCCCTCAGCCCTCAGCCCCGTATTCACCTTTCCCGTACGCGTCTACTGGGAAGACACCGATGCGGGTGGCGTTGTCTATCACGCCGCATATTTGCGCTTCCTCGAACGCGCGCGCACCGAATGGCTGCGTGAGCAAGGTATTGGCCAGCAACAATTGCGCGAACAGGCAGGCGTGTTGTTCGTGGTGGCAGATTTGAATGTGCGTTATCTGTCGTCGGCGCGGCTGGACGACGAACTCGAGGTGCGCATCGATACATTCATGCGGCGTTCGGCTTCGATCAGCTTCGGCCAATGTATACTTCGCCGCGATAACGGCACGAAATTGATCGAAGCGCGGGTTCGCGCTGCCTGCATCGACGCGACCAGCTACCGGCCTTGCCGGATTCCCGACGGCCTGCTACAGGAGACAATCAACGCATGAGCGGCGATATCAATGTTTTGCAACTTGCGTTGAACGCGAGTCTGTTCGTCAAGATCGTGATGCTCATCCTGTTGGCGTTTTCGTTTCTTTCCTGGGTCATCATCTTCCGCAAGATGACGATATTGCGGCGGGCGATGAATGGCGCCGACGATTTCGAGGAGCGTTTCTGGTCGGGCGCGGATCTGGCCGGGCTATTTCGCGACGTAACCTCCAGCGGTGATCAAGTTACCGGCATCGAAAGCATTTTCGAGGCAGGTTTCCGCGAATTCGCACGATTGCGCCAGCGCCGGCAAATGGATCCGCGCACCATCCTCGAAGGCGCGCAGCGCGGCATGCGCGTGGCGATGACGCGCGAGCTGGACCGGTTGGAACAAAATCTGGAATTTCTTGCCAACGTCGGCTCGATCAGCCCGTATGTTGGCCTGCTTGGCACCGTGGCCGGCATCATGGTGGCCTTCGTCGGCTTGGCCAACGTCAAGCAAGCTACCATCGCCATGGTTGCGCCGGGCATTTCCGAAGCCTTGATTGCCACAGCGATGGGATTGATCGCGGCAATTCCGGCGGTATGGGCGTACAACCGCTATTCGACCAAAGTCGAGCGTATCGTCACGCGATACGACACATTCGTCGAGGAATTTTCCTCGATCCTGCAGCGTCAAACCCATCTGGACGAGGGCTGAGCGCGTCCGCGCGCTCGAGGCCAGGGTAATCGCATGCAAACCACCGGACACGTGCGCAAGCGGCGCAAGCTGAAATCCGAAATCAACGTCGTGCCGTATATCGACGTGATGCTGGTGCTTTTGATCATCTTCATGGTTACCGCGCCATTGTTGAATCTGGGCGTGGACATCCGCTTGCCGCAATCCACGGCCAAGGCCGTACAGACCGATCAGCAACCCATCGTCGTCAGCGTTGATGAGGAAGGCAATTATTACCTCACCTTGGGCACCGCCCAGCGCGATCCCATCGACACGGATGCGCTGGTTACCAAGGTTTCGGCTTTTGTGCGCCAGAATCCGCAGGTTTCCGTGCTGGTCGCCGGCGATGAACGCGTGGACTATGGGAAGGTCTATCAAGCCATGGTGCTGTTGCAACAAGCCGGGGTGGCCAAGGTTGGTTTGATGAGTCAGCCACCGCCGAGCAAGAAACGTTAGCCGGAACATGGAAAGCTGGACCGACAAATTTCGCGCATGTGTATTTGCGTTGCTGATGCACGTGTTGTGCGTGGCGGTATTTTTTGCCGGTTTGTTGTGGACCACGAAAACCCGGCCAATCGAGCTGCCCGGGCCGGTCATCGAGGCTGAATTGGTTGGCATAAGCGCCGCACCCAAGCCGCAGGCAACCCGGCATCCGCGCACTGCCAAGCTCAAGACACCAGCGCCGAAGCAGCCCGAGCCGATCAAACAGGCCGAGCCCAATCCGCAAGCGCCAAGCGAGCCCCAACACAACGACCGGATCGAGCGCGAAAAGGTCGCGGAGATGGCCGAACTGGCAGAAAAGGCCAAGCGTGCCCAGGAAGAACGCCACCGCCAGGAACAGGTATTGCTGCAGGAACAGCAACGTCAGGAACGCGAACGCATGCAGCAATTGCGCGACATCAAGCGCCAGCGCGAAGCGGCCGATCGCCATCTCAAGCTGGAAAAGCAAAAGCTGGCGCAATTGATGGATCTGGAAAAGCAGCACAAAACCGAACCCGCGCCCGCGCAAACCGTGCCGGAAGCCGAACAGGCAAAAAGCGGTTCCAATGGTGCCGACGCCAACTTGGCGGCGCAGTATCAGGCAGCTATCCAGAATGCCGTGTTGAACAACTGGTTGCGCCCAGATACTGCCGTTCAGGGTTTGCGTTGTATGCTGCGGATCGTGCAGATTCCGGGTGGCGATGTCATCAGCGTCCAGGTGATCAACCCCTGCAATGCCGATCCGCTGACTCGCAATTCCATCGAACAAGCGGTCAAGCGTGCTGCGCCGTTGCCATACAAAGGTTACGAGTCCGTGTTTCTGCGCGAAATCAATTTCAATTTCACCTACGACGGATGAACTCAGGAGTTCCCATGCCAAGACAGACCTTCGCGCGAGTCGTTGTTGCGTTATTGCTGCTATTTGCCACGGCTGCGGTATTCGCCCAAGGGCTCAGTGGCGGTGTGCCGACCATCGATATCAAGGATGGCACTGCAAGCGCGACACCGATCGTCGTGGTTCCGTTCTCGTTTGAAGGCGCGGGTTTGCCGCCGGATACGGATGTCGCCGGCGTGATACACGATGACTTGAATCGTTGCGGGCAATTCCGCGCCATGGCAAAAAACGACATCATCGAATTCCCCACGCGCGGCGATCAGATCAAGTTCGCCACCTGGAACATGCTCAAACAGGCTTATATTCTGGTCGGGCGCCAGATCGAGAGCCCCGCGGGCGATATTCGGGTTGAATTTGAACTTTACGATGTCGCCAGGCAGCAGCAACTTCTGGCTTTGGCCATCACCGGGCAACGCACTGGTTTGCGCGACGTGGCCCATCAAATTGCCGATCTGGTCTACGAGAAGATCACTGGCGTGCGCGGCGCGTTCTGGACGCGCATCGCCTATGTGACTTCAGTGGGTACCGGCAAAAATATCCAGTACGCGCTGATGGTCGCCGATTCCGACGGCCACAATCCGCAGACCGTGGTGCGCTCGCGCGAGCCGTTGCTGTCGCCGGGATGGTCCCCGGACGGCAACAAGCTGGCTTACGTTTCTTTCGAGCGTGGCAATTCAGCCATTTATGTCCAGCAGATTTCCAGCGGCGCACGCGAAGTGGTTTCGGCCAAGAAAGGCATCAACGGCGCGCCAGCATTCTCACCGGATGGCAGCAAATTGGCGCTGACGCTTTCCTACGGCGGCAATCCGGATATTTACGTGATGGATTTGGCCAGCGGTCAATTGACCCAGCTTACCCACCACTTCGCCATCGATACCGAGGCGGCGTGGATGCCGGATGGACGCAGTCTGGTGTTCACTTCGGATCGCTCGGGAAAACCGCAGTTGTATCAAGTCCCGGCAACGGGTGGCGATCAAACCCGGATCACCTTTCAGGGCGATTACAACGCGCGCGCGTCGGTAAGCTACGACGGCAAACATATCGCTATGGCGCGCGGTCAGGGAAATGTGTATCGTATTGCTGTTTTGGACAAAACTACGGGTGAAAGCAAGGCAATTTCGCCGGGAAATCTTGACGAATCGCCCAGCTATGCCCCGAACGCCAGCATGATTCTCTATGCCGCAACCGAAGGCGCCCGTGGCGTGCTATACGCTGTATCGGCTGATGGCAGAGTACGCCAGAGGCTGGTGCTGGCCGACGGTGACGTGCGTGAACCGGCCTGGTCTCCCTACCGCCAGCGCGGACAATAATTACGAAAAATGTTTTCGTAGAATCCCGATTTTTGAACCCCCCCCGAACATGAGGCCTACAATCATGAAATTACCGATTCGCGTTATTTTGACTGCTGTGGTCGCCAGCGCCGCGCTGGTTGCTTGCGCCGGAAAGAACACCAAGCCGGTTCAGGAGCAGACCCCAGTTCCGGAACATGCAACACCAGAACCAACCACATCGGGCAAGTACACCGTTGACAGTCTGGATACCGATTCCTGCCTGCGTCAGCGCGTGGTTTACTTTGATTTCGACAAGAGTGAAATCCGCCCCGAATTCCAGGCCGCCGTGGCTTGTCATGCTGCTTATCTTCAGCAGTTCCCGGGCGCACGCGTGACGCTGGAAGGCAATGCCGACGAGCGCGGCACGCGTGAATACAACCTTGGCCTGGGTGAGCGCCGTGGCAACGCCGTTGATAGTGCGTTGTCCGCCGCCGGCGCCTCCGCCAGTCAGCTCAATGTTGTCAGCTACGGCGAAGAGCGCCCGGTATGCAAAGAGCACAATGAATCGTGCTGGCAGAAAAATCGCCGCGTTGAAATTGTCTACACGGCCAAGCAATAAATTCCAATGTGTCGTTTCAAGACCATTGAATGTTGGGTTTTGGTGGCGGCCTGCGTGGCCGCCACCACCTTCGTTGCGCCGCCTGCGTTCGCGCAACGATTGAGTCTGGCGGAACGCGTCGCCAAGCTGGAACAGCAAGCCCAGGGCGGCGATGCACGTGGCACCATCGGCTTGGTAAACCAGATCAACGCCTTGCAATCGCAAGTCCAGACATTGCAAGGCCAGATTGAAGAATTGCGCCATCAACTCGATGGCATGAAACAGCGTGGCAAAGATCAATACATCGATCTGGATTCACGCATTGGTCGTCTGGAAGGCCGCAATGCGACCGCTCCGGCAGCGACTGCGCCTGCCGACGCAGGCAATCCGCCGATGAGTGATATTCAATTGGGCGCGCCGGGATCAGCGGCACCTGCCCAGAATCCACCCGCAACGAATGCTGCGCCAGAACAAACTTCTGCTCGCGACTTGGTCGCGACCAACACTGCAGCACCCGCAACCGCCGGCGCTGCGACAATGACTGCGGCACCCGCCAATCCCGAAGATGCGCAAACTGCCTATACCCAGGCATTTGATGCTCTCAAGGACGGTCGCTATGCCGAGTCTTCGCGCCTGTTCCAGGCATTTCTCGCGCAGTATCCAACCGATGCGCTGGCACCGAATGCCTATTATTGGTTGGGTGAGTCGTATTACGTTACCGAGAACTATGGCGTTTCCCTGGATACCTTCCGCAAGTTGCTCGCAAACTACCCGGATAGCCAGAAAGCTCCCGATGCGTTGCTGAAAATCGGCTATTGCGAGTACGAACTCAAACAATGGCCGCAGTCCGAAGCCACCTTGAATCAGGTGGTGCAGAAATACCCGGGCACCACGGTCGCCAATCTTGCCCAAGGCCGCCTGCGTGCGCTGAAGCTGGAAGGGCACCAATAACGGATTTCGTTGCGCGTGCGCTGGTGCGCGCAACTCATGTCATGATCGAATCGACCGAGCCCGAAGCGCAGCGTCTGCGCATCAGCGAGATTTTCCATTCATTGCAGGGCGAAGCGCGCGAAGCCGGTCGTCGCACGGTATTCGTGCGCTTGACCGGTTGTCCGTTGCGCTGTGTGTGGTGCGATACCGAATATGCGTTTCATGGTGGTCAATGGCGCGACATCGGCGCCGTCATCGAAGAAGTCGCATCGTTTGAAACGCCATACGTTTGCGTAACCGGCGGCGAACCGCTGGCACAAAAACGTTGCCATGCTCTGCTCACGAAGCTGTGCGACGCAGGATTCTCGGTTTCTCTGGAAACTTCCGGCGCGCTGGATATATCCGGCGTGGATGCGCGCGTGACCACGGTGATGGATATCAAGGCCCCCGGGTCTGGAGAAGTTGCGCGCAATTTGTGGAGCAATCTCGACGTGCTTCGTCCGCACGATCAAGTCAAATTCGTGTTGGCCGATCGCGCCGACTACGATTGGGCATGCGCGATCTTGCATCAATACGCCATCGCCAAACGTTGCGACGTGCTTTTTTCGCCGGTTTACGAGACGCTGCAACCACACGATCTGGCGGAATGGATTCTGGCCGATCGTGTGCCGGTCCGCATGCAGATGCAGTTGCACAAGTTGTTGTGGGGCGAAGTGCCGGGGAAGTGATGGCGTGTGTTGTTGAACTGGGGATTCGGGAGTTGGGACTGGGCTCGGGACTCGGGAAAATCAAAAGCTCGTCATTCCTGCGCAGGCAGGAATCCAGTTCCATGGAATTGTTGTGCGAATCGGCGAGCGAAACGAGAGCGCTGGATTTTCGCTACACGCGCGCGGGAATGACGGACCGGAAATCTGGAATCGTGGAATCGCGGAATCGTGGAACCAGAATTGCTTGAGCTTTCCCTTCCCCTCGCAGCGGAGGAACGTGCCGAAGGCGGATGGGGCCGCTCTTGATTCTGCTTTTTGAACCCACAGTCCAACGCATTCCCAATTGAACTTCCAACAACTTCGAGATTGAATGAATCATGCCGAATCCAAATTCTCGATCAGCCAACGCCGTCGTCCTGGTTTCCGGCGGCATGGATTCCGCCGTCGTCGTCGCACTCGCGCAGGAACGAGGTTTTGCCGTGCATGCGCTCAGTGTCGCTTACGGCCAACGGCATGTTTCCGAACTGCAAGCCTCGGATCGCGTTTGCGACCTGCTTGGGGTGACCGCACACAAGACTGTCAACGTCGATCTGCGCAGTATCGGCGGATCGGCATTGACAGCCGATATTGCGGTTCCGGATGCGGGCGGCGATGGTATTCCCGTGACGTACGTCCCGGCCCGCAATACCATCATGCTGTCGATTGCATTGGGCTGGGCCGAAACAATCAATGCTGCGGATATCTTCTGCGGGGTCAACGCCGTCGATTACTCCGGCTATCCCGATTGCCGACCGATTTTCATCGAGACCTTCGAGCGCCTGGCGAATGTGGCGACCAAAGCCGGCGTCGAGGGCAAGGCAATGCGCATCCACGCGCCGCTGATGCACATGAGCAAAGCCGACATCGTGCGAGAAGGTATCCGACTGGGCGTTGATTTTTCCGCCACCGTTTCATGCTACCGGGCCGACCTGCAAGGCAATGCCTGCGGCCACTGCGACGCCTGTCGATTGCGCGCCCAGGGATTCACCGAGGCCGGCGTCACCGATCCGACCCGATACGCAAAATAGTCGATGTGGGTTGCCGATTCCGCCGTGTGCGAATAAACTGCGCGTCCTTTCGGGGAACTTGCGCGCATGCGCTAAAGCGCCGTAATCCAAAATGTGGTGGGTTCCCTCCGGCAATCGCTGCGCAATGAGCAGCATCGCTATCTGATTCAAGCAGGGTCGTTAGCTCAGTTGGTAGAGCACCGGACTTTTAATCCGATGGTCATTGGTTCGAATCCAATACGACCCACCATTCTCGCTCCTTGCAAATCATTGCACCTGCCTTTCAATTGCGTCTGGCGGCTGGGGCTGATCGAGCGTGTCATGCGGCAATTATCGGTGTCGCGAAAATCCGCATCTTGCGAGTTGCTGCGCAAGCAAAATCGTCGTTCTGCGACATGGCTGACAGAATTGCGGGTGACACATCGATATCATTTGTGTAGTCTTCGGCGCGGCCTTGTTTGGGTTCGATCAAACAAGCGTCGGCTTCGATTTTGTTTTTGCAAGCGATTGGATTGGCGATGGCGTAGGGCGCGAAACCTGCAAGCAGGGGTGTGAGCAGGGGCAATTCGCGGGGACTTTCACAAAAACCGGAATGTGATTCACGGCCCAGCGCTGACAAGCGCAGCGTCGCGGCATGTTGTTTTTCGTGATCTTGCAATTTGGGGACATGGGTACATGCACAAACTGCTCGCAATGTGTTTGGGTGCGATGTTGCTGATTTGTACGGTCGCAAACGCGGCTGATGCCGATGCCGCAGCAAGCCCGAATCGACTCGATGTCGTGGCGGTTGCCGCCGACGTTCAAGCAGTTGTGATCCGTGATCGCAGTGGCGAGGTTCATCGCTACGCCGCCGGCGACGCCGTTACCGGATCGCATTGGCGCGTCGGGCGAATCGCCGATAACCAGGTCGTGCTTGAATCGTTGCAACGATTTCACGGCAGCGCGTTGAGCCTGCGTCTGGCGCCCGGACAGCACGTCGATCTGGATTCGATGAGCGCAACGCTGGCCGAAATGCAAAAGCCCAAGTTGCTGCCGCGCTCGGTCAATGCGCAGGCAGCCAAACGTCGTCCGCAACGCGGGCATTGAGTCGCTTTCCGCGGGGATGCCAAGAATGATCAAACGTCGTTTCATGATTCGCCGCGTGATTCAAACGCTTGCCGTCGTCGTTGCAGTGTCGCTGTTCGGTCAAGCGGGCGCGGCCGACACCGGTTTGCGCAATTGCGTGCAATCGGTTCATCCGGTTGCGTTGTCGCAGTTGACAGCCGCCGATGCCGTGGGCACGACGCAGGATATCGGCAACGTCACCGTGATGGAGCTCAGCGGCGACTACGACCGCGGTCTCGATGTGCCACGTCAGCAGGTTGCCGCGCGCTTCTACGCCACGCATCCGGATCAGTACGATTTTCTCATCGTATTCACGACCTTCGAATTTCCTACCGGGGATGCGCTGGCGTTTTACAACGAACTTCGCAACGATACCCAAGGCGTCGGTCAGCCGATATTCGACAACAGCACCTACTACGGTAGCGCAGGAAAACTGCAAGGCTACATCGACATGGCGGCGATGAGCCGTTACGACTTCGTACCCAGCTCGCCGAGTTACCACGCGGTATTCGACACGCTGGCCCACGAAATCATGCATCGCTGGGGCGTGCATCTGCATTTCATTGATGCGAACGGGGTAAACAGTTCGGATTTGCTCGGTCAGGACGATGCGCACTGGAGCTATTTCCTTGATTCCGACGCGTCGGTAATGTACGGCAGCGACTGGCAGTTGCAGGGCGACGGAAAATTCCACAGCGTCGACACACGTCATCGCTATGGCCCGCTCGACATGTACGCGGCTGGATTCGCGGCGCCGTCTGAAGTTCCGCCATTCACGCTGATTCGCAACGGCGACGGTGGAGTGGCTACGGATCTGCCGAAACTCGGCGCTGTCAGCGGAGGCCAGGCCGAGACCATCACGATAGATCAGATCATCGCGGCATCGGGCGAGCGCATTCCATCGGCGGCCGATTCTCAGAAGGATTTCACTGGCGCAATTGTCCTGCTCAAACGCCCCGGCGAAACCGTTTCGGCAAATCAATTGCTGGAACTCGAACGCTTCCGTGTGCGTTACGAGCAGCAATTTGTCGCCAACACCAGCGGCCGCGGCACGATTCGCCTCTACACACAAACACGCGCCACGGCGACTGCCGGGCCGCCGACGATTCTGCACGGCAGCGGCACCACGACAAATCTCGGTGGTGTCGCCGCTGCTGTCGACTGGCTTGAAGCGCGCCAAGCCTCCGATGGACACTGGCAGGATCGCCAAGCCACCTCGGTGCGCGATACGGTAGCTGTGGTTCGGTTGCTCGATGAACTCGATCCGACATTTGCAGGCTTGGCAACAGCACACAATTGGATTGCCGCGCACGCGACGGTAAATCTGGATCAACAATCCTGGAAATTGCTTGGTGCGGATTTGGGCGACGACGCCAGCGCACTCGGTTCGGCGCAGGATTCCACGGGTGGATTTGCGATTGAACCCGACTGGTCCGCCAGCGCCTTCGATACCAGCCTAGTTGCTGCAGCTTTGGTGCATCACGATGCCAATGCGCCGTCGCTGGCGGCGGCGTTGGGTTTTGTCGACACCCAACAAAATGCCGATGGCAGCTACGGTGCCGCCAACGGTGGCCATGGCCGGGTGCTGCCCACGCTGCGCGCGGCCACCTTTTTGGCGACCAGCAACGACAGCGCTTATGCACAATCGCGGCAACACGCCGCCGACTGGATTGGTACGCAACAGGCCCTTGACGGTGGCATTGGCGGAGTCCAGCAAGGCTCGCTCCCGGCCACAGTCGAACTGTATGCATTGAGTGGACGCCTGCCGCTCTCGGCGCAGGTGATTACCGGTGCGCGCAGTTTCGTCACGCAAAATCAGCAGACCAATGGCGACTGGGGCGGCAGCGTTTATCTAACCGCGACGGCGGCCTTGGCATACGCGCACGACCAGCGCGCGAACCTGGCTCTCATCGGTACGCCAACCATCAATCCGGCACATCCGTTCGACGGCGCACTGGCAACGTTGAACGCCGTCGTTGCCAACACCGGCAACGTCCCGGCGCCGGCGACCATTGCGCGTTGGTACGATGGCCATCCCGATCAAGGCGGTGTGCAGATCGGTACCGACATCGCGGTGGCCAATCTGGTTGCCGGTTCGAGTACATCCATTAGCCAATCGTGGGATACCAGCGGGCGCTTGGGCGACCACGTGTTGTGGCTGGTGCTCGACGCCGACAGCGCCGTCAATGAGGCGAGCGAATTGGACAATCGCGGCAGCCTCGCGGTGAATGTGCAGGCGCCTTCCGCCTTGCCCGATCTGACGTTGAATTCTGCCGACTTCACGCTTGACCCTGCGTCGATAACGACATTACCCAGTCAGCTTCATGTGGCCGGACTCGTGCGCAATATTGGCAATCAGGACAGCGGCAACGTGGTTGTGTCCGTGTACGCACAACCGGATCTCGCCACGCCATTGGCACAAACCACGATCGCGGTTCCCGCGCGCGGTTCCGCACCGGTCGCGATGGATATCGACGTTACCAAGGTGGCAACGCTGAATCTGCTGGTACGCGTCGACCCGGACAACGCCGTCGTCGAGGCGGACGAAACCAACAACGACGCAAGCCTGACGCTGCCATATGGCCAATCGCTCGACCTGGAAGTGACTCCCGCCGATATCGTCCAGACGGGCGCATCGCCGCTGGCCGGACACGACGTGAACTTCGACGTGAGCCTGCACAACCGCGGGACGATCGATTCGCCGCCGGCGATTTTCCATGCCGATATCGTGCAAAACGGCGTGACGACAGCCGTCTTCGATGCGCCAATTCAGATTGTCGCCGGGCAAACCGTGCTCCAGCACCTGACCTGGCGTGCCGATCAGGCGGGCACGGCGCAATTGCGCGTCAGCCTGGATCCGACCAATCAAATCGTCGAAACGCGCGAAGACAACAACACCGCGCAACTCGACTTCACTGTCGCCCATCAGGATCAGGCCGACCTGACCTTCGTCAGCGATAGTCTCGTGTTTGATCCGACACCGGGATTGCAGGGTCAGGCGTTCACCGCGACGCTGGGCGTGCGCAACCTCAGTTCCGTTGCCACCGGCAGTTTCAGTGTGGCGCTGTACGCGGCCGATCCGCGAACCGGCGTGCCTGCGATCGGCAGCGCCGTGGTTGCATCGCTGGGTGGATCAAGCGACACAACGGTGACGATCAACGTTGCCGATCTAGGCATCACCGGCGACCAAACCCTGTACGCCTTCATCGACGCCGACAATCAAATTGCCGAGATCGACGAAACCAACAACGTCATCATCAAAGCGTTGCGAATTGTGCCGCTACCGGATGTCGCGATCAGCGTAGCCGACGTCGTACTGACTCCGGCCTTGCCGGTACCGGGGCAACCGGTCGAGGCAAACGTCACCGTACGCAATCTCGGCGGGCAGGATGCGCACGATGTCGTGGTGCGCTTGCTGGAAGGCGACGTGACAACCGGCGTGGCCGTAGGCGCAAACCAGAATATCGCTGTACTGGCCGCCGGCACTGCGACGACGCTCACGTGGGACTGGACACTGGGCGTGGTGCCCAATTCGCGCAGCGTCACGGCAATTGCCGATCCAGACAACAGCGTGCGCGAAGGCAGCGAGGAAAATAACATCGCGAACCTGCCGTTCGATGTGCAAAACGGCGACTTCTTCGCCAGCGAACGCTATATCTCACCGAACGGCGATGGCATTCAGGACGCGACGGCCGTGGTGTTCGTGATGCCGCGAGCCGGGCTGGCTGAAGTCGACGTGGTCAACGGTGCGCAGTACACCGTGCGACATTTCACCAACGTCGAATTGAATGGCGAACTGCGCGGTCAGGTGGTCTGGGACGGCCGCGACGATCGCGGTCGCATCGTGCCTGACGGCGACTATCACATCACGGCCATCGATGCGGACCATCAAAGTCACGTCGGCCCGCAAGTAACGGTAGACAACGACTTGTCGTCGTTCCTTGAGGCGGTGGATACGCCGTATGGTATTTACGCTCACTTGAAGTACTACATGTACTCGACGCAAATCCCGCCGATCACAAGTCCGTTGCGCGACCAGCTATTTGGTTCTTGGACTGTTCCCACGTACGGAACACAAACCGGGCTTTATCGAACCGACCTCATGGTTCCGAATTCAATCCCGGTAATTTCAGGCAACTGGCTCGAAGCGTTTCGTCAGTCTCATCAGTTGACCTCGCTTGGCATCGATCAATTTGCATTCGATCAAAGCGGGCAAAATATCGTTGTCAGCATTTACAGTAATTCGCTTGCGAACGGCCAGCAAACATGGATTCTGGAGACGGCAGTCGATCAATCCGATTCGCCGGTATTGCTCGCGACCATGGATCGCTTCAGCAATCCGGACGTACTTGGCTTCTTCGACCAAGACACGATAGTCGCAGGTCCCACACCTGATGGTTTGTTGCACACGATTGATACCACAAGCGGCACGAATTCCGTGCTTCGCAGTTTGAGCGATGCACCATCGTATTGGGAAAGAAGGGTACTTCCGCTGGGCATCCTGCTTTCCAGCGATTCAACACCGATGGCATTCGTGCCGCGCGATCCGGCGAAAGCGATCATCAACTTTCCTTCGATCGAACAGGAAGATGATGGTGGCTACTACTACGCCAACGACACCTACGCTGCGCAGGTCTCGCCGCAACTGGGAACCGTAGCGGTACATGAACGTAATCAACAAATCGAAAAGATCGACTTGGTCGATCTGCATACGGGCGCTCGCAGGAATCTGCTGCAATCCACACCGGCAATTGCACGCAGCGAACAATACCAGATCGAACGCAGCGTCGCGCGCTACGGCATGGGCTGGCTTGAACGCGAAGACGAGTTGCTGGTGCAGGACGCTGCAGCGCGCACCGCGATTGCATTTTCCGAATCCGGGCAGCCCATTGCGCAAGCCGCGTTTCCGGCATTGCAGCGTGTCGGCAATTATGACCTTGGTTTTGGTTCCGGCAGGGGGAAACCCGCGTCAACCAATCAGCAGAGTGAGGATGGCGATGTTTCCGACCCGGCAAATGTATTTCCGGCTGTAGCTCAGGATGTGATGTCCCCGGGATGTTCAGGCTATTCAGGTGGCCATTTGGGCACCGAACGACACATCTACGATCCAACCATGAACCGATTCTATTTGGTTTACGGAGAAACGATAGCCCAACACCGATTCGGTGAGCGCCCAGCCGGGACGGAGTCCGGACCCGACGGATACATGAGTTTCCGTGAAGGAATCCGCGATTTGTTCAGTGCAAACATCGACACCGGGCAAGTCGACACGTTGCAGCAAGGTACTTTGACGCCGCTTATCGAAAGCGCCGACATCGCCCAGCATCCATTGCGTGAAAATTGCAACGACACGCCGCCAGCCGATTGGCCGGCGTTGATACTTGGCGATGGCGCGCGCATTCGCAACGATGGCTATATTCAGACGTTGTCTCGCGGTGTATTGCCCAAGATCTGGAAATACCACGACAACATCCGTCAGGTCTGGCCGGACGAGACACGCATGTTGTCGGGCAACCAATCGTTTTCCTCGTTGCTCAATCTGACCGCAATCCTGCAGGCGAGGACACTGGGTCGCGGTATTGAATTGTCCGGTGTGGCCGCCGATCGCAATTTCGCCTATTACAAGCTCGATTGGGCGCCGATCGAGCAACCGAATAACTGGCAGGTACTGACGCCGGCCAGTTCAGATGAAGTGTTCCTCGACGAATTTCTGACCTGGGTACCGCCGCAACCAGGTACGTTCCTGATTCGCCTGACCATCGTCGACAAGGCTGGCAATACAACAAAATCAACGACTACCGCGTCGTCGTTCGATAGCTCATTGATCGACAGTTTTTCGCTGGCACCGCGCTATATCTCGCCGAACGGCGATGGCGTGCAGGATCAATTGGTCGTCAAGTATCGAGTACGGGCACCGATGACGCTGGACATTCGTGTCGACGACAACAGCGGCAACACCATACGTTCATTGTCGACGACCTACGACAACAGCAATCTTGGACCGCAAGAGTTCGATTGGGACGGACGCACCAACGGTGGGCAATTGGTGCCGGATGGCCGCTATCGAATCAACGTCGATGGTTTTGCTGCATGGGTTACTGTCGATACCAAAGCCCCGACAGTGAGTGGTTCTCTCAGACAAGCCTACCAGCCGGCACCCGTTCGCGACCAGGCCAGCGCGAAACTTTATTACAATGCTGCAGCCACGCCAGGTGCACCGCATTCAATTTCAGATACCAATCTTGCACAAGATGGGGTCGAGCGGTCCCCGAAAGGCAGTGCTGAATGGCAGCCTGTATTTGCTTTCTCGGGTGGCGACACAGGCAGGGCTAACTTTGGTTTCTACACGTATCGCTTGGTCGCCGCTGACCGTGCGGGAAACACCAGCTCATTGAGCTTGGGTGCAGGTGAAGAACAACTGATAGCAATCGATATCGGTGGCGCATCCGTGCGTTATCAGACACCGCCACTTACTGGGCTCTTGAATGTCAATATTGATCCGCCGATCATTCCCGTGGCGGTGGATCAGGCGGCCGACGACACAGTCAGCTTCGTCGATGAATCCGGTTACTTGTTACGCGTGGCGGTGGAAACTGCGCCAGCGAATGCGCCGGATCAATGGACTCAACGCGGCATGGCCGATATCAACGACGAATGCCAGTCGGCGCGTGGATGTCTGGCACCTTTCAGCACGCTTTCGATGCCGCTGGGGGCTTCCGCGTTCTTGCGTTTGCGCGGCGAACGGGCGGATGGTTCGGTTCTCTATTCGAACCAGGCATACATCAAGGTGGGGGGGATTGATCCGCCGCTTTGCGATACCGTCGCGGGTTCCGACGTTTACATACGTGCGCTGGAATATTTCGAGGGGCCGCTGGCATCTGCAACATTGCATTTTACGAGCAATACCGGTGTTGAAAGTAGCGTTGAAGCCAAACTCCTGGCCAATGCCAGCGTGTATTTCGTCGCACCGGCGGATCCAAAAAGTGTGGCTTGGGTAGAAGGAATCGATCAGCGCGGTTTCCATCATGTTTCGCAACGGACGACTCTGTCCTGCGTCATTCCGGACCCGGGTGCCGAATCGGCTTGGCATTTCATGTTGCGTCCGTATCCTGTCGTTTCACGCGATCAATGCGATGGTCAACCGGGCAATCAGATTGCGCTTGGTTTTCGCACCAAATACGAAGTCGATCCACCGCATGATCTGATTCGGCGCGAGAAATATTTTGTTGCCACGGTACCGACCCATTTGCGTCTGAGTTACGTCGACGGAATAACGAATCTGCCAGTGACCTTGGTCGATGCGGCGGTTGATGCATCCAATGTTGCGACCATCGGGCGAACGCTGAATATTTCCACGCTGAACTGGCCGGAAGGGTCGTACGAAGGCAAACTCGAAGCTACCGATCCGGATGGGACCGTGCATTCTGCGACGGTACAGATGCCAGTACTCAAGCAAGCGCCGCTTACTGAAATCGTGACGCCGCCTATTGGCGGGCGTGTTTGTGCGATACCGCAATTTGGTGGTGGTGAAGCCATTCCTCTTGGACTGCGCATTGGTTCTCCCGCCGAAAACGCGTTTCATATCGAGATTGGAGCGGGCGCCCACCCGATCAGTTGGTATTGCATCGGCAATGCGGGAGCTACGAGCGGTTGCGGCCCGCTTACGAGTACCACGGATCTGCTCGGCGAATCGCTGGAACCGAGCCATCCGGTTGAAGCCAAGGGCGCACTGGAACCCTACAACGGCGCTGCGACATTACGCTTGCGCAGCGTAGGTTGGTCCGGAGGCACGACCTGTGTCGATTCGACGGTCTTTCTTGATAGCGACGTGGAGTTCAAGCAACGCAGGGAACCGACAAACTACGTACCTATTCCAGGTATTGATGTACTCGGAATTTCCGCAGTCGGCGATCAAAAATACGCGCAGGCCAGTTTCTTCTTCAAGGTAACCGAACCCGTATCAGGGACTGCCACGGTGTGGCGTCGAGAGACGGGTGAAACTTTTCCACTCAAGCAGTTTGATGGTGTTCAAGGCGACACCGACGTCGTTTGGAACGGACTGCTTGATGGAGCATTCGCACCGGATGGTGGATATCGCATTGATTTCACCGTCAACGATGACTGCACACATCCAAAAACTTTGACGTATGAGGTCCTGGTCGATTCAACGCCTCCGGCGCTTGATTTGACATCGCCTGGTTCCGGCGTGACGCAAGCCGCAATCATCAGTATTGCCGGCACGGTCACCGACAACACGTTGCTTTCGAGTTGGTCGCTCGACTACGCACTGGCCGGGTCGCCGAACAATTGGCAGAACCTCGCAACCGGGAAATCACCGATCTACCCCGCGACTGTTCTGAAGGACTGGTCGCGTGGCTCGCTGACCGGACCCGTGGATCTGCGCCTGAGCGCAGTCGATATATTCGGCAACAGATCTGAGACTCACGTACCCATCACGCTGCAAGACCCGGCAAAACTCATCGGCGCTGCCGAACTGCAGCCGCCGCTATTCTCGCCGAATGCGGATGGCGCGCTGGATTCGACGCGCTTGCAGTTGAGTTTGCTGCGCGAAGCGACAGTTGCGATTCATGTCCAAAACGCTGCGCATGCAACCGTTGCCACAGTGTATTCGGGCCCGTCGCCGGCGGGCAGCAGCGGGTTTGTCTGGAACGGGCAGGACTCGGGTGGTCATGTCGTGCCCGATGGGGTTTACAGCATTGTCATCGATGCCAGCGATCCGAACGGCGTTGCCGCGCCGGAGACGGCGACGTTGACGGCGACAGTCGACACGCTTGCGCCGGTGGTGAGCGTGCAACAGCCAACGGGCGCATTTGCACCCGCCACGGCCAGCGTGAAATTCCATACCGAAGATTTGCATTTCACCAGCTACGAGGCAACGCTCACGCGCAGCGCCGATGGCGTGGTCGCCGCGTCGGCCAACGGCACTCAGGGCGGCGACATCACCTTGACCGCGCTGAAGGATTTCCAGGAAGGCGCGTACGTGCTGCATCTCGTTGCGCGCGATGGCGCGGGCAATGTCACGACACGCGATACCACGTTCGACGTCGACAGCACGCCGCCTGTTGTCAGCCTGACAATTCCGGACGACGGTGCGCTGATTGCGGCAGCCAAGCCGACCTCGGTAATAGGTAGCGTAAACGATGCACACCTTGCCTCGTATACCTTGTCGGTAGCACCAGAAAACACCGAGACCTGGACCGACCTGAAGCAAGGCAGTTCCAATGTCGATGCCGGCGAGATTTTGGCGTGGACGCCGAATTTACCCGATGGCATTTATCGCCTGCGTTTGCGCGGCGTCGATCAAGCCGGCAACGCAACCGAGGTCATCCATACCGTCGAAGTCGACGGTACACCGCCGCTGGCGAAAATCACCGCGCCAGTCAACGGCGCATTGGTGCGCACCGAAAGCGAAATCGACGGCAGCGCGACCGACGCGCACTTCGCCGCTTATCGCATCAGCATTGCAACAAGCGCGAATGCGGCAGCGGGACAATGGTCGGATGTGTATTCCGGCACGACAGCCGTGGATGCGGGCAAGCTGGCGGCGCTGACGCTGAATTTGCCTGAAGACAATTACGTGATTCGCCTGACAGTCACCGACAAGGTGAGCTTGAGCAGTACCGATCAGGTCAACGTGCGCATCGACACGCAGCCGCCGCCGGTGCCACTCGGCCTGGTCGGTCACGTCGAGAATCATCGCGATGCAATACTCGATTGGAATGCGGTGAGCGCACCGGATCTGGCCGGTTACAACCTGTATCGCGATGGCGAGAAAATCACGCCGGCGCCGTTATCGGCGCTCCACTACGTCGACGCGAACGCGCCGGAAGGCCAACTCGCGTACCACGTCACCGCCGTCGATCAGGCTGGCAACGAGAGCGCGCCGAGCAATACGGTCAGCCTGCTTGTCGACCATACGCCACCAACCGTGGCGATCAATCGTCCCGCAACGGGTGAGCGCGTGCGCGGTGTCTACGATATTGTCGGCACGGCCTACAGCCGCGACGATTTCAAACAATACCGACTCAGCATCCAACCCTTGAATCCACCTGGAAGCGCTACGCAACTGGCCAGCGGTTCGTTGCCGGTTCAAGGCCAGACATTAAATTCCTGGAGCACCTTGAATATTGCCGATGAGACGTCGGTGCGTATTCATCTGGAAGGCGAGGACACCAGTGGCAATATCGCCTCGGCCGATGTCGATGTTGTTGTCGACAACGGACCGCCGGCCGCGCCGACTGGTCTTACTGCCGTGCTGGCTGGCGCCGATGCGCAAACCCATTGGGACCCGAATAGCGAATCCGACTTGCTCGGTTATCTGCTGTATCGCGACAACCAACTGGTCAACGCTACGAGCACGACGCTTCCGGCTGATTTGCGCCCGTTCGCGTTGACCGACAATCAGTATCTGGACAAGGCCGTGCCGGATGGCACGCACACATATGTCGTTTACGCGATCGACCGCGCCGGCAACGTCAGTCCGCCATCGGCGCCGGCATCACTGGATCCGATCGACAACCATCCGCCGTCCATGGTCATCGAGTCACCGGAGGCGAACGCCAAGTTCGAGACCAGCATCACCGTGCTGGCAACCAGTCCGGATTCCGATATTGCGCAGGTGCAATTTGCGTGGCGCCCGCAGGGCAATGGAGCATGGACGAATTTTGGATCGGCGTTCACCGATGCGCCGTATCGCATCACCTGGACTCCGCCGACCGGGACGCCGTATGGCACGTATCAAATCCGTGCGCTGGCGAAGGATCTCGGCGGCCTCAGCGATCCGAGTCCGCCGGTAGTCAATGTAATCTACGCTGATTTGACCCCGCCGGACGCGCCGTTGAACGTCACTGCCATGGCCGACAACGACACCGTGCATGTGGCGTGGAGTGCGAGCACGGCACCGGATGTTGCCCAATACCGAATCCACGAAGGTTGTTGCGCCACGCATACGGTGACAGCGGCAACGTTGACATTCGACGACACATCGCTGTCGGACGATGCCTACACCTATACGGTTACCGCAGTCGACAGTTCCGGCAACGAATCGGATCCGTCCGCGAGTGCGACCGCGCACGTATTCAGTGTGGCGCTCGATCAGCCGTTCTCGCCGACAGCCGAATCGACCCTTATTGTGCAAGGATCCAGCGCGCGCGCAGGCAGCATCGCGCTGCACGTCGAAACCGATCAGGGCAGTAGCGACAGCACGCCGGGATCGACCGCAGCCGACGGTACCATCGCGCTTTCCGTGCAAGCGTTGACGCTGGGTGACAATCATTTTGTCGTGCGTGTCACCGATGCCAATGGCAATCGCAGTCGTCCGAGCGAAATTTGGGTCGATCGCGGTGTTGTGCCTGCGACGCCGACGGGTGTTGCCACCGACGTCAACAATCACGACGTCGTGCTGAGCTGGAACGCGAACAGCGAATCGGACTTGCTGGGCTATCGCGTGTTCCGCAATGGGCAGGCCGTTGCACCGGATGTGGCGCTTGGCGAAGCGCCGACGGCGACTGGAAGCAATGGCCAGAACCCCGGTAATGCCGTCGACGGCGATCTGCAGACATACTGGAATACGACCGTGTTGGTGAACCAACCCGATGGATCACTCGACGATCCGGCACTGGAGATCGATTGGACGCAGCCGCGAATCGTCGCTGCCGTGAAACTGACCTGGCAAGCTGCCGATTGGGCATCTGGCAATTCCGACCTGTACGCATGGTCCGGCCACGCCTGGATACGCGTGGCAACAGTACGTGGCGACGCACAACAAGCTCAAACCATAACCCTTGAAAAACCCTACCGGGCAACGCGCCTCAAACTCGTCATCCACGGCAACCAGATCGCTGGCGATGCCGGTGGCGACGGTGGCGGAGGCTATTACGAGTCGCTGCATCTGTCCGAATTGCAGGTGTTCGAACGCCCGGTGCAAGGTGCATCGACGCTTGCCGAAACGCTGATCGACGGCAGTTATCGCTATCAGGTTTCTGCTGTCAGCAACTTCGCGTTTGAAAGTCCGCTATCGGACGAGGCCGTTGCCGAGATTGGCAATCAAGCCGATGCCGCAGTCGTGCTCAGTGGCAATCTCAGCGGCAACGACGCCAACCTGAGCTGGACAGCGAGTACCTCGTCCGCCGTGGTGCGCTACGACTTGCAGCGCAATGGCAGCGTCGTCGATTCAATCGCCGCTGCTGATCCGCGCGCGTACCTCGACCAAGGTCTTGGCAATGGCACATACAACTATGTGGTGTATGCGTACGATGCGCTCGGCAATGCCGGTCCCGCATCGAACACGGTGACGCTCACGGTCAGCGGTGCAGGTCCTGGTGTGCCCATCGGGCTGACCGTGACTGCCCCGGCATATGGTGGCGAACTCGAC
>DASSXQ010000149.1:0-3261 GCA_035703725.1 Rudaea sp.
GCCAAGCAGTTTCAGCATCAATTGCGGATTCGGCGCATGCCGTTCGCGCGGTATCTCGATGCGGCGTTTCCCGGACAAATACTCGCCGGTCAATGAACGCTTTGCGGCGAGCACGTCCTTGAGTTTGCCCTGAGCGACAACTTCGCCACCGTGCACGCCGGCGCCAGGGCCAATGTCGATGATGTGGTCGGCAGCCCGGATGGCTTCTTCATCGTGTTCCACCACGATCACGGTGTTGCCCAGATCACGCAGACGCGTCAGCGTGCCGAGCAGACGTTCGTTGTCGCGCTGGTGCAATCCAATTGAGGGTTCGTCGAGAACATACATGACGCCAACCAGCCCGGCTCCGATCTGACTGGCCAGACGGATGCGCTGGGCTTCGCCGCCAGACAAGGAATCGGCCTGACGATCCAACGTGAGGTAATCCAGACCCACATCGACCAGAAAGCGCAGACGTTCGTGAATTTCCTTGACGATCTTGGTCGCAATTTCGCCACGCCATCCCGGCAAACTCAGCGCGTGGAAAAATTCGAGCGTACGATCGATCGGCAGCGCGGTCAGGGTCGGCAGGTTGGCATCGCCAACGAAAACATTGCGCGCGCTGCGGTTGAGGCGTTCGCCGTTACACACGGGGCAGGGACGTTCGCTGATGAACTTGGCAAGCTCCTCGCGCACGGCCGGCGATTCGGTTTCGCGATAGCGCCGCTCCAGATTCGGCACTATGCCTTCGAAACGATGTTTTCGGGCGACACTGCCGCCACGATCAGTGAGATATCGGAACGCAATCTGTTCGTCGCCGGAACCAAACAACACCGCATGACGGATCGCCTCGGGCAGTTGTTCCCACGGCGTATCGATGTCGAATTTGTAGTGCCGTGCGAGCGACAAGATCAACTGGAAATAGTACATGTTGCGTCGATCCCAGCCACGCACCGCGCCGGCGGCAAGGCTGAGATTGGGATGCACAACCACACGTGCCGGATCGAAAACCTGGCTGACGCCAAGGCCGTCGCAACTGCCGCACGCACCAATCGGTGAATTGAACGAAAACAGCCGCGGTTCCAGTTCGGGCAGCGAGTAGTCGCACATCGGGCAGGAAAATCGCGAGGAAAACAGGGTCGAAGCCGCGTTGTCGTCGTCCATGTCCACAACGATGGCAATACCATCGCCCAGACGCAATGCCGTCTCGAACGATTCGGCCAGGCGCTGTTTGAGGTCTTCCGCCGGACGGAATCGGTCGATCACTGCCTCGATCGTGTGTTTCTGGCGCAAGGCCAGTGCGGGTACGGCGTCCAGTTCGTACAGTGCGCCATCCACGCGAGCACGCACGTATCCTTGCGCGCGTAGCTGCTCGAACACTTGCAGATGTTCGCCCTTGCGCTCGCGGATGACTGGCGTGAGCAACATGAAGCGGTGTTGCGCGTTCAAGGCCAGGGTCGCATCAACCATCTGGCTGACGGTTTGTGCCTGTAACGCGATGTTGTGGTCCGGGCAACGCGGCGTGCCCACGCGCGCGAACAGCAAGCGCAGGTAATCGTAAATTTCGGTAATGGTGCCGACGGTGGAACGCGGATTATGCGAAGTCGATTTCTGTTCGATCGAAATCGCCGGGCTCAAGCCTTCAATGTGGTCAACGTCGGGTTTTTCCATCACCGACAGAAATTGGCGCGCGTAAGCCGACAACGATTCGACGTAGCGGCGCTGTCCTTCGGCATAGATTGTGTCAAACGCCAACGAGGACTTGCCCGAGCCGGACAGTCCGGTAATCACGATCAGGCGCTCACGCGGCAGCTCCAGATCGATGTTTTTCAGGTTATGCGTACGCGCACCGCGGATGCGGATAAAGTCCATGGGCATCGGTTTGTTCCAATCAACGAAGTACTATAGCGCGACGCAGCGCAGAGGACACGTTGCACACCTGTGGGGACTGGGGAGACGGTGGGAGGGGAAACGGGAAACAGGAAATCAGTCGCCCGTCATTCCAGCTTCCGCTGGAATGACGCACGCGTTGTGCTTTGCCGAGTCCCGAGTCCAATTACCCAACCTTGAGACTTGCAATGTCAATCACGAAGCGATAGCGGACATCACCGCGAATCATGCGCTCGTAAGCGTCATTGATCTTGGTGATCGGAATCAGCTCGATATCGGACGCGACGTTGTGTTCGGCGCAAAAATCGAGCATTTCCTGCGTTTCGCGGATGCCGCCGATCAAGGAACCTGCCAGACGCCGACGCCGCATGACCAACGGACCGGCGGAAATCGGTGTTGGATCGGGTATGCCGAGCAGCACCATGGTGCCGTCGCGTTTGAGCAAACCCAGGTATGCGTTGTAATCGTGCTGCGCAGAGACCGTGTCGAGAATGAAATCAAACTTTCCCGCATGGGTCTTGAAGACGTCACCATCACGGGTGGCACAAAAATCATCGGCGCCAAGTTTCAATGCGTCGTCGCGTTTGCCGGGCGAATGGCTTAGCACCGTGACGTGCGCACCCATGGCGTGGGCAATCTTGACGGCCATGTGTCCAAGACCGCCGAGCCCCACAATGGCGATCCTGTCGCCGGATTTGACGCCGAAATGCCGCAATGGTGAATAGGTCGTGATGCCCGCGCAAAGCAAAGGTGCGGCGCGATCCAGCGGCATGCCATCGGGAATGCGCAACACGTAGTTTTCATCCACGGTGATGCGCGTGGAATAGCCGCCATAGGTCGGCCGACTGCGATCCAGTTCTACTCCGGAACGTTCATGGCCGTTGTAAGTGGCGCTCATGCCATGGGCGCAGAATTGTTCCTCGCCCGAGTGACAAGCCTCGCACTCACGGCACGAATCGACGAAGCAACCCACACCGACGGCGTCGCCTACCTTCCATTTTTTCACCGACGCGCCAACTTGCGCGACCTTGCCTACGATTTCGTGGCCCGGAACCATGGGAAAGATCGATCCACCCCATTCATCGCGGGCTTGATGGATGTCGGAGTGGCATACACCGCAAAAGGCAATGTCGATCAAGACCTCGTTTGGTCCTGGTTCGCGCCGATCAATGGAGAAGGGCGCAAGCGGTGATTTCGCGCTGGTTGCGGCATAGGCGGGTGTGGCAGGCATGCGAAGCTCCCATTGATCGACAGGTTCCCCATTCATGCTGCCGATATGACGAGATTCAAGGCGGCAGCAGGATGGGTCAGACACGCAACGCCGCAATCCATCGTACTGTTTCATCGACAGGTTTGGCTCGGATCCCGTGCGGGGTTGCCCGATGCATGGAC
>DASSXQ010000312.1:0-25723 GCA_035703725.1 Rudaea sp.
CGCTGAGCAGGGGTGAAAATGTCGGCCAGTCCAATGCCACGCGCCCACCATGCAGGTAACACAGCGCATCGATCCGACCTGGGTCGGCGCTGCTGCTTGCGGCGGGTGCGAGCGGTGATCGGGCGGAGTCGATATTGTCCAGTGCGCCGGCGACCAGCACATTCGGCAACTTCAAGGCAGCAGCCAGACGCGTGAACCAGAACGGCGGCAGCACCGTACCGGCACGCAGCAACACCAGATCGTCGCCGGGGAATGCCTTGGCTGCGGCACGCAGCGCGGTTGCCGCGTCGAGCGCGCTGCTGCTGACTGAATCATCGACGCGAATGCCAGACGGCAGGCCGCTTGCGACCTGCGCCAGCCAGTTCGCGTCCGCCGAAACCGCAGCGTAAATGCAGACGCGGGTCACGGCGGACCGACTGGATTCCATGAACGCCTGTACGCTTGTCGGTTAGTGGCCGCGCCCGATGTCGCCCATGCCTTGTTCCGTGTAGCCGGCCGGAATCGAGAAGTCAGCCGCTGGCACGTTACTCGTTGTCAGGCTGCACAATTCCACCGTCGCGCCAGCACGGCCATTCTCGAAATTGGTGATGCGTACCGGGAAGCGATCCGTGGGCATGCCGCCGAGTGGCGACTTGAACATTCCCGCCGACATTTTCTCGGTCAACGCTTTCAATTGTTCAAACGCTTTGCGCATTGCCGCGGCGTCGGTCGAAGAAATGCCGGCTGCCGCAAGTGAAGTCAGGCAGGACTCGGAGCTGCGCTTGCCGTTGATCGACGTGGCGTAAACATCGCACGAATGGCCGCCAACACGATCTTTTGCGCCGGTTGGAGTGATGCTGACATCGACGCTTGCGCCGCCCATGCCGGGTATGTGTTTGCCCATCTGTTGCTCGATCATGGCGCGTTGCGCCGGTGGCAGATTGGCCAGTGCGGCTTGTGCCTTGGACATCGCGGCACCTGCGGTTTCCGCCATCTTCTCCATGTCCATGTACTTCTTCTTGTCGTGCACCAGAACGATCATGCGATTGCTGGAACCGTCAAACAGCATGCTCACGTTGCCGGCATCCGTACGCATGCGGTTGCCGGACAATTCAATGCGCGATAGTGCCGCATCGCCGGTGCCGCCCTTGATCACGGTGTAATCGGCACGGAAATCCGCGTGCGCGCTCGCGCAAATGGCAAAACTGCACGCACCCAGCGCAACTAGGACGGTATGTCGCATGATGGTCTCCTGAAGTCGTTTCGGAATGGCTTCGGTGGATTATCCCGGAAGGGGGCGTGACTGTCACCGCGCAAAGTCATTCAGCGTTGATAGGTGTATTGATCAGGTAGACTGGACGCGCATTCCACGACCGATTCCACCTCTTGTCCGCATCGCGCTTTCTTTCAATTTGGCGAGTTTTCTGGCGCGTCGCGCGCGTTCCATTCTGGCTGCTGCTGGGTTTGGGCGCAGGCTTTCTCGGGCCCTATCTGGTCTATCTCGACGCCCAGGTGCAGTCGCGTTTCGATGATCTGTCGTGGACGGTTCCAAGCCGCATTTTTGCGCGATCCCTGAATTTGCGCGTCGGCATGCCGTTGTCGGCGCAAGAACTCGAACTGGAACTGGACGCTTCGCGCTACGTGAAAACCGCGCAGGCGCGTTCAACGGGCAGTTATTCGCGCGATGGAGAACACTTCATCATCGTGCGCCGCGCCTTTGTCGATCTGGATGGACGCGAGCCGGCGCGCGCGATTTCGCTGAGTTTGAACGACGACCGTGTGGTTGCGCTGTCCGATGTCGTGAGCAAGGCAGCGCTGCCGCAGGCGCGTCTGGACCCGGCCCGCATTGCCTCGCTGTATGGCGCATCACAGGAAGAACGTCAGGTCGTTGCGCTCGAACAATTGCCGCCGTTGCTGGTCACCGGCTTGCAGGCCGTCGAGGACCGCGATTTCAAGCACCATCACGGCATCGATTTTGGTGCAATTGCGCGTGCCGCGTGGGTCGATCTCACGGCCGGCCGCGTCGCCCAGGGCGGCAGCACCTTGACCCAGCAACTGGTCAAGAACCTGTTTCTTGATCGCGGCCAGCGCCTGAGTCGGAAACTCAACGAGGCTCTGCTCGCCGTACTGATAGAAATGCATTATGGCAAGCATCGCATCCTGCAGGCCTACGTCAACGAAATATTTCTCGGTCAGCGCGGCGATCAAGCCGTGCACGGATTTGCCGCGGCCGCGCAATTTTATTTTGGTCGCGATGTGCGCACGCTGTCGCCAGCCGACACGGCGTTGCTGGTCGGCATGGTACGCGGGCCCAGTTTGTACGATCCACGACGCAATCCGACGTTGGCGCTGGCGCGACGCAATCGTGTGCTCGGGGAGTTTTACAACACGGGTTTGATCGACGCGACCACGCTTGCACATGCGCGCAGCGCGCCGCTGGGCGTGTTGCCCACTTCGGGACTGCCACGCAATCGTGCGCCGGCATTCCTTGATCTGGTACGCGCGCAATTGCATCGCGATTACGCGCCGGCGCAATTGCAAGGCGCGGGCTTGGCCATTTACACCACATTGGCACCATCGACCCAAACGCTTGCGGAAAATGCTCTCGACGATACCCTGAACCGTCTCGGCAAGCGCCAGCCGGATTTGCAGGGCGCGATGATCGTGACCGATGCGCACGACGCGCAAGTACAAGCAGTGATCGGCAGCCGCGATCCGGGCGATGGCGGGTTTGATCGTGCACTGGACGCGCGTCGGCCGGTTGGATCATTGGTCAAGCCGTTCGTCTATCTGGTTGCGCTGGCGCAGCCGCAAACCTGGTCGCTGGCCAGCCTGCTCGACGACGCGCCAGTCGACATGCTGCAACCAAACGGCAGCCATTGGACACCGCAAAACGACGATCACGAAGTACACGGAAAAGTTTTGCTGATTGATGCCCTGGCCCATTCCTACAATCTTGCCACCGTGCATCTGGGCATGGCGCTGGGCGTGGACAAGGTGCGCGGTCTGTTGCAATCGTTCGGTCTGAACGCCACGATCAATCCCAATCCGTCGCTGCTGCTCGGAGCAGTCGACTTGTCGCCACTGGATGTGGCGCAGTTGTATCAATACTTTGCCGCGGACGGCCATGCGCTGCCATTGCGTGCGGTGCTGGGGGTGATCGACGCGCAAGGACATCCGCTCAAGCGCTACGAGGTCAAGCCTGGTTCAGGCGATTACGTCGGCGCGGCGCGATTGGTCAGCTATGCCATGCAGGAGGTCGTGCGTCGCGGCACTGCGCGTGCAATCCAGACAAACGGTCTGGCTGCATTGCAAGCAGCCGGCAAGACCGGTACCAGCGATTCGCAGCGTGATTCATGGTTTGCCGGATTCACGGGGTCGCATCTGGCTGTTGTCTGGATGGGACGTGACGACAACAAGCCCACGGGATTGTGGGGCGCAAGTGGTGCGCTGCAGGCATGGATCGCCTTGTTCAAGACGCTGCCCAGCATGCCCTTGACCCTTCCGATGAATGGTCTGGAAATGACCTGGATCGATCCACGCAACGGGCAGGGCACGCATTCGGAATGCGAAGGCGCACGCCAACTACCATTTCTGGCCGGTTACGCACCACCCGCAACGGAACATTGCGTGTGGCAGGAGATCAAATCGGCGTTCGGTGGAAACTGATCGCCACACAGACATCCAATGGAGTGCATGTAATGACACGGAAAATATTGCCATACGTTTGTACCTTTGCATTTTTCGGATTTGTCGCCGGGTGTTCATCGGTATCTCCCCCGCGCAGCCAGGTCAATCTACCGGATCCCGGCGCAGCCGTAACGGCCATTCGCACCGCCGGCACGCAGTTCGAATCCAGCGTGCAGATCCATCCTCTGGTTGATCCGGCGGTCGATGGATTGCTGCGCAATGCCCGCAACCTGGAAGCACAGAGTCAGCCGGCGAAAGCACTCGCCGACGTACGCAAGGCACTCACAATCACCCCCAAGGCACCGGATTTGTTGCAATACGCCGCCGAACTGCTGATCGAGACAGGCGACTGGAAGCAAGCCGATGCACTAGCGCAGCAAGCGCATGATCTGGGACCGAAGACCGGTGGATTGTGCGCGCGCAGTCTCGAGACGCTCGCGTGGACCCGCACCGCCCTCGGCGATGACGCAGGTGTGGCGGCAGCACGGCAGCAGTTGGCCGGCTGTCGCGTTCCTGATCGCCATCGCTATTGATCATGGGGATTTCCCGCGGCGCGGGATGCTGATGCGGAATTCACCCGGATGAGTCGGGTCTCACCGGCTCGCACCACACAGGACTTTCGGCATCCCGACATTTCGATGCACGATCCTGCGCGCTCAAGCCTTGTCGCCATGCTTGGGCGCGAGCATTGGGTGTGGGGAGGCAACACCCAGGTCGCGCCTGACTTCAATCGTGCATCGATTCCGCATCCTTCGCAAACCGAAAGCCTTCACTGCCTTGCAGCGAGCAAGTGAATTCAGCGGCAGAAGCTTTCACTCGCCGCAGGCGAATGAAACTTTTTGGAAATCGTCAGGCGCCCGCCAACGCGCAAAATTCCGATCGAACATGCGCAGTAGGCTAGACCAGCGGTTGTGGGAATCACCCCGTATCGCGAATGGGCGTGAGAACATCCAATCCGGAAATCCACAACGGCAACGTCCAGACAGTTAAAATGCCCGATCAAACCGCGAAACCACCGACCCCAACAATGCCCCGGAAAAACCCGAGCAACGCAGGCATGAACCCAATCCAATGACATCGCGCCGCAGCGCCAGCGAACTGTTGGGTGCGGATGGGCCGTTCGCGCGCGAAGTTGCCAATTTCATTGCGCGCGCATGTCAGCAGGAAATGGCCGAAGCAATCGATGAGGCGATCGCCGATGCGCAGCAATTGATTGTCGAAGCCGGCACGGGTACCGGCAAGACGTTTGCCTATCTCGTGCCGGCGTTGCTTTCGGGCAAACGCGTGATTGTGTCCACCGGCACCAAGACTTTGCAGGATCAATTGTTCCATCGCGATTTGCCGCGGGTGCGCCAGGTATTGGGCGCGCGCCTGAAAACCAGTTTGCTCAAGGGGCGCGCGAATTATTTGTGCCTTTACCGACTCGATCAGACGGGCAAGGACGGTCGGTTGATTTCGCGCGAACAAGTCGATCAGTTGCAGGCAATTCGCGCCTGGGCAAAGCGCAGCGACAGTGGAGATCGCGGCGAGTTTTCCGAGGTGCCGGAGGATTCGCCGCTGTGGTCGCAGGTCACCTCGACGGTGGAAAACTGCCTTGGCACCGATTGCCCGATGTTCAACGATTGCTTCGTGGTCAAGGCGCGGCGTTGCGCGCAGGAAGCCGATCTGGTTGTGGTCAATCACCATCTGCTGTTTGCCGATTTGGCGATCAAGCATGGCGGCTTTGGTGAAATTCTGCCGGGTGCGCACGCATTCATTCTCGATGAGGCGCATCAAATTCCCGAATTGGCCGGGCAGTTTTTTTCGACTCACGTCACTTCGCGTCAACTGACCGAACTGGCCAGCGATGCGTTGGCTGAATGCGCAACCGTCAGCGGTGCGTTGGGCAGTCTGCGAGCCTCGATCGAGGCGGTGACGCCAATGCTCAAACGCCTGCGTCTGGGTTTGGACAGACTACCGCTCAAAGGCAGTTTTGCCGCCATTGAAAACGATGCCGACGCGCAGGCGCAACTGCATGAACTCCACGATGTCCTGCACGCATTGGTCGACGCATTGGCGAGCCAGAGCGAGCGCTCGCGCGGAATGGCCAGTGTGCACGAACGTGCGCAAGCGCTGTATCGACAATTGCATGAAGTGTGCAATGGTGCTGCGGGCGAAAATGTGCACTGGTTTGAACTGTCCACGCACGGATTCGCATTCCACGCGACACCGCTGGATCTGGCGCCGCCGTTGCGCAGCCTGCGCGAACAAGTGCAGGCAGCATGGATCTATACCTCGGCGACGTTGTCTGTCGCCGGACAATTCGATCATTTCTCGCGCCAGCTTGGACTGGATGACCCGGTAGCGTTGAGTTTGCCGAGTCCGTTCGATTACGCACGGCAGGCGTTGGCGTATTTGCCGTCAGGACTTCCCGATCCCAACGCGCCTGATTACACCCAGCGCGTGATTGCGGCTGCGCGTCCCGTGATCGAAGCCGCACGTGGTCGCAGCTTCATCCTGTTCACCTCGCATCGTGCGCTCAAACGCGCCGCAGAATTGCTGGTCGATCTGCCCTATCCCATGTTCGTGCAGGGCACTGCGCCGCGGCATCAGTTGCTGACGGAATTTCGTGAATCCGGCAACGGGGTGTTGCTCGGTGCGGCCAGCTTCTGGGAAGGAGTGGATGTTGCCGGCGAGGCCTTGTCGTGCGTGATCATCGACAAATTGCCGTTTGCCGCACCCGACGATCCGGTGCTGGAAGCGCGCTTGAATTCGTTGCGCGAAGCGGGTGGAAATCCGTTTTTCGAATGGCAGGTGCCAACCGCGGCCATCGCCCTCAAGCAAGGTGCAGGACGCTTGATTCGCGACATCAATGATCGCGGTGTGCTGATGTTGTGCGATCCGCGCTTGACCACACGCGCCTACGGCAAGGTTTTCATGCGTAGTCTGCCGCCATTGCCGATCACGCGCGTGTTGGCCGACGTGCAGAAGTTTTTTGGTGCGCATTCGTTGCCGCCGCAAAATCTTTGACACTCCCTGGCCCAGGCGTTGCCTGGGGCGGAGAGTTTGAATTGGCTCCTTTCCCCCGACGCCGGGGAAAGGCTGATCGCGAGGCCGGACCGAAATTTGAAGCGCATGTCCCTCAACCACGACATCATCGAACTCAACGGCGAACCGGCGCAACTGGAAGACCTGCGCTTGTTGGCGCAAACGAACTACGGCCATTTCACCGTGATGTCCGTTCTCGATGGCCGAGTGCGCGGGCTCGACCTGCATCTGGACCGCTTGCAGGAAGGCACTCGGGAATTGTTTGCCAGCGAGCTGGATCTCGGGCAGGTGCGCACGTACCTGCGGAATGCGTTGGCAGGCAAGTCTGGCGCAATTTCCGTGCGGATAACCGTCTTTTCGCTGGCATTCGATCGGGCGCGACCGGGTGCGGCTGCTGTGCCGGATGTGCTGATCGGCGTCAGTCGCGCGGTGCCATCGCCGACCGCGCCACTGCGCTTGAAGTCGTTCCGATACCAGCGCGAATTGGCACATATCAAGCACGTTGGAACATTTCCACTTTTCCACTACCGACGTCTGGCGCAGAGCTGCGGATTCGACGATGCGCTGTTTGTCGACGCCGACACTGGCGTATCCGAAGCCGCGATCTGGAACATCGGCTTTCATGACGGCGATGGTGTCGTCTGGCCCGATGCGCCGCAACTTGCCGGGACCGGAGTGCGATTGCTGCAATCCGGCCTGCACAGGTTTGGCATCTCCCAGACTACGCGGCACGTGCGCGTCGACGATCTGGGCGGCATGAGCGGCGTATTCGTCTGCAACGCCAATACCGTCGCGCGACCGGTTGCCTGCATCGACAATATCGGTTTTCCCTTGTGCAGCGACCTGATTGCCACGTTGCAGCGCGCCTACGCAAGCAATCCGTGGCAGACGCCGTGAGGATGCCGACCGTCCACAAACTGCCCGCAAATCGCCACATTGCCGCCTGCCCGATGACAGGAACAATGCGACAATGGCAGCATGAACCTGATCGCTCTGGAAACCTCTACCGAATCGTGCTCCGCCGCGCTGTTGTGCGGCGACTCGATCATTGAACGCAGCGAGCTGGCACCGCGTCGCCATGCTGAATTGATTTTGCCGATGATCGAATCGCTGCTGGCGCAAGCCGGACTGGCGCGACGCCAGCTCGATGGCATCGCGGTCGGTCGCGGACCCGGTGCGTTCACCGGCGTACGTCTGGCGATATCCGTCGCGCAAGGTTTGGCGCTTGGACTGGATTTGCCGGTGGTCACCGTGTCGTCGCTGGCCTCGCTGGCGCTTGACGCGCCAATCGACGATGCATCGATCCTCGCGGTCATCGACGCACGCATGGGTGAAATCTACGCGGGCGCTTATCAACGCACTGCTGATGGTTTGGTCGGGTCCATCGGTGAAGAATCGGTTGGCCCGGCCAGCGCATTGGTGCTGCCGCCGCATCCGGATTCAATCGGTGCATCCTGGAGCGTCGTCGGTAGCGGCTGGAATGCTTACCGCGATGCGCTGATCGCGCGTCTGCCGGCCCGCCCTCGCTTCGCCGACGGTGATCGGTATCCGCAAGCACACGCAGTTGCACGACTTGCTGCGACCCAATTTGCAGCAGGTGCCGGCGTTGCCCCGGAATTCGCCTTGCCGGTATATCTGCGCGACAAGGTGGCGTTGACACTGAACGAGCAGCGCGCGCAATAACGCAGCTATCGCGCTGCCACTGGCCCGCGCAAACGCGGGCCATGACTCATCCGATATCGGTTCATTGCGTTGCGCGGCTTCCCCCGCATGCAGGGGAAGCCGCATCGATCTTCATCAGGGTTGCACGAAAGCACAGGGACTCGGATCGAAGCCGTCGATGAACAAGATGTCCTCCGGCGACGTGTTCCATCCGATGTCCTGGAACAAGGGCAAGGTCAAATCAACCTTGTTGAAAATGCTCTCGTTGAGTGCCGGTTCCATCAACAGGTTCGGAAACGCTGCCGAACTGAAATGCGATACCGACGATCCAGACTCCAGCGGATTTGGCGCGTACATGCGCACGCATCCGGAATTGGTACCAGCCAAGCCACTGGGGTCCAGCCCGAGCGTGGCATTCACGCCGGGCAAGTTGGCCTTGATCGTTGTGCCCAAAGCTTGAGCGACACCCAGCGATGGAATCGTGATTGTTGGATCGCTGCCACCCATGCCGGGCAATCCGGTCGCAACGTTGTTCGCCACGATCACACCCACGGCATTCGCGTCTTGCGCGTTCTTCACCTTTACCGTGAAGTTGCAAGTGCCGCGATCCACCAGTGCAATCTTGCCCTTGATGGCGCTTGCGTTGGTGATTGGCTCGCATGCATCCGAAGTTGTCCCGGTGCCGTCGTCGGCCAGCACGACATCGGCCGTAACCGGGGAACTCACCACGCTGGGACCGAATTGCGCCTCCTGTGCCGCGTTGGGCCCGGCAATGCCTGCCGGAGAATTGACCACCACCGCAATCGCGTGACCGAGGAACTTGGTCGATTGTTTGCTCGTGTGCGGTCCGGTCCATACAAGGTTTGGATCATTGGTGGTGGATGCCGCTCGTTGCGCTTTGGTCATGTTCTTCCAAAGCTTGTTTGTGGAAGTGTCGTACAGATAGTAGCCCCAGATTGGCGTGCTGGTGCCGGCAAGCGACGTCCCATCATCGGCGTACAACGAAATGAAGCCAAGGCCGTGACCCAGTTCGTGAAATACCACCGGCAGCAACGGAATGCGCCCTGATGCAATTGGCACTTCGGGATCGGTGTCGTACCACCAACCATCGGCACCGGTCAGGCACGTGCCGGTGTCGATATCGACATTGAACGTGGCGTTGATGTCGGACGAGCCTGATCGATCCGATCCGGACAGCGAATTTGCCTCCGCTTGTACGTACGCCGTGTTCGCACGTGGCGCATTGGTGAAATTTGCATGAACCGTATTGGGTCCGGCAGAACCCAGCACCGCCGACGTTTGATCGCACTCCAGCGAATCCATCGACGCGTCCACGGTAATGGTCACCGGCGAGTTGAGCAGTTGACCCCATTGATTGGCTGCTGTGGTAAATACGCGCAGACGGCATTGGCCGAGAGTTTCACCGCTCTGACATCCTGCGTTGGCGTTGGGCATGGACGTGTCATTGAAACCGACGCCCGGACCGTCGTTGTTGTTGATAACGAAGGTCGCGCTTGCATGCGTGCGGGTGCTGCCAAACGCACAGGCAATGGCGACGACCAGGGTGCAAATCCCGACTGATTTACCGGTCATCGCGACGCTCCGGCTGCATTGTGGTGGTGCCCGGGAGGAGTTGGTGGGATGCATCGGTGCAATGCGTATGAATCTTGCCGTCCTTGCCCACCGTGGCGATGATTTGCGCGTCGGCGGCGCCATTGAGCACATACTCGGTTGAGCCATCGGCGTGGTGCAGCTCCAGAACCTTGTTCCGGCGCGGTGTCGCCGACGACCGCGCGGCAGCGCGTTTCTGCTCGTCGGTAACGGGATGGCCGATGAGCCGGCCGGTTTGCGGATCGATATAAGCGCGCAACGCCGGTGCAGGCGTTGCTTTGGTGGGCGCTTCAACCTTCCCGGCAGGTACTGTTGTTGGTGCCGGCGCTGCGACGCTGGCGAGGGGTAAAGCCATGATGATTGCGCCGCAAGCAACGGCGCCGCTCAAAGAGAATCGCATACACATGTCCTCAAAAAGTTTATGTTCCCGCACGCGTCCCCATGTCGTGTGCCCTTCGGCATTCAGGTATTCCGCCGGGGGTTGCGCAGCGTTGCCGAATACGCTTCGGCTCGGACATGTTACGCCGAACCCGTCAGTCGCGAACAGCGTTGGTTGGTGCAGCCAATGTGTCCGCACATCGCGTATCGAATTATCGCGATGGACCTGGTTTGCAGGCGCTCCAGTCAGGACACGTGTTCGCCAATTCAGTGCGCGACCCACCCGGAAAGATCGTACATGTCGTAATCGGTATCTTTGATCTTTCGAATTTCGCGATTGGTTGCAAGGTCTTGCGTCAATTTTGCAATCATCGGAGAAATGTACTGTGTGCCATTTGATGTTGGATGATGTCCGGAATGCGGCATGATCAAGTACTTCACCTTGGTGCTGATCACGAATTTCATGAAGTGAGCGCGGTCGCCAACCAGTTCGGGGCGGGAATAGGAAATGTCGGCCAAACCTTCAAACGTGGCAGGCAAGACAAATCCTGGTTCCTTGTCCACGTAACCAACAACGTGAATGCAGCCATGCTGATGGCGCAGATATTCGCCGATCCGAGAGAGTCCGCTGTCATTCAACATGGCATGTTGCCTGCTGCGGAGTTCCTGGATACCGCGCCGGAATGACAGATCGAACGGACGGGTCCCGGGAGTCCACGCCGCACTCATGAAGCTGTACGCCGCTTGAAACAAGCTGAACGCTCCAATGCAGGTAACCAGTGCGATACGTGCCTTCGTTGTGGCGGTGACGCTACCCCATGCTGCCGCAACCCCGAGCAGAACGGCGGGTAATAATCCGGAGATGAAGTAGTTGCCATCGCCGCCGCGAATCTGATAGCCCCAAAAAAACATCAACAGGATTGTGGTTGCAACGAGTCCGAAGCCAATGCGCGACATACTTGCAGGCAACGGCGAGCGTCTGCCAAGGACAAGAAAGGCAAGCCCGGCAACAACAGCCAGCCAAACCCACACATTTCCAACCCAGGAGATTTCAATGTGGCCAAGCCGCTGCGGTCGGAACAGAAAATCCGTCAACAGGGGGAAGATGTCGCTCCAATCCTTGGGGTAGCTCCAATGCAACGTCCCGGCGGGATATTTCAAATGGAAACCGAGAATCTGCCACAACTTGAACAGGGGATCCGGACCGATTGTCGGCATTCCGGCGAGTAGCAGCGTACGCGCGGTGACAAACGCGCTGGTGACCAGGATCAAGCCCAGACCAATCCATGCCAGTCGCGTTTCCAGACGCGTCGGTGACATCGAGTTTGGTCGCTGCAGCAAGCACGCAAGAGCGACGGCAATCGTCATTGCGCCGGCAAACGGAATGGCGCTCAGGCGGCCTTGCGTCGCCAGCAGCATCAGACCAAAAAACCAAACCAGCGAAGCGCGGTTTCGCGATGCTACAAATTCCGATGCCTTGATCCAGGCGAAGGCCAGGAGCAGTGTCGCGAGGATGTCTCCTTTCGATTGCAGCAGTTGGTTGGCAATTGCCGGAACCGTCATGCACAACACAACCCCGGCAAAACACATCGCCTGTTGTTTCAGACCGAGTCTTTTCAGTATTTCGTAGCTCGCGG
Organism: Rudaea sp.; assembly: GCA_035703725.1. GTDB lineage: Bacteria > Pseudomonadota > Gammaproteobacteria > Xanthomonadales > Rhodanobacteraceae > Rudaea. Next base: position 11,985 of record DASSXQ010000312.1, read on the forward strand.
CCGCCAACATGGTGCCAATCAGCAACGTTACTCCGGATATAACCGTGCTGCTTCCCAAACCACTTAGCGGGATCAGGAACAATTCATACAGTTTTGGAAAGTAGAACACCGGCGACACAAGCCCGGAAGAAGCGAACGCCGAGCCGGAACCGACAAGAACATATTGCCCTTTCAGTCCATACCAAAGGCCATCAAAATCGATGGCAACGGCACTGCGAGCGAATTGAACGAGAAACCATCCAAACAAGACGCCTGCACAAACGCGAGCGATTTTTGGCATTGCGTCCACGCGCTGGCTCACAAAAACGCACCACGGACGCGAACGCGCCATGATCGCTGGCACCGCCACAAGCAGCGACATCCAGCGCAAATCGTGCAGCGAACCCAAGCCAGTGGCGGAAATGGACCACGCGCAAACGCTCCACACGCAAAGCCCCAGAACAAAGCTTTGCAGGTATTGCGCAATGCTGCGCGGACGCGCATTTCCGCTCAAACGAAAAACGAGCGCGCCAAGGCCAATGCAAATTTCGAAATAAACGATATCGACAATCGCGGCAGCGTCAACTGCGTGCCTGCGCAGGTACAACTCCGCCAGCACAAGCGTGAACGTCAAGCGTCCGGAACGGGTCGGCAACAATTGCGCCAATGCCAGCAGGCCGATCAAGACCAGCGCCTCAATGCCGCCTTGCCAGAACGCGGGTTGGGCAATGTGCCAATCGAATGGGCCCGGGTCGAGAAGCTGCCAGCCTGGAACGACGATAAAAGCCACCCCAATCGCAACGATGGCCATCGCAATCAATGTATCCGAACCGGGCTTCAATCTGGTCTTTGGCGAAATCATCAAACTCCAGCCTCAACGGTGTTTCCGGTTGGACGCAAGGCCATGCAGACCGCCACAGAATCTCTTGCGAACGTGTCGATGGCGGCCATCAAATTGCCGCCACATGACGTGATCGACAACGTGTGGCGGGTGTCAGTGTCTATAATTCACCGCCTATTGCATCATTGTATCGAAGTGCCGACTTTTCCTTGCAGGAGAATCAACGGGAAATGGACATCAAGGAAGCCGAAATTTTGCGCGATGGCGTGGTCGATCACTGGTACTACCGCAGCAAGGCACGCGCGGTTGAACGTTTGACGCGGGAGTTGAAGCCAACCAGGTTGCTTGATGTTGGTGCGGGATCAGGATTTTTCTCGCGGCGCCTGCTGGACAGGTCATCAGCCGTCGAAGCTTGGTGTGTTGATCCCAACTATCCCGCGGATAGTAACATTGTGGAAAATGGGAAAGAAATTCATTTTTGCCGTTCGATCGGACCGGTAGATGCTGATCTTGTCCTGCTCATGGATGTCCTCGAACATGTCGATGACGATGTTGGTTTGCTTCGCGACGCCGTGAACAAGGCCAGTGAAAAGGCAACATTCCTGATTTCGGTGCCGGCATTCCAGTTCATGTGGAGTGGACATGACGTGTTTCTGGAACACAAGCGTCGCTATACGCTTGCCGGACTTGAGCGCGTGGTTGAAGCGACGGGATTGCGCATCCGGCACAGCACCTATTTTTTTGCTGGAGTGTTTCCAGTGGCGCTGCTGGTACGGTTGCCTCGCATGCTATTCGGCACCTCCGTGAAACCGGCATCGGACATGAAAGTTCACTCGCGGCCGGTGAACTGGATTTTGAACGCCGTATCCCACGCAGAACTGAAACTGGTCGCGCGCAACCGATGGTTCGGGTTGACCGCGTTCTGTGTGGCCACACGCGAATGACCGACGTCAGCGTTGAATCCGCGCCAGCACCCGCCGCGCGAAGTAGCGCAGGCGGCCTAGCCGCCCGGCGTGCAGTGCCGCCTGTGACTGTTCGAGTTGTTTGGTGAGATTGGTCGTATCGCGGTACAGGCGTTGATTATGTTGGTCGCGCCGGGCCAGCAGGATGCGCAGCTCTTGCACATCGGATTCGGTGAGGGTCAGACCGGGCTTGAATCGCTCCGGCAACGGCCGATCGACGTAGATCGTCGAATGCGTGTCGCCCAGTTCGTCGCGCGGGCGGTCAACCGTATAAAAATACAAGGCGATGGATTTTCGCGAGAGTGATTGCTTGTCGGCGGGCGGCGCGATGCGGCTGAAGCCATGCCAGCTTGTTTCGGTGGTTTCGAAAATCACGGCACGGTTGAAGAACGGCGTGATCAGCTTGACCTGATTGTTGGGCGCGTGCGGATCCGAATGCAGTTCCAGGCTGCCGCCCCAGGCATCTTCCCATTCGTGGTTGAGATACACGATCAGGTTCAACCGGCGATGCCAGCGTTCGACCGGGTGGCGATTGAAGTCGATGTGCGGATCAAGGTCCTGACCGACCCGGTTTTCGTGGGTGCCACCACCGAAATACCACGGATCGTAAAGCAGATTGTCGATGCCCGTGATTTTGCCAATCAGGTCGAGAAATTCGCGGGTTTGGATCAGCTCATCAAGCTGCGAATACGCGGCCCCGATATCGCGGATTTTTTCCAGCGTCGATTTTGACCCTGTTTCACCGGCTTCGTTGCGCGCGTTGCCGCGCTCGAATGGCGGGAATTCGTCGATTAACTTCGCGCAATATTCGGGCGCAAGGAAATCGTCGATGGCAATGTGCCGAAACGGCGTTGCTTCGCCAAAACGTTTTGCGAGTGCGTCACGGTCGCGGTGCACGGAGGGGTTGAGCATCGTTTTCGAGGGAGTGCGTGAAACGCCCAGTTTACTACAGCCGTTGCCGCGCTTGAGCGGCACGCTGGACTGCAAGCGCATCCGATGGTTCCGTACGCGGCGGACAATCAGCGCATGCGCTCGATCACGCGTTCGATGCCGGCGCGGGTTTGCGCACGCAACAGTGCGCTGCGCTGGCGGCGCAATTTCGCCAGATCGCACGCAGCGATCGTCTGGCGTACTTCGAGCATCGAGCCGGGATGCATGCTGAACCCGGTCAAGCCCAAAGCGAGCAACAATGCGGTAAACATGGGATCACCGGCAATCTCGCCGCACAACGTTACCGATTTGTTCGTGCGCGTTGCTACCGCGATGATCTGCGCAAGCAACTTCAACATTGCCGGATGCAACGGGTCGTAAAGCGCTGCCAGTGCGTCGTTGTTGCGGTCAACTGCGAGGGTGTACTGGGTCAAATCGTTGGTGCCGATGGCGATGAAGTCGAGGTGGCGAATCAGGCTCGACAAAGCAATTGCGGCAGCCGGTACTTCGATCATCGCGCCAAGTTCAAAGTAGTCGGCGATTTCGTAACCGCTGCTACGCAGATCGCGCGCGCAATCGCTGATCAATTTGCGCACATCGACGATTTCCTCGCTGGTCGTGACCATTGGCAGCATGATGCGTACCGGGCCAAATATCGACGCACGCAACATCGCACGCAGTTGCGTGGTGAACAACTGCGGATGCCGCATGGCAAGACGCACGCCACGCACACCCAATGCCGGGTTGGGCTCGCTTGCCATCGACAAACCGGTGGCATCGGCTTTGTCGGCGCCCAGATCCAGCGTGCGCAAGGTCACGGGCGAGCCGCCCATGGCCAGCACCAGATCGCGGTAAACCTCGAATTGCTCCTCTTCGTCAGGCAGTTCCTTGCGCTGCAGGAACAGGAATTCGGTGCGGTACAGACCGATGCCTGCGGCGCCGAGTGCGCGCGCCTGAGCCACGTCGGCAAGCAATTCGACATTGCCGTACAAATGGATTTCGGTGCCGTCTGCAGTGCGTGTGGGCGCGTGTTTGAGTTGTCCGAGCGCTTCCACGCTGCGTGCTTGATCGCGCTGGAATTGGCGATAACGGGCCAGGTCCTGAGCAGTGGGATGAATGACGATTTCACCGGCTGCAGCATCGAGCAGCAACAGATCATCGTCGTGCAATTGCTGCAACGCCTCGTGTACGCCGACGACCAACGGCAGGCGCATGCTGCGCGCGAGGATGGCGCTGTGCGACAACGCACTGCCTCCCGTGGTAACCAGGCCGAGGACGCCGTGCTCGGTGAGTTGCGCCAGTTCAGCCGGAGGGAACGAATCGCTGATGAGGATCGTGCCGACACGCGATGCGATCTGGCGTTCTGCTGGTGTGGTATCGCGCGAAAGCACCGCCTGTACGCGCGCAATGATGTGATCGACATCCTCGCGCCGGCTGCGCAGATACGGGTCGTCAATGGCTTCAAACACGGCGATGAGGCGATCGCGCTGCAGTTTCAATGCCGCACTGGCGCGATAGCGACCCTTGCGAATCAGGTTGAACAAACCCAAGGTCAGTTCCGGATCGTCCAGAATCAGGCTATGCGCGTCGATGAATTCACCGACTTCGCGTTCCAGCGCATCGGGCAGTTCCTCGCGCAATTTGCGCAGTTCGTCGCGCGCGTTGGACAAGGCCGTTTGCAGACGCAAAACCTCTGCCTCGACATCATCGGTTTCCAGCGGACGTTCGTCGACGATGATTTGATTGGGTTGCACCAGGCGTGCGCGACCCAGCGCCATGCCGCGAGCAGCGCTCGTGCCGGAAAGGACGAAGCGGGGACTCACCCAGCCCACCTCAGGCAATGTTCTTGCGCGCCAGGCACGCATCGCCGCGCGTTCCGGTTTGCCACAAGATTGTTGCGCGCGAGCAATTGCGGGAAGGATTCGCGCTGTGCTCCCTCTCCCCCGCCGACGCGGCCGCTGGGAGAGAGGGCAGGGGCGAGGGGGAAATGGTTGAAGTCAATTCGCCGGTGGGTTGTCGCGACATACCCAGCGAAAATCGAACACCGAGTTGCACCAAGGCGCTGCCCCCTCACCCAACCCTCTGCCCCGACATCGTCGGCGGAGGGGGCTTGCGAAGCGTGACAGCGCTTGATCATCATGCGCCCTCGTCAAATTTGCGATGGAACAGGTCAACCATCGCGTCCATTACTGCCGCTTCATCGGGACCATCGGTGCGCAACGTGATCTGATTGCCGACGCCGGCGGCCAGCATCATCACCCCCATGATGCTTTTGGCGTTCACTTCGCGGCCACGATATATCAACCACGCGTCGGCCTTGAAACCTTGCAGCAGTTGCACGAGTTTGGCCGATGCGCGCGCATGCAGGCCGAGTTTGTTGCTGATGGTGACTTCGCGTTCAAGCATGACCGACATGAATTCCTGCACGTCCGCCGCTGGCAGCAGTCTGCGCCAGTTCGGCAAGGGTTTGTTCCGGATAGTTGAGCACGCGCAATACCATGGGCAGATTGACTCCGGACACGCGGCAGATGTCCACACCGAGATTGTCGAGCGTTTCGGCAACGTTGCTTGGCGTGGCTCCGTAAACGTCGGTAAGCACCAGTACTCCGTCGCCCGAATCCAGCGCGCGGACGCGCGCTGCGGCATTGCGTTGGGCCCCGCCGACATCACTGCCCGGCGGAATCGCCAGGGCTTCCAACGCCAGCGGCATGCGCCCGAGAATATGCCGCGCCGTGGCGATGAGCGCATCGCCCATGGTGTCGTGGGTCAGCAGCAGAATGGCGACGCTCATGGCCGGGGAGCCGGGAATGGCGAATGGGCAATGGGGAATCGAATAAAGGCAGGGAAAGCCGAATCCATTCGCCATGACGACAGTTTGCGACAAATCGCTCCGGCCTTGCCATTTGCCGATTCCCGATTCGCGATTCCCGATTCCCGGCTCTTCATTCCAACTCCCGATGAAAGGTCAGGACTTGCTCGCGGCTGTCGCGGAAATGCTCGGCCAGACGTTCGCACAAGTATACCGAGCGATGACGGCCGCCGGTGCAGCCAACGCAAATAGTGACATAAGAGCGGTTTTCGGCCTCGAATCGCGGTAGCCAGTGATCCAGAAACGCGCGAATCTGGTCCAGATATTGGCCGACCTCAGGCTTGTTTTCAAGCCACGCGCGCACGGCCGCATCGCGCCCGGACAATGGCCGCACCTGGGTGTCCCAATGCGGATTCGGCAGGCAACGTGCGTCAAACACGAAGTCCGCATCGACCGGCAATCCGCGTTTGTAGGCGAACGATTCGAACAATAGCGACAACGGCCCGCCGGCCATGCCCAATTCGGTCGCAATCAGGCGGCGCAGCTGGTGCACGTTCAAGTCGCCGGTATCGATGACGCGTTCGGCGATGGATGCCAGTGGTTTGAGCAGTTTGCGCTCCAACGCGATGGCGTCGGTCAGCGAAAGGCCGGTCCCCGTGAGCGGATGACGTCGGCGGGTGTCCGAATAGCGTTTGAACAAGACGTCATCGCGCGCGTCGAGAAAAATCAATTGATGTTCGATGCCGGCGCTGGCCAGTCCCGCCAGTACCTGCGGCAACTGATGCAGATGCTCGGCGCGATTGCGCACATCGATACCAACTGCCATGCGTGGATGCAGTCCTGTCTGCGCGCGCTTCACCTCGGCAACGAATGCCGGCAACAGGGCGCCCGGCAAATTGTCCACGCAGTAATAGTCCAGATCTTCCAGCGCACGCAGCGCAATGGTTTTGCCCGAACCGGACATGCCGCTGACCACGACCAATCTCGTGGCGGCGTTGGGGCTGATTGGGTTGACTGCGGGTGAGTTCATTTCACGATTGGCATGAGCACACGGGGAACGACTGGTGGCGTAAACAGCAGTAAACAGCAAATGGCCAGGGTAACCACCTTGTCATGTATCGCAACAGCGTTCGACGAAGTATATGCGAATCGCGTCACCTGCTGATTGTGGTGGGCTAAACCCAAACGCGGGCGCACGGGCACCCGTGTTGAGTGATCCTGTCCGGTGCCGTCGTGCGGTGACTCGAACCGATGCGACTGGTGCAGCAAGTCGCAAACGTATTTCGCCCTTGCGCCACCCTCTACGGGTCGCACTTGCTCGTTGCACCACGCGCAAAGCGTGCCAACATCGATGTGAATGGCCTCGACCATCTGGCCGTTCTCCTCGAGCTCGCGCACCGTTTCATTGGCGCATCCCGCCCGGTCCTGGTACGTGTCATCCAGTGCACTGCGGTCCGGAACGACTGCGGTGAGCAATTACCACTGCGCCTCGACGCAGCAGGCGACAGCAACACGGACGAGGCGGGTCTCGTCCATGGATGCCTTCAAAAATGCAATTGAGGCGGCACCCGCCAGGGATAGGTCAGTCCATTCGTGCCGATCTGAAACAGTCCGATTGCGCCGTTGCGATCAAAATGATCGCATCCTTCGACCAATATCGTGTTGCATCGCTGCATTCATTCGGGCCAATACTGCCGGCGCCAATCATGTAACTCCAGGCCGGTCTGCGCAATCGCGATTGTGCTTGTGGAAATCGCGAACACTGGACTATGCTGCTGCCGCAATCCGTTCCGGGTTGTCGGTTGCCATTACTCCTTCGTGCGCGAAGGGCCATCCATTTGAGTTGAGGGAAACAGCAATGAAGACTCGTACTGCGGTAATGGTCATTTTTGCTTCACTGTTCAGCGTGGTTGCAATCAATTCCGCGTTCGCCAATGCCGATGATGACGCATGGATCAAGCGGTGCGTTTCCGACAACAAGGATCAAGGGCAATCCACCGAGACCATTTATGCATATTGCGCATGCATGAACGAAAAAATGTCTTCGTCGGAAACCAAATCGATTACCGCGTGGGAAAAAACCCACAAGGCCGAGGCCGATGCGTGCAGCGCAAAAGCCGGCTGGAAAGACAATGGAAACGAGAAAACCCTGCTTCCACGCTAAGACAGGCTAATCCGATACGCGCGTTGTTTCCATCGTCTGCGCCGCGCCCAATCGTGCATCATTGACGGACCTGATGACGCTGTTCATCGGGTCCGTTTGCTTTTGCGTCACTTGTTGTGCGTGTTGCGAAATGACTTTCCGGGATTGGGTTGCGCCATGTTCGCAACCCGTTGTGGGTGTGGTTCGATGAAAACCGACGGTTACGCCGTTGGTTGTTTCAACCAGGCCATGGCGACATCGCGCTGGTCGTAATCGAATTTGCGGATTTTGGCCAGCATCAGCGGGTCAAGCACGTGGTCGGCAAATGATCCCAACGGACTGTTGGTTACCAGAGCAATCCTGGCAATCTTGTCGTGCACCCGGTTGACGAATTTGAGGTGTGCAAACAGCGCGCCGACGCTTTGCCAGCCGGGGAATCGACGCGTGTGGATCAAGACGCCGTGAAGCTTGTCGTGATCTTTTAGGTAATCGCCGATGGTCTTGCCAACGGCTTCAAAATCGTCTTCGCTCAGCGCCTTGTCCGCAGCCGGTTCCAGCAGCAGGATGCCAGTCTTGCTGTCAAGCGTCATGTCGATTTGCGCGCGATCACTTTCGCAGACCCAGTTGCGCGCGGCCTCGTAGTCGTCACTGGCAAAGTGCCGCAGCTCGCCGGGAGAAAACAAGGCGAACAGTTTGATGGCATTTTCCAGCCACTTGATGTCGCTGACGATCGCCATGCGCGCCCAATGGCCAATTTTGCCCAGTCCCAATCGAAGGTCCTGCCACACGGCGCCGGCCTCCATGCCCTTCCATTCGCCTTCGATGCAACACAGCAAGTCGAGCTTGTCATGTTTCTCCAGTCGGTCGTTGACCAACGCAACAAGCTGTCTCTCGTAATCCTCGGCACGCAACTTGTCGGTGATGCGAATGCCGATCACATGGTCCGGAAGTCCTTCGATAATAGTCAACATGGCAATGTCCCTTGATTTGGTTATTGGTAATGTGAGGTCAATTCCGGATCGCGCGGCGCTGCAGCCGGGTTATCTTGCTCTGTTGCCGACCACATCAATCGAAGTTTGAAATTTCATGTATGCACGCTCAAAGAAATGCATCTGCGTTGACGCCGAACCGCTTGCGCAGCGCGGCGATGTGGCGCGCGGTCAACTCGCGCTTGCCGGAAACAATCCATGATACGACTTCAGTCGCCGAGGATCGTACGCAGGCGGCCGAGAGCAATCTCGCGCAGTTGCTCGGCAATGATGCGCAATTCGTGCCCCGGATCGTTATCCATGCGACGGTGCAGCTCGGCGAGGATTTCGGCGCGGTCGCGACCGGCCGCGCGGATCAGGAACACGCGGCCGAATTCGCGTTCGTAGTCGAGGTTGCCTTGATGCAACGCCTCTTCGATGTCAGCGCTGGTGGTGCCGAGACCGGCTTGCTCTGCTGACGAGAATCGCGCTTCGGCGCCGCTTCCGCGGGCGCGCTCGCCGATGCGCGGATGGTGTGCCAACGCGCCGTCGATTTCGGCTTGCGTGAATGGCTCGGCGGCAATGCGCGCGTGTTGCAGCACGGCGTCGATGTCGGCGTAGGGGCGCGCGTCGACGATGGCATCGATCCAGCGCGGGATATCGAGGCACGGGCGAATCACCGCGATGGCTTCACCGCGCGATGCGTCGTTGAAGGTTTCGATCCGCATGCTTCGTATCGCGCTCAAATCTGCACGACGACCGCGCACGGCAGCGGCGCTTCGTCGCAGTTTTCGCCGGGTCCGGCGCGGTGGAATTCGGCGAATTCGCACGCGCGATCCAGCGCCAGCATCGGATGATGCCAGGTGCCGCGGTGATAATTGACGCCTTGATCGCCGCGACACAGGAAAGCACGCAAATCCTCGCGCGCGGGCGGCGCGCCGGCGGGCGCGACCACGACCACGTAGCGCTGGCCATTGAGCGGAACGAAGGCCTGACTGCCGAGCGGGTGGCGCTCCATCAGACGCAGGGTGATCGGCAACGCTTCCGCAATGCAGGTGATGACGCTGATTGCCGCGCGGCCACCCTCCGCAGTTACTTCGACCTTGGCTAGATCGCCGCAGCGTCCGCCCATGCCCTGATTGATGGTGCTGGATTCGCCGCGCGCGGCGATGACGTCGCCGTAGGGTGCGAAGGCCTCCGCCGTCAGCGACTGCGCGGTCAAGATGAGCGTGTCGGCAGGCATCATTCGGCGCGGTACGGGTGATGCTCGCGCCAGTGCCGCGCGATATCGACGCGACGGCACACCCATACCTTGTCGTGTTGCTTGACGTAGTCGAGAAAGCGCGCCAGCGCGGCGCTGCGTGCCGGTCGCCCGGCGATGCGGCAATGCAGGCCGACCGACAACATTTTCGGGCGTTGCGCACCTTCGGCGTAAAGTACGTCGAACGCGTCTTTGAGGTAACAGAAAAATTGTTCGCCGCTGTTGAAGCCTTGCGGTGCGACGAAACGCATGTCGTTGGTGTCGAGCGTGTACGGCACGATCAGTTGCGGCTTGCCGCCGACCAATTCCCAGTACGGCAGGTCGTCGGCATACGAATCGGCGTCGTAGAGAAAGCCGCCGTACTCGGCCACGAGCCCCCGCGTGTGCGGACTGCAACGGCCGGTGTACCAACCCAGTGGCCGCGTGCCGGTGACGCGTTCGATCGCCTGCACCGCGAGGTCGATATGTTCGCGCTCGGTGGCTTCATCGACATATTGGTAATCGATCCAGCGCCAGCCGTGCGAGGCGATCTCGAATCCGGCATCGACCATCGCGCGCGCGGCCTGGGGATTGCGTTCCAGCGCCATGCCGACCGCGAACACCGTCGCCGTCATGTCGCGTTCGGCGAACAGGCGCAGCAGCCGCCAGAAACCGGCGCGGCTGCCGTATTCGTAGAGCCATTCCATGCTCATGTGGCGCACGCCCTTGAGTGCTGGCGTGCCGACCATTTCCGACAGGAAGGCTTCGGACGCCGCATCGCCGTTGAGGATGCAGTTTTCGGCGCCTTCTTCGTAGTTGATGACGAACTGCACGGCGATGCGCGCGCCATTCGGCCATTGCGCGTGCGGCACCTGCGCGCCGTAGCCGACCAGATCGCGCGGTTGCATTCGCGTCGCTTCGCTCATGACTTGGCGTCGAACAGCGACAACTTCGGATGCCGGTTCACGTCCTTGTACAGCAGATAGCGGAATCGTCCCGGCCCGCCCGCGTAACACGCCTGCGGGCAGAACGCGCGCAGCCACATGAAATCGCCGGCTTCGACCTCGACCCAGTCGCTGTTGAGCTGGTAGACGGCCTTGCCCTCGAGCACGTACAGGCCGTGTTCCATGACATGGGTTTCGGAAAACGGAATCACGCCGCCGGGCTTGAACGTCACGATGTTGACGTGCATGTCGTGGCGCAAATCGTCCGGTTCCACGAAGCGCGTGGTCGCCCAGGCCTCGTTACAATCGGGCATCACATCCAGCGGCACGTCGTCGTCGTGGGTGACGAACGCCGTGGGCAACTCGATGCCGTCAACCGGCTCGTAGGACTTGCGAATCCAGTGGAAGCGCGCGGGCGTGGCGGCGTGGTTGTGCACAGTCCACTGCGCACCGGGCGGAATGAACGCGTAGCTGCCGGCACGCAGAACGTGGCGCTTGCCCGCCAGCGTCAGTGTCGGCTCGCCGTCGGCGACGAACAGCACGGCCTCCGCGCGCGCATCGGTGTCCGGGCGATCGCTGCCGCCGCCGGGTTCGACTTCCACGGCGTACTGCGCGAAGGTTTCGGCAAAACCGGACAACGGTCGCGCCAGAATCCACGCACGCGTACCCTTCCAGTGCGGCAGTTGGCTGGTGACGATGTCGCGCATCACGCCGCGCGGAATCAGCGCATAGGCCGTGGTGAAAACGGCGCGATCGACGGTGCGCTGGGTTTGCGGCGGCAGGCCGCCGGGCGGAAACGCGTAGCGTGAGTTGGCCATGGGGGCGTCCGGACGAGCCGATGATGGTGCGGGTTTAGCTTGCATGTATGGCCATCCTACTGCGCCTCCGGTTTGGGCGGAATGGACGCGCCTTGCGCGAGCCACGCGGCCAGCGTCGCGCGCTCGTCCGCCGTCATCCGGGTCAGGTTGCCCAGCGGCATCGCGTTCGTGTCGATCGCCATCTGCTTGATCTTGACCGCCGCCATCTTGATTTCTGCGGGCGTGTCGAATTTCATGCCGTTGGGCGCGATGGGAAACAGTTTCGAGGTCGGATGCGCCGAATGGCATTCCATGCAGCGCACGGCGAAGATGCCTTGCACGGTCGCGAACGCAACCGGCGCTGTCGTCGTGGAATTGTTTGCGACCGTTGCCGATGGCGCGTGCACGGCGCTCATCGCCATCGCGGCAATGAGCGCGGCAAGCGCCGCCGCAAGAGCCGCGTAGCCGATGCCCTTCTGCCCCTTGTCGCGGCTGTTGAGGAAGTGATCGACGCCGATGCCGACCAGGAACATCGCCACCAGGATCACCCAGTTCAGCGCGTGACCCCAGGTCATCGAAAAGTGATTGCTGATCATCATGAAGATGACCGGCAAGGTGAGGTAGTTGTTGTGCCTGGAGCGGCGCTTGGCCTGGTAACTCAGGCGCGGATCGACTTCGCCGCCGGCAGTCGCTGCAGCGTACATCTTGCGCTGGTTCGGCATGATGACCATGGCCACGTTCGCCGCCATGATCGTGCCGAGCATGGCGCCGCTCATGAGGAATGCGGCGCGCCCGCTCAGCAGGTGCGTGAGCGCGTAGGCCGCCGCAACATACAACACCAGCGAGATGCCCAGCGCGAGATTCGGCGCGCGCTCGCCCAGCCAGCGCCACAGGCTGTCGTAGACCAGCCAGCCGACGACCAGCGTGCCAAGACCCACCCCGATGGATTCGGCAACGCTCAACTTCGCCACGGTCGGATCGATCATGTAAATATCGGCGCGCAACCAGTACACCACGATCAGCAGCGCAAAACCCGACAGCCACGTCACGTAGGCCTCCCACTTGAACCAGTGCAATGACTTGAGGATCGAGGCCGGCGCGACAATCGACTTTTCGACCTGGTAAAAACCGCCGCCGTGGAACAGCCACGCCTTGCCGACATGGCCCTTGCCGCCCTCGGGTTCGGCTTGCAGTACATTGTCGAGCCAGATGAAAAAGAACGACGTTCCAATCCACATGATGCCCGCCATGACATGAAACCAGCGGATCAGCAGATTCAGCCAACTGTCGATATTGAAATCCATGCTTTGCGTTGCCTTGTTCTTGTCGGTGGATTGGCGTGTGAATCAACTGCCGCGATACGTGCTGTAACTCCACGGCGTCATCAGCAGCGGCACATGGTAATGCGCGCTCGCGTCACTGATGCCGAATCGGATCGTGATGCGATCGAGAAATGCCGGTTCTGGCAGCGGCACACCCTGCGCGCGGAAATAGTCGCCGGCGTGGAAGTCCAGCTCAAAAGCGCCAACGGCAAACGCGTCATCCGTCAGCAGCGGGCCGGCGATTCTGCCATCCGCATTTGTCGTCACTGATTTGATTGGCACGCGCACGTCGCCGTCAATCGCGAACAAATCGATCGCCAGTCCCGCTGCCGGCTTGCCACCGTGCGTGTCGAGCACATGTGTCGTGAGTTGCCCCATGTTCGGTCCGTTGCTTGTTGAAGGTTTGCACAAGTGTATCGCAGGAGCGACCTCCAGCCTCGTCGGTGCGACTTGCGATGATCGCTTGTAGAATCGTTTTGACCGTAGCATCATCGAATGAAATTGGAGTATTGCCATGCACGGAAAACATCTTGTCGCCGCATTCATTGCCGCCATCGGCACCCTTGTTGTCACCATCCAGCCCGCCCGCGCCGTTTACCTGAACCCGCGCGGCATGGGGCAAGTGTTGCTGTACCCTTATTACACCGTCAATGCGCATCAGAACACGCTGCTGTCGGTGATCAACGCAAGCGATGTCGGCAAGGTGGTCCATGTGCGTTTTCGCGAAGGGTACAACGGTCGCGACGTGCTCGATTTCAACGTGTTCCTGTCGCCGTACGACGTGTGGACGGCAGCAGTATTCGA
>DASSXQ010000303.1:0-5961 GCA_035703725.1 Rudaea sp.
CGATTCCCGATTCCCCGCTCGCCAAACCCGGCTATTACCGCTTCATCGCATTGAAGAACTCATCATTCGACTTGGTGTTCTTCATTTTGTCGAGCATGAATTCGATTGCGGCCAGTTCATCCATCGGGTGCAGCAACTTGCGCAGGATCCAGATTTTTTGCAGCAGGTCCGGTTCGATCAACAGCTCTTCGCGGCGCGTGCCGGAACGGTTGATGTTGATTGCCGGGTACACGCGCTTTTCCGAAATGCGCCGATCCAGATGCACTTCCATGTTGCCGGTGCCCTTGAATTCCTCGTAGATCACTTCGTCCATCTTCGATCCGGTTTCCACCAATGCGGTCGCCAGGATTGTCAGCGAACCGCCTTCTTCGACATTGCGCGCGGCACCAAAAAAGCGCTTGGGGCGCTGCAAGGCGTTGGCATCGACACCACCGGTAAGCACCTTGCCGGATGCCGGCACCACGGTGTTGTAGGCACGTGCCAGACGCGTGATCGAGTCGAGCAGGATGACCACATCTTTCTTGTGTTCGACCAGGCGCTTGGCCCGCTCGATCACCATTTCGGCGACTTGCACGTGACGCACGGCCGGTTCGTCGAAGGTGGACGAAATGACTTCGGCGCGCACTCCGCGCTGCATTTCGGTGACTTCTTCCGGACGCTCGTCGATCAGCAAGATGATCAGATGCACTTCCGGATAGTTGTGCACGATGGCCTGGGCGACGTTTTGCAGCATCATCGTCTTGCCGGCTTTGGGCTGCGACACGATCATGCCGCGTTGGCCGCGGCCAACCGGTGCGATCAGGTCCATGATGCGACCGGTGATGTCTTCGGTCGAACCGTTGCCGCGCTCCAGGCGAAACATCTTGCGCGGAAACAGCGGGGTGAGGTTCTCGAACAGAATCTTGTTCTTCGACGCTTCCGGCGGCTCGCCGTTGATGTTGTCGACCTTGAGCAGAGCGAAGTAGCGCTCGCCTTCCTTGGGATGTCGCACGCGCCCGGTGATGTAGTCGCCAGTGCGCAGGTTGAAGCGACGAATCTGGCTGGGCGATACGTAAATATCGTCGGGACCGGCCAGATACGATTCATCCGGACCACGCAAAAAGCCGAAACCGTCCTGCAGGATTTCAAGCACGCCTTCGCCGTAAATGCTGCCGCCGAGCCGAGCATGCGCTTTCAGGATCAGGAAAATGATGTCCTGCTTGCGCGCGCGCGCAACGCCTTCCTGAATACCCAGACTGTCGGCCAGGGTCAGCAATTCGTGCGCGGGTTTGCGCTTGAGTTCATTCAGGTCGATGACGACGCCGGAATTCGGGCCTTCGCGCGGTTCGTAGGTTTCTTCGCTTTCTTCACGATCACGATCGCGCTGTTGTTGTGGGTGGCGCTGACCACGCGACTGGCGCTGGCCACGATCGCGACGACCGCGATTGTTGTTTTGGCGATTGCCGGCGTTGCCGCCGCCGTTGCCGCCATTACCGCCGCCGTCGGCATTGTTACTCGACGACGCGGAGTCGCCGTTGTCGCCATTGCCGCCGCTGCTTTCGCCAGCGTTGCCGCTGCCAGCCTGCTCGGCCTTGGGAGAATCGGCCCTGGGCGCATCGTCTCTGGATGCACGCGGTTGCGACTCGGGATTGTTTTCGGCAGGGCGATTCTCGCCACTGTCCTTGCTATCGGTATCAGACACAGACGTACCTCATGGGTACCGTTTGGGAAACGGAAGGGTTTGAACTCTAAGGAGATAAAAATCTGCAGGATGCTGAAAAAGTCGACCCAGACTTTTTCATTCGCTCTGCGCGGGCAGCGCCTGCGAAAATTGCACATGGGGGCGATAGCCCCGCTTTGTCGGCCTACGCTAACACTCTGCTTGCCGCCAGTCCAGTATTTTTGGTTGCCGGCATGATCTCATTTCAGCATGGGCTGATCCGGAATCCACATCAGCAAATCCGTTCACGTTGAACATGGCTCCCAAAACGAGTGGATTCCAGACATGGGTGACCCGTCGACCCCGACGCTACGCGCCGAAGCCTGTCCTGAACCCAGCCGAAGGGTTCAGGGCGAACGGATACGGAATGTAGCCAAGAAAAAACCCCGTTCACATTGAGCGTGGCTCGCGAAGCGAGCGGAGTCGAAACGCAAGGAACAAACAAAAACCCCGTTCGCGTTGAGCGTGGCTCGCGAAGCGAGCGGAGTCGAAACGCACTGGCCAAGTGTTTGAAATAGTGCCTCCCAACCCGGCAGCCACGCCCGCACGAACCGTTAAATCGTCCTGTCGATCAACTGGGTCAGTTGGGTCTTGCTCACCGCACCAACCTGGGTGGCTTCGACTTTGCCATCCTTGAAGATCATCAAGGTGGGAATGCCGCGCACGCTGTAATTGCGCGGGGTTTTCTGGTTGTGATCGATATTGATCTTGGCAATCTTGAGCTTGCCGGCATACGTTTGCGCCAGCTCATCGAGAATGGGCGCAATCATCTTGCACGGGCCACACCATTCCGCCCAAAAATCCACCAGCACCGGTTCGCTGGAGTTCAACACCTGTTCTTCGAATTGATCGTCGCTGACCTGGGCAATGGCGTCACTCACACTGGTTCTCCGTTGGATGGATGGAAACCGCAAAAAAGCAGCGGTCGGGACGCGCTTGGGCTACACTCGCGCCATTGCAGGACGCAGCACAGGGCAGGCTCCGGTCACTGAAGACCGTATTTGAGCCCAAGCCGCGATGCAATTCAAGTTGGGCCGCGCGCCGTCAATTCAAGACCGCGGCACGGCACTCCTGCTTTCAGCCTGGCCGCAACCGCGGCCGATCAACGATTCTTCGAGAATGCCACAACAACCGCTTACCGACATTTTTTTTGACAGCTTCGAGCTGCAACCTTCCCTGCTCGGCGGACTGCACGCCGCCGGATTCACCCGCTGCACGCCGATTCAGGCGCTGACCCTGCCGGTCGCACTTGCGGGTGGTGACGTGGCTGGTCAGGCCCAAACCGGCACCGGCAAAACCGCGGCATTTCTGGTTACGATTGCGCAGCGCCTGCTCACCAGGCCGGCATTCACCGAGCGCGGGCCGGCCGATCCACGCGCCTTGGTGATTGCGCCAACGCGCGAGTTGGCGATCCAGATCGACAAGGATTTTCACAGCTTGTGCGGCGGTACCGGACTTTCCACTGCGCTGATTTACGGCGGCGTGGATTACGACAAGCAACGCCAGCAACTGCGCGATGGCGTGGACATCATCATCGCCACGCCCGGGCGTCTGCTGGATTATTTCAAGCAGCGCGTGTTTGCGTTCAGCGCAGTGGAAATCATGGTGATCGACGAAGCTGATCGCATGTTCGATCTGGGCTTCATCAAGGATGTGCGCTACATCCTGCGGCGCTTGCCGGAACGGGATCGACGCCAGTGTCTGTTGTTCTCGGCCACGCTCAGCCATCGCGTGCTCGAGCTGGCTTATGAGCACATGAACGAGGCGCAGAAACTCACCGTCGAAGCCGACAACATCACCGCGGATCGCGTGCGCCAGGTCGTGTATTTTCCGTCCACGGAAGAAAAACTGCCATTGCTGATTCATTTGTTGTCGCGCATCGACACGCATCGCAGCATGGTGTTCGTCAACATGAAGGTCGCTGCGGAAAAAGTCGCGCGGCGCTTGCAGCGTCAGGGATTCCGCGTCGGCATGTTGTCCGGCGATGTACCGCAGAAAAAGCGCCAGAGCCTGCTCGCACGATTCCAGCGTGGCGAGATTGAAATTCTCATCGCCACCGACGTGGCCGCGCGTGGCTTGCATATTCCCGATGTCAGCCATGTTTTCAATTACGATTTGCCGCAGGATGCCGAAGACTACGTGCACCGCATTGGCCGCACGGCCCGCCTCGGTGCAGAAGGCGACGCGATCAGCTTTGCTTGCGACATGTACGCACAAGGGTTGCCGGATATCGAGGCTTATATCGAGCAGAAGATTCCGGTCGGGCGCGTCACGCCGGAACTGCTGGTGATCCCGCCTCCACGCGAATCGTCCACACCCATCAGTGACGACGAAATGATCGTCAGCGCACCACCGAAGCCACGCAGTGGTTCGCCACGTGGCGGGTCGGCAAGCCGCGGTTCTTCGCGTGGCGATTCCGGACGGCGACCACCGCGTCGCGAACAAACCGGCAGTCAGCCGCCACGATCCGTGTCGGCTGCACCTCCTGCCGTCGAATCGACGCCAGCGCCGGCGGCCGCGGCTGCCGCTTCAAATGCCGACCCATCCACCAAGCGCAAACGCAGAAGTCGCGGCGGGCGTGGACGCCGGCGCGGCGAAAGCATGGAATCGACTGCACACCATGGCGATGCGAGTGCGCAGAACCCGCGCCCGCGCGGACGCCAGCCGGTTGCCACGGCACCGCTGCCGACGCCATCGCCGGCGGTGCACAAAAAGCAGGGATTTTTCCGCCGCCTGAGCAGTTTGTTCAAGCGCTCGTGAACGGCGTGCCGGCGATGTGCTAGTCTGGATCCGTGCTCAACAGCGTGCGGGGATTGGGGCCGATGCAAAGCATTACCGAGCTGTTGGTGCGCGCCAGCGGCGGCGATGGCGTGGCCGCCAACGAGTTGTTCGGACGGCTGTATCCGGAAATCAAACGCGTCGCGCGTGCACGCCTGATCGAAGCCGGTGGCGTCACCGGGCTCAATGCCACCGCACTGGTACACGAAGGGTTTTTGCGCATCGCCGACAGCGAAGGCTTGCGCGGGCAAACGCGCGGCCAGTTTTTTGCCTATATCGGACGCGTATTGCGTACCACGGTCATCGACCACCTGCGCGCCCGCCAGGCGCACAAGCGCGGTGGCGAAGCGCTGTTCGTCACCTTGTCGCATGCCGATGGTGAAAACGGCGCGTTGGCGCACGGCGGCGTGGATCTGGCCGAGATGGATCAAGCGCTGGCGCAGATGCGCCAGATCGATGCCGCGCTGTACGAACTGATCGAGATGAACACGTTCGCCGGCATGGAGCTGGCCGAAATCGCGCAACTGCGCGAGGTTTCCACGCGCACCATCAACCGCGAGCTGATCAAGGCGCGCGCACTGCTGGCCGAACTGATGCGCGCGGATGGCGCCAGCGTGTCGTGAGGCGCCGCGAATTTACGTCTGCAGGCGCAAGCCGGAATGTTTGCAGCAACCGATGACACGCATCGACGCCAGCCGTTGGAAAATCCTCTCTGCGTTGCTCGATCGCGCGCTGGAGCTGGATACCGACGCGCGTGCCGCCTGGCTCGACCGCCTGCAGGTCGGTGATGCGTCCGCCGCGGCAGACCTGCGTCGTCTGCTGGCGCATGAAGTCCCCGCCCTGGCAAATCCCGCACCGGCCTTTGCCGATCTGCTGGGCGAAGCGCTGAGCGACGCCGAAGACGCGGCGGGATTCACGGTAGGCGCATGGACCACGCAGCGCGTGCTCGGCGCTGGCGGCATGGGCACGGTGTATCTGGCCGAACGCGAAGTCGATGGTGCGACCCAGCGTGGCGCACTCAAACTGATTCGCCGCGGCATGGATTCGAACGAGATCCTGCAACGCTTCCGGCGCGAACGCCAAATCCTGATGCGCCTGTCGCATCCGTCGATCGCGCCCCTGCTCGATGGCGGCATCAGCGCACAGGGCCGGCCTTATCTGGTCATGGCACACATCGACGGGATGCCGCTGGACGATTGGGCTGCACTCGACGATGTCGATCTGGGCATGCGCTGCGAGGTCATCGTGCAGCTGTGCGACGCCCTCGCGCATGCGCATCGACTGCTCATCGTGCATCGCGACATCAAACCGTCGAATGTGTTGATCGATGCCGACAACCGCGCCCATCTGCTCGATTTCGGCATTGCCAAAGTGCTCGAAGCGACCGGCGATGCGCAGCAAACCGCGACGGCCGCACGCGTGTTGACGCGCGCGTATGCGGCACCGGAGCAGGTCGCCGGGACCGCCACCGGCACGGCCGTGGA
>DASSXQ010000026.1:0-16727 GCA_035703725.1 Rudaea sp.
TGCGGCATGAATGGCGCGCAGTCAAAGTCCCCGGTCATGCCGAACACGTACTCGCAACGCTTGCTGCGGAGCAGGCGTGAGTTTGGCGGCCATTCGGCAGATACCAAACGCCGTGCCCACGCGCTTGCCGCGCCACATTACCCCATCTCCCCGTCCCTACACAGTGATCTTCGCATGACCCGAGGCAAACGCATTTACGCGCTGGATACCAACGTGCTGATGCACGATCCAACCGCCCTGTTTCGTTTTGAGGAACATGACGTATTTTTGCCAATGACCGTGCTGGAAGAACTCGATGCGGCCAAGAAAGGCACTTCGGAAGTTTCGCGCAACGCGCGCCAGGTGAGCCGCTTCATCAACGAGCTGATTGAAGGTCACGGCAAATACGACATCGAGCAGGGTCTGGAGTTGAAGCTGCCCAAGGGACTGCAGCTCGACCGCAAGAAACAGGTTGGTCGCCTGTACTTTCAGACCAAAAACATTGAATCAATCAACGGCGAAACTCGCAAGCGCAAATTGCCCGACAACCTGATCCTGACATCGATTCTGGCACTGCGCGAGCTCAAACCCGATGTGCCCGTGGTGCTGGTGTCCAAGGACATCAATCTGCGCATCAAGGCATCGATCAACGGCGTGACTGCCGAAGACTACGAAAACGATCGCGCGCTGGACGATTTCAGCTTGTTGTATGCGGGCTTCAACGTTCTCGCCGCCGACTTCTGGGATCGTCATCCGGAACTGCGCTCGTGGTCCGACCATGGGCATACGCGTTACGAGCTGAAACCGCGCAAGGATGAAAAGTGGCACCCACACCAATTCGTGTATCTGCCCGGCGAAAACGAGGTCGAGTTGCGCGTACTCGGCGTCGACGAGCGCAAGATAACTTTGGAGATTATCGACGATTACCGCAGTGGATCGCACAGTGTGTGGGGCGTTCTGGCACGCAATCAGGAACAGAATTTTGCCCTGAATGCATTGATGGATCCGGACGTCGATCTGGTTACGCTGTTGGGCACGGCCGGCACCGGAAAGACATTGCTGGCACTGGCGGCAGGTCTGGCCCAAACCATGGATCAACAGCGCTATCGCGAGATCATCATGACCCGCGCTACCGTGTCGGTCGGCGACGACATCGGCTTTCTGCCAGGCACGGAAGAAGAAAAAATGACACCGTGGATGGGTGCGCTTACCGACAATCTGGAAGTACTCGCCACTCCGCAGGAAGGCGGCGGCTGGGGCCGCGCCGCAACCAACGATTTGCTCGCATCGCGCATCAAGATTCGCTCGTTGAATTTCATGCGCGGCCGAACGTTTCTGAACCGTTATGTGATTATCGACGAAGCCCAGAACCTTTCGCCAAAGCAGATGAAGACCTTGCTCACGCGCGCCGGTCCCGGCAGCAAAATGATCTGCCTCGGCAATGTCGAACAGATCGACACGCCGTACCTGACGGAGACGACTTCCGGTCTCACTTACGCCGTCGACCGGTTTCAGCATTGGGGTCATTCGGCTCACGTCACCCTGCGTCGTGGCGAGCGCTCGCGTCTGGCCGATTTTGCGTCTGAAATGTTGTAGACGGACGCGCCTTGCGCATGCGCCTGGAAAGCGCACGACAACAAATGTTGGGCGAGTTTCAACGCGCTGCCCATCGCCTCGTGGACGCACAAAACATTTGCGACCATCCGATCAAAAAAGAAGAGCGACGGCGGGGCGAGTCCTGCTCCACGGCCAAAAAAAACGGGAGCATCGCGCTCCCGTGAGATGGTAATCAGCCCCGTGAACTGATCAGAATTGCGTGGTCCAGGACACTTCGTATTCGATTTGTCCGCCGCTATTGCCATTGCGCAGGCTATTGCTGGTTGGCAAACCGAGAACGAACTGAGCCGGCGCGTAGGTCGCCGCCAGGCGCAGATTTGAATGCTCGCCAATTGGCCGTGCAAACCGGAATTCCACATCGTGCGTGGCCAGATACGGTTCCAGCGCGTTTTGCAGCAACCGGGACGTTGGCAACGGTTGTTCGCGCGTACTGTAATGCACCGACCACATGCCATTGGCAGGATCGCTCCAGGTCCACCCTGCGGAATACACACTCAAATCACGCCACTCGAATGCCGGGCTGATCGAACTGCCCAACAGCACCAGGAAACGCGTTGGCAAGGCATCGCTGGTGAACGGGGCGATGCCGCTGTACATCACCCGCTGCATGCCCAAATCGATTTTGAACCGAGGCGTGAGTGCATAGCCAAGGCCCAGATTGGCGCTGGCCGGAATATCAAAACTGCCGGGCTCGGAATAGACGCCGCGATAATTGTTGAACGCGTCCATATTGACCCGCGATTGATAGCCAACTTGCCAGCTCAACTGCGTGTTCAAGGCACTGTTGAATTCCGCGCGAATGCCGGTTCCATAAGAACCCGGACTATTGCGGTACGCTGGCGGAAGTGCCGAAAAATCGGTGTTGCCACGCACCGCAATTGCACCTTGTCCGAGGCCCAGACCGGCGAAACGCTGATAGGCAAAAATCGCCGACAGGCTGAATGCACTGTTTTCACCCCAGCGCTGCGAGAACGATGGCGCAACGATGTAGCGCTGCAGCCCGGGCACGAAATCCTGCATCAAATCGGGTGCTGTCGCCGGAATCACGGCCGGCGTGTCGCCGACACTGGCTTTCAGATAGGTGACGTGCACCAACGGCGGATCGATCATGGCGCCCGCAAAGCGCGAAGCCGGTGGCGCAATGCGCGCATTGCCACGATCAAAAACCGAAGGTGCGACTGGCTCGGTGTTGCCGAGCTTCGCCCAGGAAAATCCGGAACTCAAATCCGCCAGCGCATAATCGCGCCATGCGTCAAGTATACTTGTGCCGCGCGCAAGCTCGGCCAGAGAGGCACCATCAGCATTCACGGAGGCCGCACTTGCAGTCGCCACGAAAGAAAGCGGGAGCGCGAGTACAAGCCCGATCGCTCCCGCCAAATTTTTTACCTTCGCTGTTGACCGACGCATAGCCCTGAATGCGTTAGGAGTGTGATCGCTCCGAGGCCAGTTTGGCAAGAATGCAACAGCGAGTCAAGCTGAATTTCCGGGCAAAATCAGCTTGTGGACAATTAGTTGAGAGCCAAACGCCATTTTGGATGGTAATCACACCACAGCCATGTTGCACAAACACCACACGGGATTGAGATGAGTGCACCGCGCCGCCACGCCAGCGTGCTGACCATTGCCGGTTCGGATTCCGGCGGCGGGGCCGGTATTCAGGCTGACCTGAAGACGTTTGCCGCATTCGACCTGCACGGATTGAGTGCCATTACCGCAGTAACCGCGCAAAACACGCGGCAGATCGCCTCGTCGTTTTGTCTGCCTTCAAAAACCGTCATCGCGCAGATTCAGGCGTTGTTCGACGACTTCGATATTCGTGCCGTCAAGATTGGCATGTTGGGTTCAGCAGCCAATGTTGATGCAGTTGCCAGGACACTGGTGCATGTGCGCGCGAAAAATATCGTGCTCGACCCGGTGCTGATCGCCAGTAGTGGCATGCCGCTGCTTGCGCCACAAGGCTTGTTGGCGATGCGCCGCAATTTGTTGCCGATCGTCGACGTACTGACGCCCAATCTGCCGGAAGCCGAAACATTGCTTGGCCGCCGTTTGGCAAACGCCAATGCGCGGCGCGCGGCCGCGCGCGAGCTGATTGGCTGCGGGCCAAAAGCCGTATTGCTCAAGGGCGGTCACGCACAGGGCGCGCACGTCAGCGACTATCTGGCTCACGCGTCGGGCGAATCCGAGTTGCGCCATCCGCGTTTGCCGATTCGCGCACACGGCACCGGATGCGTGCTATCTGCGGCGATTGCAGCCGGGTTGGCACTGGATCGACCACTGCGCGACGCCGTGGCCGATGCGGAAGAATTCCTGCGCGACGCATTGGTTCACAGCTACCGCGCGGGTAAAGGTGCACCGCGCGTTTTGTGTCTTGCGCGCCGATTTCACGACTGATCGCGCCGACCGCGTTATCATTGGCAGTTCATCACCCCGCACTTCGGAATTCATCATGTTGAAAACTCTTTGCATCTGCATCGGCCTGAGTGCCGCTCCGCTCGCGCTGGCCAGTCCGATGGTCGCGTACCCGCTCGCGCCATCGACGCAGGCCAAATCCTTGTCCACCACGACGGCATCGGCATCCAAGCCTTCGACATTGATGCGTCTGCCGCCACCGACCTTGAACGTCACACGGGCCGTGCGCCAGGCGGATGGCAGCCTGTCTCTGCAATGTGTGCAGCGCCCGAATCCAGCCGCCAAGTTGCCGCCCCAGCGCACAGTTGTGCCGCACACGGGAGGCAATTGAGCATGCGTCCTTCCAGAATTGCTTTTGCCTTGATCGCTGCCGGCGCCTGTATTCTGAGTCTGGCCAGCGTTTCCGCACGGGCCGATAGCCCGCTGCAATCCGGCGTGGCCGCAGCGATACCGCCACTACCGGCCAACAGTTTCATCACCAATGCCTATATTGACGTCGACGGCTCGGCGCAACAATTGAAGTTCAATCTCAGTGGCAGCGGTGGCGATGTCGACATGTTCGTGCGCTACGGAACACCGTTTCCGGAAGCGCAGGGTAATCGCATCAGTTACGATTTGCTCAATCGTTATGCGCAATACCATTCCGTCAGCGGGGAATCAAGCGAGTCGATTGTGGTGCTGCCATCGAACCGCATTCCCTTGCATGCCGGACGCTGGTATATCGCGTTGATCAATGGAGGTACCAGCACAGCAAACGGCACATTGACCGCCACGGCAATCAATGCCCCAGCGCCGGTCGCCGATATCGCGCTGGATTTCGGTAATCCGCGCGCGCCCTCCGACCCGACGAATCCCAAAGACGCCTGCGACGACAGCTTCTGGACCGACACGACCGTAGTTGCGCCCGTCGGCGGCAACCCCGGAAAAACGTTGGGCGAGCAGCGCAAGCTCGCATTGCAGTACGCCACCAACGAGTTGTCCAAGCAGTTGCACATTCCCGTTCCGATATCGTTGCACGCTTGTGGCGCACATTTGGGTGGTGATCAGAATTCTGCGACGCTGGCACAAGCCGGACCGACTTCGTATTTCTACGACTCACCTGCGTATCCAATCAATTCTCTGCCGAAGAAATACACTTGGTATCCAAGCACGGTGGCCGTGCGTCTGAACGGCACCAGCATGTGCGGCTTTGCCGGCGGTGCGTGCAACACGGCCAGCAATGATGGAATCGAAGCCACGTTCAATATGGACATTGGCAAACCCGAAGTTATTGGCGGACAAGGTTTCTATTTCGGTTACGACCCTGCGCAGAAGCCCGCGGGCGAAACCGATTTCATAACCATTGCCATGCATGAAATCACTCATGGCCTGGGCTTCCTTGGTCTGGTCAACACCGATGCAGACCAGGGACCACTCGGTGCCAAGGCCGGTGTCACCGTCGATGCCAACGGCAATGGCAGCATTGACTATCAGAACGTGACCGAAGGACCGTTTGACGATATTTACGACGACAGCGTCGCCATCGTCAATATTGACGGCGGCGACTACAAGCCATTCCTGGGGTACGAGGTCAATAGTCAGGGTGATGCAGATCGTGGTGCCGCTCTGGTCTCCGGCGCGACGGTAAACAGTCCTGGCAAGTACATTGCCGGACTTTCCTGCCTGAACTATTCCGGCCCATGCACCGGTTTGCGCTGGCTCGATGAAGTGGCGGCAACTTCCAGCATCAACAACAACGCTGGCCGCCCCGCACCCGACGATTTCCCCAGCCTGTATGCGCCCTGCGACAAGTCCGCCACGCCGCGCCCGGCAAACTGCGCCACGCAACCTTCGTCTACTCTGGCCCACACCACCCAAACCGGCGACATGATGAATGCGTACTACTCCAACGAGAATCTGCGCAATATGGGCCTGGCCGTGCCAATGCTCGGTCCCGTCGGCTGGTCGAACGCGGTTGCCACCATGCCGACGTTCACCGAACCGATGCCAGGCGCATGGAGCGACAGCACCCACAGCGGTCATGGCTTCGATTTTCAGTTGGCTGCGCACGACCCGGTGCATGGCGATATATACGTCCTCACGTTCTACAGTTTTACCGCAACGGGTACGGCGGAGTGGTATCAAGCTTCTGGTCGCTTGATCGATGGCGTTTTCCTGCCTGATCTGGACGCCAACGGCAACACCCTGCATCGAGTCCTGTACAGCACCACCCCAACCAAAATCAACAGCGTTTCGCTGGACGGCGCCGTAACTGGCAGCGTAGTCGTTGATTTCAATCAGGCAGCCAATTCACCAGCGTGCCGCAATATCGACCGCAGTAGCGCCGCGCAGTTGGCGGTGATGTATTGGACCATTGACAGCGATACGTCGAGTTGGTGCATGCAGCCGATCGTGCCGCTTTCCGCCCACGCCAGCCCTGACTACAACGGTTTGTGGTACGACACCACAGATAGCGGCTGGGGATTTGAGCTACTGGATGTCGCCAACGGTAATGGCGACCCGACTGTCAACGTGCTGATGTATCTGCCGTCGGCCAGTAATACCTCGACTTGGGCGATTGGTGGTGGCAGCCTGATCAACGGCACCGCACAAATTAGCCTGCAACAAGTAACGAATGGCTATTGCCGCGTCTGCGCACCACCGGCCAACCATGCTGGCGTGTCGATTGGAACAATGACGCTGCAATTGCAACCAATCAGCGCCGGCATAGCGCCACACGGCACGGCAACGATCTCAACGAGTTATCCCGGCGGAGGTGGCTTTAACCGCAGTAACGTTCCGGTCCAGATGTTTTCCGTGCCTACCGGCCAGTAGACAGCCGCTGTCTTTAGTCATTCACGGCGATGCCGCATTCAGCGGCGTTGCCTGAGGCGGCCGACTAATGCCCGCCTATGGCAAAATGTTTCAACCTGCCAAATGTGATTCATAGCAGCCGTTCGCATCCGCTTCGAAGTCGCGTTATTTGCACAAACCCCAATGTCAGAAATCAAAAGCTATGTCGGTTGAGAACAACATCATGGAAAGTAATATCCAGCAAGCGCTCGGCAAAACCTGGTTCTATCCCTACGTGTTGCCGGATGGGCGCAAGCTGCCAAGCTCGCACGACGGTCGCGTCGACGCCATTCACACCACTCGTGCGCGCATGCTCGATGCCTATCTGGCGCATACGTTTGCGGGGAACCGAAAAAGTCTCGATGCAATGGATATCGCGTGTCACCAAGGCTATTACTCAATCCAGTTGGCGAACGCAGGATTCGGCCAGGTTCGTGCGATTGATGTTCGCGAAGAGCACGTTGCCGACGTCAAACTGCTAAGCCGAGTCTATGCTCTTGAAAACCTGCATGCAAAACGCGCCGATGTATTCGGTATGTCTGCATCGGAGAGCGCCGATCTCGTACTGATGTTCGGTTTGCTGTACCACCTTGAAAACCCCGTCGGTGCCTTGCGGATCGCGCGCGCGCTGACGCGCAAGGCCTGCCTCATCGAAACGCAAGTCGTCCCGCATTTGTCCGGCATGGTGGACTGGGGAAGCTATGACTACGTGCGGCCACTCAAGGGCTGCCTGGGCATTATTGACGAGCTAGATGAAGTCCACGCCCCCGAGGCCAGTGTCACCGGCATATGCCTGGCACCGAGTACCGAAGGACTGATTTGGCTTTTGCATGCAGTCGGTTTTAAGCATGTACGGGTTTTGTCCGTCCCCGAAGACGGCTACGAACAACTGCGTCACGGCAAGCGAGTGATGATGGCAGCGGAAGTCTAATGAAGGCAAATTCTCCAACTTTGGCGGCCAGGCATCAACAAAAGTAAAATTCCAATTTTCTCTTCAAGGGTTGGTATACGAAAATGCTTGAACCGAATACGCACTCACGGCTGCACCAAGATTTGAATCTTGGTTGGGGTTATATCGCGGGTCGCTAGCATCCAGCAAATTAGTCGAGCAATAAACACGGCCTGCAGGGTTTTCATCGCATGGCGCGAGCTCGAGAATCACACCTTCGTATTGCACGTTATATACGTTAGGGTCGGTCGAATATCCTGTCGATGGACAGGTCGTACCGGGCGTGCACCCGCAACTATTCGAAACTGGCGGGTCATTGGGGCTTCCTGACGCTGAGTAACATGCAAGTGTGTTAATTCGGCTCACAATATTGATGAGATTTTGCGGCGTGAAATGGATTCGAAAAAATTTGGGCGTTGAAAATGGGGTGCCGGTTGTGTATCCGGCAGAATAACGAACCTGTGTAACGTCCGTGGTGCATATACCCGACGATGCATACCACACTCCAAATTTTCCAGGCGCCGATTTGGGGGGGGCGTAATCGTAGCTTACGTTTCCGTATAGTGGACACTGATAGTTCGGCGTGGCAATCCCGTTTTCAAATATCGTCGCGATGATCGCGATCGGATGTAAGTTTGGATGGCTTGTATCTGCTATATATGCAAACAAGCTGTATTCGATATGTCCAAAGTGATTTGCATCGTGGAGGTTCGCTACCTGTGTAAAGGACCACGATCCGTTTGTGAAAGCACCTTCATATCCGTCGATTTGCGGGACGGCGAGAGTCCCTTGCAACACCAATTCGGTGGGAATGTAGCCACCCAAATATAGCTTCTTAAATGCCCAAGGTCTGTGCGCCGCACTCCATGCGTATCCGTACATGTCATTGAAGTAACCACCAACTACGCTCGAACCCGCGTGTGGGGTGTACCACGTATTTATCAGCATGCCAGCGTGACAGCCATTTAGCTGCACGCCGGATGTAGCTGCCATTTGGTTTTCTGGTTGGTACCCTCGCTGCCATGCAGAATACGGTGTGGGGGGCGTGTATCCTGTATACACGCCGGCGTTGTAATACAGTGGATCTGAAATCCATTGTGTTTGGCCAACTGATGGACTCCCCTGCCAACGAACTAGCATCGACCAACTGTCTTGAAGTACACCATTGGACGCATCGACGTACTGCTGTCCAGTCGTGAATAGTCCTGAACTACTTGCAGGACAAGTATTAGGAGTAAGATACGTAAACGTCTCAGCCACAACACTTATCGGCGCAATAAGGAACAACACGATCAACACAATCTTCATGGCCGTAGCTCCTCTGATCAGAAGTGGACTTGTATACAATACTAGACCCAGAGATCTTGACGAACGTGAGCTTCGTCACGAAATGGAGTAAAGGTTCTGTTAATTGACACGAAGCGATTCTTCATAGCTAAGAGGAATTCGCGGGACGCTCACGCGAAGCGCGAAAAATGTTCTATGCTGCCAAGCCGTCAGGTTCGAAAATGCTTGAGCCAACGCAGGAGGTACCCGTGCTGACGGTTGTTCCCAGCAGCAACGATATCCATAGCACGCGCGTGCTATCGCTGGATTCCACTGGCCGCATCCTCAACTGGATGTCATGGCAGGACGCGGTTTGCTTGTACGTGCGCGAAGCCGTGGCCTGGACATTGGGCGATCCGTGCTTGACGATTCATGGCGGCACCAGTCGCGATACCGGCGAGCAGAGTCTGATTGACCTGCATCCGATCGTCGCCAGCCGTGGGCACGCGCGAACCAGCCTGGTCAACCCGGCGCCCGCATTGACCAACTACGCCTTGTTTGCGCGCGATCGCATGTTGTGCATGTATTGCGGTCAGCATTTCAGCCGCGGTGAACTCACGCGCGATCATGTAATCCCGATTTCACGAGGCGGACAAGACGTCTGGGAAAACGTCGTCAGCGCCTGTCTTTCCTGCAACATGCGCAAGAGCTGCCACACGCCGCAGGCCGCGAACATGCCATTGCTGGCCATTCCCTATCGTCCAAGCTGGGTCGAGCACCTGATCCTTTCCAATCGCAATATCCTTGCCGACCAGATGGAATTTCTGGTTAACCACTTGCCGAAGAATCGGCGCCATCTTGCCTGATTTGATTTCGCGAGCGGATTGGCGTCGCGGTTCAACCAGGCACAACGACACCGGTTCGCACTGAGCCCTTCGGCCGCGCTCATGACCGGCTTCGCCGTGATAACGGGCGAATGGCGAACGGTACCTTGAAAACGTCCCGGCCCGTTCGACTTCGGCCTTGCTGCGTGCGCCGGTCAAATCCGTGGATTTCGCTTGTAGAACCCTGTGCTCCTTGCCGATACATGCGTAGTAGCCGAAAATAGCGGACTAGCCAAAGAAGTACGCAATGATCGACTCCCTGCGCTACCCGCGCCTCGCCAAAATCGATTCGCCCAGCGACCTGCGCCAGTTCGACAAGAGCGAATTGCCGGCGATCGCGCGCGAATTGCGCGCGTACCTGATTGAGTCGGTGGCTTCTGCCGGCGGTCACTTCGGCGCAGGCCTTGGGGTCGTCGAGTTGACCGTTGCCCTGCATTATCTGTTCGATACGCCAACGGATCGGCTGGTCTGGGATGTTGGTCATCAATGTTACCCGCACAAGATCCTGACCGGGCGCCGCGACCGCATCGATACCATCAAGAAGAAGGATGGCTTGGCTCCCTTCCCCAAACGCGACGAAAGCCCGTGCGACGCGTTTGGCGTTGGCCATTCCTCCACGTCCATTTCCGCGGCGTTGGGCATGGCAATTGCCGCACAACGCAACAATGACCCGCGCAAGATCGTGGCGGTCATCGGGGATGGCGGACTCACCGGCGGCATGGCCTACGAGGCATTGCATCACGGCGGCGATCTGGATCTGGATTTGCTGGTCATCCTCAACGACAACCAGATGTCGATCAGCGAAAACGTCGGTGCCTTGCCGAAAATGCTTGCGCGACTGATGACCAGTCGCACGCTCAACGCGATGCGCGAAGGCACCAAACGCCGACTCAAACGCAACGGATTTCTCTGGCGCTTTCTCAAACGCTGGGAGGAACACTCCAAGGGCATGTTCGTGCCATCGACGTTGTTCGAGGAACTAGGCTTCCATTACTTCGGCCCGATCGACGGCCACGATCTGCCCATGCTGCTGCATTCGTTGAAAACCCTGAAGGATCTCAAGGGGCCGCAATTGCTGCACGTCATCACGACCAAGGGCAAAGGCTACGCGCCAGCCGAACACGCGCAGACCGAATATCACGCGGTCGGGCCGTTCGATCCGGCCAAGGGCGTGGCCAAGAAAGCTGCCGGCAAACAAAGTTACACCGACGTATTCGGCGACTGGTTGTGCGACATGGCCGGCGCAGACGCGCGCCTTCTGGCGATCACTCCAGCGATGCGTGAAGGTTCCGGTCTGGTGCGGTTTTCCAGGGAATTTGCATCGCGTTACTTTGATGTCGGCATCGCGGAACAACATGCCGTCACTCTGGCTGCCGGCATGGCCTGCGAAGGCGGCAAACCCGTGGTGGCGATTTATTCCACCTTCCTGCAACGTGGCTACGATCAATTGATCCACGACGTCGCCTTGCAGAATCTGGATGTCACGTTCGCCATCGACCGCGGCGGCGTGGTCGGTCCGGATGGTGCCACCCATGCCGGCAGTTTCGACTTGAGCTATCTGCGCTGCATTCCGAACATGCTGGTTATGGCGCCGGGCGATGAAAACGAATGTCGCGCATTGCTTACCACCGGGTTCCAGTTTGCCGGCCCTGCGGCCGTGCGCTATCCGCGCGGCGTTGGTCCGGGCGTGAAGCTCGACACCACGTTGAGTTCCTTGCCGATCGGCAAGGCGCAAATGCGCCGGCGCGGATCGCAACTGGCCATTCTTGCGTTTGGCAGCCCGCTCGCTGCGGCCCTGGAAGTTGGCAGCGAACTGGGCGCCAGCGTCGCCAATATGCGTTTTGTAAAACCGCTGGATGAAACGTTGATTGTTGAATTGGCACGCACCCATGCCATGCTGGTATCCGTGGAGGACAACGCAATTGCCGGTGGCGCCGGCAGCGCCGTCGCCGAGCTGCTGGCGGCAAGAAATATACAAATTCCATTGTTGCAATTGGGCCTGCCCGACATGTTCCTCGAACATGCCAGTCGCGAGCAGCTTCTCGATGAAGCCGGCATCGATGCGGCCGGCATTCGCGCATCGATTCTTCAGCGCTGGCCGCAACTCGCGCCAAGTCAGCTAGGCGAAGTGCGCAGCGCGATCTGACCGAAAATCCGAATATCCATGTCTCCTACCCCGCCGCATCACCCGGATCGGCCCGCTATTGAACTGGCCGGGACGACCGACGCACTACCGATCGCGCCCGCTCTGGCCGATACCTTGCTTGCTGCCCGAGTTCCGCGCAAATCCACGCTGGTGGACAAGCGCATTGTGCTGGTTGCCGCAGTCGCGATCGTGCTTGGTCTTGCTGCCGGTTTGATCGCACAGGCTTTGACCGCACTGATTGGTCTGGTCACCAACATCAGTTTCTACGGCCGCTGGTCCACGGCGTTTTCATCGCCAGCGGGAAATTCCCTCGGCCTGTGGGTAATCGCGATTCCCGCCATCGGTGGATTGATCGTGGGTGCCATGGCACGCTGGGGTTCGGCGGCCATTCGCGGGCACGGAATTCCGGAAGCGATGGAACAGGTCCTGCTCAACCAGAGCAAAATTGCGCCGCGCATTACCTTCCTGAAACCCGTTTCTTCGGCCATCGCCATCGGCACGGGCGGCCCGTTCGGCGCCGAAGGCCCGATTATTGCCACGGGCGGGGCGCTGGGTTCGCTGATCGGCCAACTGCTGCACGTTACCGCGATCGAGCGCAAAATTCTTCTTGCTGCCGGTGCTGCAGCAGGCATGGCCGCCGTGTTCGGGTCGCCGGTTTCCGCCGTGATTCTGGCAGTCGAATTGTTGCTGTTCGAGTTGCGCCCACGTTCGTTGATTCCCGTTGCACTGGCCACCGTCACCGCCACCGGCATCCGCTATGCGTTCGTCGGATCGCAAGCGGTATTCGCGATGCCGGATATTGCATCGCCGGGCGGACGCGCACTGGCGTTCTACATTGCGCTCGGCGCGTTGCTGGGCGTGGTCAGTGTCGGCACGACCAAACTCGTCTACGCAATCGAAGACGGTTTTGACCGTTTGCCAATGCACTGGATGTGGTGGCCGGCAATAGGCGGCCTCGTTGTCGGCGTGGTCGGTTATTTCGCACCGCTGACGCTGGGTGTCGGCTATACCAATATCGAGCGCATCGTGTCGGGTGATTTCACCGTACAGGCGCTGGCATTCTTGTGCGTGATGAAATTCATCTCCTGGGCCATCGCGTTGGGCAGCGGCACATCCGGCGGAACCCTTGCCCCGTTGTTTACCATCGGCGGTGCGTTCGGTGCCGTGGTCGGCATTGGCGCCATCGCGGTGTTCCCGCATTTCGGCATTGATCCGCGCATCGCCGGACTGGTCGGCATGGCCGCGATGTTTGCCGGCGCCTCTCGCGCATTGTTGACTTCGGTGGTGTTTGCCTTCGAAACCACGCAACAACCCGCCGGATTGCTGCCGTTGCTCGGCGGTTGCGCGGCAGCGTATTTGATTTCGTGCCTGATCATGCGCGACACCATCATGACTGCGAAAATCGCGCGGCGTGGCGTGCGCGTTCCGACGGAATACGCGGCCGATTATCTGGATCAAGTGTTGGTACGCGACAGCGCAACGCGCGATGTGGTCGTCTTGAAAACCTCCGACACACTGGCCGAAATCCGCAGTTGGTTCGCGTCGGATGACCCCAAAGCGCAATTTCTCGGCTATCCGGTAATGGATGATTCCGGCAGTGCGCGGGGAATTCTCACTCGCCGCGAATTGCTGCACAGTCCGCTCGCGGCAAATGAGCCAATCGGCAAATT
Organism: Rudaea sp.; assembly: GCA_035703725.1. Classification (GTDB taxonomy): domain Bacteria; phylum Pseudomonadota; class Gammaproteobacteria; order Xanthomonadales; family Rhodanobacteraceae; genus Rudaea. The sequence continues at coordinate 13,753 of DASSXQ010000026.1, forward strand.
GATCGTGCGCGCACCGGTCGTCGTTTATCCGGAGCATTCCCTGCGCGAAGCCGCCGATCACATGGTGGAAGAAAAAGTCGGCAGCGTTCTGGTGGTCATGCGCAATGCGCCACAAACGCTTTTCGGCGTACTCACCCGCGGCGATCTGGTCAGCGCCCACGACCGTCGCCTGCACGAAAACCACGATGCCAACCGCCAGATTCGCATTCGCCAGGCAATCAAGCGGCGTTTGAAGAAGCGCCCGGATTCGGACATCAACATCGGGTAACAAGCCGGCTTCCGGACAGAATCGCGGATCGTCACGTTAGCGTTGGTCGCGCGCTTCGGATTTTTCCTGCAACGAGGCAATCGCGTCATCCTCGAATGCCCGCGCCGATTTCACCGGCGGCCGAATCGGTGCGTGTGTCACGGATCCGATATCGCTGTGCGAGCCCGCTCGCTGCGGTTTACGCAACAGCCACCGAATCCATGCGGTATCCAGAAGACCCCGACCAGTGCGCGCGTAGTGTGGCGTCTGGACATGCGCAATCAACACTGCCTTGCCGAGGAAATAGCAGCCAGCGTAGGACCACCCGACCTCGCGCAGGATTCGAGAGTCGGGATCCGGAAGCCATGCTGCAAATGCGTAGCCCGCGCTCCTGAACCCGAACAGCAGCAAATAGACCAGTGCGATTGCGAGCGGAACGCGCGCAACCATCAATTGGAGCCACGCCGCCGAATCGCTCGCCAAGGTTTCCAGCATCCGCGCCTGCTTTCCCGGATCGCCGCGGAACGTCAGGATGTTGAGCAAACCGTCGATCACCATGATCAGCACCGGCACGCCCAGTGTTATCAATGTATCCGGATTCGTCATTGCCTTGAACGTGTCGACGACGCCGCGTTCGTTCGCACGGGCAACAACAAACACCAGAAACAGGCACAGCATGGAAAAGAGGAAGGCACGCAAGGCTTGCAGGGGCCCGCGGCTTTGCCGGAACGCATCGGCGAGCGAACGCAGCACGACACTACGAACCAATTCCAGTGGAATCAGCGCAATCGTTGCGACCACCAGCATTTGCGGTGGGTCACCATGCGAATAAAAAATCGCCAGATAAAAGTACGCGCCGGCACCCATGACCGGAAGCAACACCGCGAGCATGACCGTCTGCCAATTGGTACGTTGCGCGTCCAAATTCCCCTCCGGTTTCACCGCTGCCGCGGAACGATTTGCGTACGCCATGGGTGTAAATTCCGCAAAGGCGCCAAACCGAACGCCGCGTCGACAAAACCCTGTGAAACAAGGCGCGGTTGCAGGGTAGATACGCGAGCTTGCGAGGGCATCCACCAATGTTTCTGAAGCCGCAAGCCGCTGCCTACAAAATCTGGCCGCCGCTCACGCGCTCCCGGTCTTCGAGGTCGCGCGTGGTAAACACTTGCACAAATCCACTTTTTGACAACAGCTCGCGCACTGCAAGACCTTGATCGAAGCCGTGCTCAAACGCCAGCCAGCCGTTGAGCTTCAGATGCGCCGGCGCAGCGCGGACGATGTTGCGGATCGCATCCATACCATCGCTTCCCGATGACAACGCCGCGGGCGGCTCGAAGCGCAAATCGCCGTGTTTCAGGTGCGTATCGGCGACGGCAATATACGGCGGGTTGCTCACGATCAAATCGAACTTGTCCTGGCCAAGCGCCTGACACCAATTGCCGTGCGCGAAGGCAACGTTGTCGACGCCAAGTCGCGTGGCATTGGATTTCGCGACGGCAAGCGCTGCCGCGCTTGCGTCGGTCGCCACCACCCGGGCTTGCGGACGCTCGCTGGCCAAAGCCAATCCAATCGCGCCGGATCCGGTGCCCAGATCGGCAATTTCCACTTGCATATTTTGTGGAATCTTCCGCAATGCCCATTCGACCAGCAATTCGGTTTCGACTCGCGGTATCAACACATCCGGAGTGACGGTGAGGTCGAGCGACCAGAACTCGCGCCGACAGGTGACGTAGGCCAATGGTTCGCCGCCCATCCGCCGCGCGAGCAGTTGGGCAAACAACTCGCGAATCGCTGCATCGACTGGATCGGTTGCATGCGCATACAGCCACGCACGATCGCGCCCGAGCGCGTGCATCAGCAGCAACTCGGCATCGCGACGATGTTCGGAACTTCCTTGTTCGGATGCGACGCGGTCGGCGCTCAGTGTTTGCACCGCCTGCGCCAGCAAACTGCGAACGTCGACGGAATTCACTGATCTTTTGCGGATTCAACCGGCGCTACGACGGCTGCGGTGGCTGGCGCGGATTTGCTCGTCTCGCGCCAGTAACCACCTTTGGTCCACGCCGCAAAGCCGTCGCGCAACCAGCCTATCAGCGCATTGGCCAGCCACAAGGCCCAGGCCAGCATCAGCACTTTGTAGACCCACAGCGGCACGCTGATCGCACTGGCCTGCGGCAACGCATTGGCGCTGCGATCGACAAACCAGCGCAAGGCATGGGCGCTGGATCCGTTGCCGGTCACGTGCATGTCGGGCTGTCCGAGCAAGCCTTGCGGAATTGCCGAAATCAAGCATGCCAGCGCGATCAAGGTGAGCAGGCCAAGACCAATCTGGCTGAAGTTGAACAGACCGTCATTTTCCGGCTGACGACCGTTCTTGCGCCAATCGAAGGCAAACAACCAGGCCACGACAACCAGCAACGCGCCCCAGGAAAATGTGGAGAAGCCCAGGCCGAGCAGCAACCAGTGATGGAATTTCAAGCGCGTGCGCCGGGTTCGACTCAGTGCGAGCGCAACCAGAATCATCACCGCCAATTCGCCCCAATACAAAACCGCCGGGCCAACCGTCGGGCCCCACGTCGCCAGCAACCAGCGATCGGCCGGCAACGACAATTGCAGACTCACGTTGGCCGCAGGCAAACCCAGCGCAATGGCAGGTGTGCGTGCAACCATACCCATCGACTGCGCATCACGGAAACGCACGTCGAATCGTTGCGTGCCCGGCACGACC
>DASSXQ010000067.1:0-13942 GCA_035703725.1 Rudaea sp.
TGGGTGTCGGGTACAACACGTCGAAGGTTTCAATGTGCGCATCCCAACCCCACGCGCGAAAGTTGGCCAGCATGAACTCCGCATTTGCCTTGTCGTGCGGCGAACCGACGTGATTCGGCTGCGACGCCATCTGCTTCATCCATTTGCGCAACTCGGCGGGGTTCAACTGCGCGTCGAAGCGCTGTTCGAGCGCGCGCTGCGCATTCGCGCCGTCGCTGCTGAAACCCAGCATCGCCGAATCCTTGTTGCTCGAATCCGCATGCACTGGCGTATCAGCCGCAATACCGATACCAAACGTGAGCAAGCAACCGCCCAGCACCAATGTTGCGCGAAGAATTTTCCGAGTCATGTGCTTCTCCCAAGCCGGCCGACCAGACAAAAACGCGCAACGCAACGGTAGCGCGCATGACAAGCGAACTTTTATACGCCAACAATCCGGCGAATGCACACGTCAATGGTCATGGTTTTGCACACACGAATTTCCGGCTTGCAATTTGCGCTGCACCCATCAAACAATGTGCGACCACCTGGGGATATGTGCATGTCGAATCGATTTCTTGCATCAATTTTATTGGCCTTGTTCACGGCTTCCGCATTTTCTGCAGCATTTGGCGAACCGGCGAGTGGACCATCGCCGGTGCTGACGGGTGCGGACTTGTTCAATCTCGAAATTGCGTCCGACCCGCAGATTGCACCTGACGGAAAAACCATTGCATACGTTCGTCGCAGCAATGACATCATGACCGATCATGCGCGTTCGTCAATCTGGCTCATCGATGTATCCAGCGGCAGGCAATCACCATTGGTGGCCGACCCAGGCTCGCACGCGCAGCCGCGCTGGTCGCCCGACGGGACGCGACTGGCCTATATTTCCAGCGATGGCCAACACGCCGGCGCGCAACTGTACGTGCGCTGGATGCACAATGGCGCGACAGCGCGCGTCACCGGCCTGCCGGACACGCCGCACGGCATTGCCTGGTCTCCGGACGGAAGTCGCATTGCGTATTTGATGTTCGTGCCGGATCAGCCCGCCACGCTTGGCAATGCGCCAGCGAAACCCGACGGTGCGCACTGGGCCGCGCCACTTGAAATCATCAACAGCGTGATTTATCGCACCGACGACGAGGGCTATGCCAAAGCGGGTTTCGACCAGATTTTCTGGGTTTCGGCCGACGGCGGCGCACCGATGCAACTGACTTTCGGCGCGCGCAATGCTGGTGGACGTCTCGCCTGGGCGCCGGATGGTCGTTCAATATTGTTCAGCGCCAATCTGTCCACGGACTGGCAGCACGATCTGGTCAATACGGAGGTGCACGAGGTATCCCTCGATGATCACAAGGTGCGTGCGCTGACCCGACGCAACGGTCCGGATGGATCACCCACCATTTCCCCTGATGGCACGCTGATCGCGTATCTTGGCTTCAACGACAAATATCTGGGCTACCAAAACAACCAGTTGTCGGTGATGAATCGCGATGGCAGCAACCCTCGCGTAATCAGCGCGAAACTGGATCGCAGTCTTGGTAATCCCGTTTGGGCGGCTGATGGGCGCTCGATCTACGTCGAATATGAGGATCACGGCGCCACGCGCGTTGCACGAATCGGCCTGGACGGTTCGGTGCACGATGTGGTGAACGACCTGACTGGTACCCAATTCGACAGACCCTACAGCGGCGGTCAGTTCAGCGTTGCACGCGACGGCAGCGTTGCCTTCACCGGCGGTACGACGCAACGCCCATCGGATGTGAACGTGAGCCGCGGCGGCACGACACGACGCTTGACGCATCTCAATGCAGCATTGCTTGGCAACAAGCGGCTCGGCAAAGTCAGTCATCTCGATGTCGTCGCCTTCGACAAACGCAGTATCGATGCGTGGGTCGTCATGCCACCAAATTTCGATGCCAAGAAAAAGTATCCGTTGATTCTGGAAATTCACGGTGGCCCGTTTGCCTCCTACGGACCCAGCTTCAGCACGGACGATCAGTTGTACGCAGCAGCGGGATATGTGGTGCTCTACGTCAATCCGCGTGGTTCAACCGGATATGGTGAGGCATTTGCCAACGAAATCGACAAGGCTTATCCGGGCCGCGATTACGACGATTTGATGAGCGCCGTGGATGCCGCAATTGCCAGGGGATACGTCGACCCGGACAAATTGTTTGTTACCGGCGGCTCTGGCGGTGGTGTACTCAGCGCATGGATCATCGGCAAGAATGACCGTTTTCGCGCCGCTGCAGTGCAAAAACCGGTCATCGACTGGGCCAGTTTCGTGCTGACCTCGGACATGACCCCGTATTTCTCACGCTACTGGTTCGGCAAATATCCCTGGCAGGACCCTACCGGATACTGGGCGCGCTCACCGCTTTCTCTGGTAGGCAACGTCAAGACGCCGACCCTCGTGATTGTCGGCTCGAATGATTTCCGAACGCCCGACAGCGAAGCCGAGCAGTTCTACACGGCGCTGCAATTGCGCGGGGTACCCTCGGCGTTGATCAAGGTTCCGGGTGCCAATCATGGCGGCCTCGCCGCGCGCCCTTCGCAATCGGCAGCAAAAACGTCAGCAATCCTTGCGTGGTTTCAACGCTACGCCGACCCGAAGCCGGCAATCATGCATCACGACGAGGCGGTGCCGGTGAGCAATTGATGCACGCAAATAGCGTTTGATGTAGACAAGTTCAAGATCGCTCCTTTTCGTGTTCAACAACGTCACCCTGCGTAGGCGAAACGAAGCAGAAGCTGCGCGGGGCTAGGGAAGCAAAAACGTGGTGCGGCTGCAGGGGGATGCAAGTCGAACCATCCCAACGTGCGCAGGAAAAGTGAGCGCTTTGCAGGTTCGTGGGGTGTATCGATACCCATCGAACACACACGTGATGCACGGATTGCAAGCGGCACGGCTCAACCCCATATGCAATAGCTCAACCCGTACGGAGTCACCCTGCCCTCGTGTCGCCGCATACCTCGCCCCGCGCAAACACGCCCGATCTTGCCCGCGGGTTTCTTGGCGTATTTCGTTACAGCTCGCGTGCATTGGGTCTGGTCTGGAGTACCAGCCATTCGTTGACGATTGCGCTCGGACTTTTGACCCTGGTTGCCGGATTGCTGCCCGCCGCAGTCGCATGGGTTGGCGCACAGATTGTCGATGCCGTCATAGTAGCCAGTCAGGCGTACCGGGCCGGCGACAGCGCAATTCCGTGGCGGGTATTCGAGCTGGTCACACTGGAAGGTGGTTTGGTGATGGCTGTGGCCGGTGCACAGCGCGGTATCTCGTTGTGCCAATCGTTGTTGCGTGCGCAGCTTGGTCAGCGCGTCAACGAGATGATTCTGGAAAAGGCGCTTACCCTCGAGCTGGCGCAGTTCGAGGATTCGGACTTTTACGACAAACTCACGCGCGCACGACGCGAGGCGTCCAGTCGCCCGCTTTCGCTGGTCAATCGCAGTTTCGGACTGGCCCAGAATGCCATCGCCCTGCTCAGCTTCGGCGCCTTGCTGGTACGTTTTTCGCCGTGGGCGGTCCTGGTGTTGCTGTTGGCCGGACTGCCCGCATTCCTTGCCGAAACAAAGTTTTCCGGTGACGCATTCCGGCTGTTTCGCTGGCGCTCGCCGGAAACGCGCATGCAGTTGTACCTGGAGACCGTACTGGCGCGCGAAGACACCGCCAAGGAAGTAAAACTGTTCGGGCTCGGCCCGTTGTTGCTGGATCGCTATCGCAACATTTTCCACACGTTGTATCGCGCCGACCGCGACTTGACCGTGCGCCGCGAAAGCTGGGGGTTCGGACTCGGACTGATTGGTTCGCTGGCCTTGTATGGCGCATATGCGTGGATCGCCTTCAGCGCCGTGCTGGTGCGCATCACCATTGGCCAGATGACCATGTACATGATGTTGTTCCGTCAGGGTCAATCTGCGGTATCGGCAATCCTGTCCGCGGTTGGCGGCATGTACGAGGACAATCTGTATTTGTCCACTTTGTACGAGTTCCTTGAAACCCCGGTGTCGATGGTTTCCGGCATCCAGACTCGTGGCCCCGAACCCGCGGATGGTGTTCGCTTCGAGAACGTCAGCTTCAGCTATCCCGGCGCCGAAGCACCGGCGCTGAGCGAAATCAATTTGCATATCCGACCCGGCGAATCGCTGGCCCTGGTTGGTCAGAACGGTTCGGGAAAGACCACCCTGATCAAATTGCTCACGCGCCTGTATTCGCCGGGCAGTGGACGCATCCTGCTGGATGGTTTGGACCTGCGCGAATGGGATGAGGCCGCCTTGCGCCAACGCATCGGCGTGATCTTTCAGGATTTCGCGCGTTACCAGATGCGTGTCGGCGAAAACGTCGGCGCTGGCGATACCGACTATTTCGACGACGCGCAACGTTGGCGCGATGCCACCGACAAAGGCATGGCAACACCCTTCATCGATAACCTGCCTGACGGCTTCCAGACGCAACTGGGACGCTGGTTCAGCGACGGTCGCGAGCTGTCTGGTGGACAATGGCAAAAAATTGCATTGTCGCGTGCGTTCATGCGCTCGCGCGCCGACATCCTCGTACTCGACGAACCGACTGCGGCGATGGATGCCGAAGCCGAGGCCGAAGTATTCGAACATTTTCGCAATTTGGCCAGCCATAGCATTGTCATCCTGATTTCGCACCGGTTTTCCACGGTGCGCATGGCCGATCAAATCGTCGTCATCCAGGATGGCCATATCGTGGAACACGGCGATCACCAGGCGCTGATGCAACGCAATGGTCATTACGCGCACCTTTTCTCGTTGCAGGCACGCGGGTACCGCTGAATGAAGTGCGGGCAGATCAACAAGCCCGACCCTGAAATGCGCGCATCTGCGTTGAACGTGGCTTGAATGGTTTTCCCATCGACTGCGCCCAAGCTGCTGACACGAAAACGCGGACAAGGACTTTCTTCATGAATCGCAAATTCAAGCCGGCAATTTCCTCGCGAACCGCGATTATCGGCTTGATCGCCTCGCTGGCATGTGCCGCATTTGTCGTGGATTCTTTCAATGTGGCTGCCTGGAAATTCGGCGATGCCGACTCGGCACACAATCGGGTCCAGTCGGTTTCTCCATCAACCGCAACCATCACATCCGACCCGCACGCCACGCCTGCGCCATCGCGGCAGGCGCTGGCGTTGGAGAATCTACCCAGCGCCAAACAATTGCTCGCCGAAGCAGAACGTATCTTGCAGCTTTTCGACGAAGGCCGCATGCATGAGGTCTATGCGCTGTTCAACGATGCGGCGAAAGCTCAAGTTCCCGAGTCCGTCTTCGTCAAGCAAGCGCAAGAGGTACTGGACCAACTCGGGCCACGCAAACCTGATGGCTGGAACGATGCGGACTGGATTTCGACGCTGCTCAATGGTCGGTCGCGCGGGCGCAAATTCCTGTTGTGGAAGCTGCACCGCGACACGATGATGTTTGATGCCGGATCGTGGCGGGCAGGGACACTGAGCGACTCCGATGAGAATCTGGTGCTGGACATATCCACCCGGCCGATCCGCCTTGCCATGTTCTCCGAATTCAAACTTGGTCAGAACCCAGGCGCGAGTGTCTGGTTGCCTCGAACGTGTTCGCATCCGGGTGAAGACCCGCTGCAGCATTGCAAGAAATCCGATGCGCAGTCACCAACCAACGGATTCAATTCGCGCGGCAACGAATTGCCGATCCGCGATGATTAGCTTGGGAACCTCTGCACGGCCCTGCGCAGGCGCCACCCGTTGCGTGGGACCGCAAGACAAGGCGCTTCGGCGAAGTCGGGCTGGTTGCCTGTCGAGCCGGGGCAACGCAGGTCTGCTGGCGCACGACGCAACACGCTATCGCGCCATCGAAAGCAAATGGATATTCGCCACACGAGTCCATGACGGCGTAGTATCCGGTGACCGCTTCCTGTAACGGCGCTTATGGCTTGAATCAGTAAAGACCACGCATGACTGATAGCGCACTCAAAAAGCATTCGAACAAGCCGCAGATCAAGATTCGTCCTGCGCGCCTTGAAGACGCCAGCGCGATGGCGGAGGTAGCGATTGCGGCATACGCCGCGTGGCCGGCAACGAATATCGCGGACAAACGCAATTACGCCCTGCAGATTGCCGCGTTTCCAAGCGGCCAGTTTCTGGCCGTTGCCGATGGCCAGATCGTTGGCTTTGCCACCAGCCTGATCGTGCAGCTCGACGACGACAGCCCGTGGTACAACCATGCTGAACTTACCGGCTACGGCACCTTCAGCACGCACGATCCGGCTGGTCAAACGCTCTACGGTGCGGACATTGCCGTACATCCGGATTGGCAAGGCCAAGGAGTCTCCAAGCTGCTGTACCGGGCTCGTCGCGCGTTGATGAAGCGCCACAATCTCAAACAGATGGTTGCCGGCGGACGCATGCCAGGCTACGCGCAATACCGCGGTCAGCTCACCGCGCAGGAATATGTCGACAAGGTCAAAGCTGGCGAATTGCGTGATTCGGCCATCAACGCACATCTGCGTGCCGGTTACGACGTGCGCGGCGTGCATTACGGCTACCTCGATGATCAGGAAAGCCTGGGTTACGCCACCCATCTGGTAATGACCAATCCCGATTTTCAGCCACGCAAACGCCTGATTGCCGGTGCGCCCGTACGTCGTACCGCGCGCCACGTGCGCGTGTGCGCCACCCAATACGATCAGCGCCGCATTGCCACCTTCGACGATTTTGCCGAACAGATCGAATACTTTGCCGACAGCGCCAGCAGCTACGACAGTCACCTGTTGCTGTTTCCGGAATTCGTCACGGCGCAATTGTTCTCGACGATGGAACGTGGCACCAAACTGCCAGACGCCGTCGCACAACTGGTTGCAATGGCGCCGCGTATCGACGCGCTTTTCCAGGATCTGGCAATCCGACACCGGCTTCATCTGGTAAGCGGTACCACGCCGGTGCTGACGGAACGCGGCCTGCGCAATGTCGCACATTTGTATACCCCCAGCGGCGCCAGCTATACGCAGGAAAAGTTGCACGTCACGCCCGCCGAGCGCGAATATTGGGGAATCATGCCGGGTGATGGCATCAAGGTGTTCGAGACCGCGATCGGACGTTTGGCCATCGTGGTGTGCTACGACATCGAATTTCCCGAACTCACGCGCATGCTGGTCGAGCACGGCGTGGATATCATCCTCAATCCTTTCGCCACTGACGAGCGCAAAAGTTATTTGCGCGTGCGCTACTGCGCACAAGCACGCGCAGTCGAGAACATGGTTTACGTGGTGATGTCCGGCAATGTCGGCGGCCTGTCGCGCAGCCCGTCAATGTTTCTGAATTACGGCCAAGCAGCGATCTGCACGCCCAGCGACTTCGCGTTCCCGATGGACGGCATTGCCGCCGAAGGCATCGTCAATACCCAGACCGTTGTCGTCGCCGATCTTGACCTCGGCGCGCTGGATATCCAGCGTCAATCCGCCTCGGTACGTCCCCTGCTCGACCGCCGCCACGATTTGTACGAACTGCAATCAAAAGTACCGGTGGAGCGCGTGACGGTTGTCTAGATGAGCATTTTCGGCTCGACGCTGGCCGTCGCAGCGTGCGCCAACTGTTCGACGGCAAGTTGATGGTCACGTTGCACAACGCGAACCGGCGCTTGCGACGAAGCAGGTTGTCCCTGTGCTTTGGCAACGGCACGTGCCGCGACGAAGATTCCGGTATTGCGCAACTGCGACTCTTCAGCAAGTTGATTGCGCGCACCGCCCACCACGACGCCCTCGCCGGCATGGATCAGGAAGCGCAACCGGCAATCCGTGCCGCTGACGCGCGCCAACTCCGGAAAGACTGCGATCCAGGTCGGTGTACTCGATCCCGTATTGCGCGACGACCCCGTCGAACGACGCCGACGCCTATCGAGTATGCGACTTGCTTGCGCCAATCCGGTGAAGAATTCATGCCGGCAACAGGCAATGACATCGCCGCGCCGCCGGCCGTCAGACCGATCATGCGCAACACATCCCGGCGCGTCGGTGAATCCTTCATGCGCTCGTCTGCCATGGATAGGCTCCCCTTGGTGCCCAGCGATTGGGGTCCCCAATCTTCACCACGCCGCATACGCGTGTGCAATTGCACGATCACGCGACCACTTTTACCTCAACGGTTCGAGTTTGATGCAAATGCAACCGCGTAAACCGGCGGCAAGCGCGCGCCGAGCATGTGCCAATGTTCGCCCTGGTCATTGGTGGTCCAAAACCCGCCGGTGGTCGAACCAAACGCGAGACACTCGCCGGACGTATCGATCGCCAGCGCGTGCCGCAGCACCAGATCGTACGCATCGTGTTGCGGCAAACCTGCGCGCAACACGCTGAAACTGCGACCGCCGTCGCGCGTGCGTGCGACGACCACGTTGCCATCGACCGGAATGCGACATTGATCCTTGCTCGCCGGCACAAACCATGCGGTATCGCCATCGCGCGGATGCACGGCCACCGCAAAGCCGAATACGGACGGCTGCACATCGACGATCTCCTTCCAATCGCCGCCACCCGTGGTGCAGCGGAACACGCCGTTGTGATGTTGCGCCCAAAACACATCGGGCTGACTGGGACATTGCACCATGCGATGGACGTCCTGGATATTCGGATCCAATTGCCGATCTTCCGGCATGTACGCCGCACGCATTCCCTGCGCGGTTTGCCGCCAGTTCGCACCATCGTCGTCGCTGCGCCAGACACCGCCGGTTGAAATCGCAACGCAAATGCGGCGCGAGTCGCGCGGGTCGATGCAGATGCTGTGGATGCCGGGCTGATCGTACCCACCACCGGCCCACTGATGTCGCGCGGGCATGTCCCACAACGCGCGCACCTTCTGCCAGCTCGAACCACTGTCGTCGGAGCGGAACAGTCCACCGGGTACCGTACCCGCCCACAACCTGCCGGGCTGATCGGCGGCGCCAGCTTCCAGCGACCAGATCAATCGCAGCGCCGCCGGATGCGGCGGCTTGCCGTCGCCGGTCACCACTTCGTCGCCATCGGCATACGCGGGCACCGCGCATTGGTTCCAGGTGCTTCCGCGGTCGGTCGAACGTTGCAGTTTGTTGCCGAAGTGACCCAGATCCAGCACCGCATACCAACTGCCGTCGCGCGGATCGATCATCGACAACGCGATGTTGTCGCCCAAAAAAACGCGTTGTGCGATTCGCCAGGTTTCTGCCTGGCGCTCAAGCACGAACAGACCCTTGCGCGTGGACACGAGCAACGTAGCGGACATATCAGCCTCCGGAAAGCGCCTGCATCACGTAAACCTCTGAATGGTCGTTCAGCGTCTGCGTCGGACTGCGCTTGTCGATGATCGACGTTCCATCGACAAACAGCGCAACGTGATGGCGGACAGCGCCGTGCTCGTCAAGAACGTATCCACGCAGATTCGGAAAGCGCTCGAACACGCCTTCGAGTACCTCACCGAGATTTGTGCCGGAAACATCGAGCGCTACATCTTGTGCCGATTTCCCGGCGGATGCGGGAAGCCAGCGCGAAAGCGCCGAGGCGAGAACGACGTGAGCCATGCCCGAATCCCGAATGCGAGATGGCGAAATTTACGCCAACCCAATCCCAATATCAAACAACCTTATAATCAATGCGTTAAGAAGACTACTTCAATCTATTTCGATTGCCATCCATGAATAATTTCGTACCTCGGCAATCTCGATGCGGCGAAGTCCTCGCAACCCGTCATTCCGGGGCCATCGCCGGCTGCATCGGCGATTGAAGCGGGAATGCAGTTCGTCGTATCCCGCTGCCGAGGTCTGGATTCCGGATGCTCCCGGCGGGCGCCTCGTGGTGACGCGATGGGTTAGTGGCGAGGCAACGCTGACTGGCTGCGGATGCCGGCTCATCAGGCAGTCGGTTGGTCGGACTCACGGCCAGCAATCTGCAACAACGCTGCCTCGAACACCTGTGGCGGCTGCCCTCCGGAAATCAGATGCCGCTCGTTCAGGATCACCGCCGGCACCGCATGGATGCCGTTGCCTTGATAGAAGCGTTCCTGCTTGCGTACATCGGCCGCATACGAATCCGACGATAAAATCTCGCGCGCACGCAACATCGACAATCCCACCTTGCCGGCGAGCCGAATCAGAACTTCGTGTGAGCCAATGTCTTCGCCATCGGTGAAATACGCGCCGAACAAGGCATGCTTGAGTTGTGCCTGTCGGCCTTCCAACCCAGCCCAGTGCAGCAAGCGATGCGCGTCGAACGTGTTGTATACGCGACTGCGTTTGGCCATGTCGAAAACGAATCCCAGGGCCTCGCCGCGTGCACGGATGTTTTCCCGATTGGCAGCGATCTGCTCCGGCGTCGAACCGTATTTCTCGCGAATATGTTCGGCGCTATCCTGCCCCTGCGCCGGCATCTGCGGATTCAACTCGAACGGCTGGAAGTGGATATCGGCTTGCACCTGCCCATCCAGGTTGTCCAACGCGTGTTCCAGCGACTTCAGTCCGATCACGCACCACGGGCAGGAAATGTCAGAGACAAAATCAATCCTGACGCGGGTGGTTGGGTTTTCAACTGGATTATTGGAATGGGTCATGGCTCACCAAAAATAGGACGTCCATTTGGGTAAATGAGGGCGCAACCGGCACAATCAACGGGAGCCGACACGGGCGTCACTCGCGCATGTTGCAACGTGCCAATGATTGCCGCGAATCCGGTTGTACCATGACAACCAGCCACCAAAGGATCGACGATGCCTGTCTTCATTTCGCAAGAATTCATCGAATCGTTGTCCGGCGCCAAGCGGTACGGTTTGGCGACATTTTTCTTTGTGGCGACAGCCTGTCTTTTGCCCGGCGTCGCAGCCACAGCCCAGGCGCGAGCGCCAATTGCAACACGCCTGCAAGCCGAGGCGCACGCGGTAACCATCACCCGCGACGACTGGGGCATTGCGCATGTGCATGGAAAAACCGATGCAGACGCCGTCTTCGGCATGGTCTACGCGCAAGCCGAAGACGATTTCAATCGCGTCGAGAGCAATTACATGACGGCGCTGGGACGCACCGCCGAGGCCGATGGCAAGTCTGCGGTCTGGGTGGACTTGCGACAAAAACTCTATATCGATCCGGTCGAGTTGAAGGGGCTCTATGCCAAAAGTCCCACGTGGTTGAAATCGCTGATGAATGCCTGGGCCGATGGTCTCAACTACTACTTGATCACGCATCCGGATGTGCATCCGAAAGTGATCACGCATTTCGAGCCATGGATGGCGTTGAGCTTCAGCGAAGGCAGCATCGGCGGCGATATTGAACGGATCAATCTGCAACAACTCGCTGCCTTTTACGGCAATGAAAGCGTGCCGCTGTCGATGGCGCAGATGCATCCAGGTTGGGTCGAACCGACCGGCTCCAACGGAATCGCCATTGCACCGAAACTGACCGTCAACGGCCACGCGCTGTTGTGGATCAATCCGCACACCTCGTTCTATTTCCGCTCCGAGTTGCAGATGTCCAGTGACGCCGGACTCGATGCTTACGGCGCAGTGACCTGGGGCCAATTCTTCGTCTATCAGGGATTCAACAAGCACATTGGCTGGATGCATACCTCCACCGGCGCGGATGTCGTGGACGAGTTCGCCGAAACAATCCTGCACAAGGGCGGCAAACTGTTTTATCGCCATGGCAAGCAACTGCGCCCGATCAAGACGCGCAAGATTGTCGTGAAATACAAAACCCGCACCGGCAGCATGGCTGCGCTCACGTTTACCGCGTATTTCACCCATCACGGCCCGATCGTGCGCAAAGTTGACGGCAAGTGGATTGCCATGGACCTGATGAACAAGCCGATTCCGGCGCTGGAACAAAGCTGGTTGCGCACTACGGCCAACGATTTGGCCAGCTACATGAAAATCGCCGAGTTGAAAGCCAACTCGTCCAACAACACGATCTTCGCCGACGACAAAGGCGAAATCGCCTATCTGCACCCGCAATTCGTGCCGAAACGCGACGACCGCTTTGACTACACGAAACCCGTCGACGGCAGCAATCCGGCAACCGATTGGCACGGCTTGACGCCGCTGGACCAATTGCCAAACGTGATGAATCCACCGAACGGCTGGGTATTCAACACCAACGACTGGCCCTACTCCGCGGCCGGCAAATTCAGTCCGAAGCGCGCGGATTACCCACGCTACATGGACACTTTCGGCGAAAATCCACGCGGCATTCACGCCACGCGCCTGCTCACCGGCGCAAAAGATTTCACCCTGCCCAAGCTGATCAGCGACGGCTTCGACTCATGGCTGCCCGCCTTCGCGCGGTTGCTCCCGATCCTGATGGCCGACTACGCCGCATTGCCCGCAAGCGACCCGTTGCGCCAGAAACTGCGCGGCCCCATCGCCTTGCTGCGCGGCTGGAATTACCGCTGGGGCATCGCCTCCATGCCGACATCGCTTGCCGTGTTCTGGGGTGACAATTTATGGGACGAAGTCGGCGCTGCCGCAGCCGCCAGCGACCTTGATCCACAGGCGCAGGTCGCACGCATGTACGACTACATGGCCGAAAGAGCTGGTAGCGCCGTTCGCCTGAAAGCCCTGTCCGAAGCCGCAGACCGCTTGCAAAACGACTTCGGCAGTTGGGGTACCGCCTGGGGCCAGGTCAACCGCTTCCAGCGCATCAACGACAACATCGAGCCGAGTTTCGACGACAACAAACCGAGCATCCCGGTACCGTTTGTTTCCTCACGTTGGGGTTCGCTGGCGTCGTTCGGCGCGCACCGCTGGCCGGGAACGAAACGCTATTACGGCACCAGCGGAAACAGCTTTGTCGCCGCAGTCGAGTTCGGCCCGAAAGTCAGCGCCCGCGCCATCACCGCCGGCGGGGAAAGCGGCCATCCGAATTCGCCCCACTTCAACGACGAAGCCGAGCGCTACACCACCGGCAACCTGCGCGAAGTGTACTTCTGGCCGGAGCAACTCAAGCACCACACCGAGCGGGTTTATCATCCGGGAACGTGACTAATCCAGCCGAGACACAAGAAGCTGCATTCTTTCCCGGCGCAGCCCGCGCCAGCGGGCGAAATCGAAAAGTTTCAGTCCGCGGACCTTTCGACTCCGGTGTTTCGGCCGAAACCTGTTTTGACACGTGTCATGTTGGAGAATGCCGCATGGCACCGGCTCCGCATCGCCAAAGAAGCCGCGCAACGCCGCGGCCGTCTTTGCATGGCCGTCGGGGACGCAACGCGCATGTTTCATCGAAATTCCCATGCAGGCAATCTGGATTTTCGTGCTTTGCGGCTTGGTCTTGAGCAAAGCTGCCCCCATTTGTTTCACGACCATCGCTTCGCACGCACCACACCACTCACGGAGACTCTCTTGCCAAACTACACCAGGACACCGGAAGCCATCGCGCGGCTGACTCCGGAACAACGCCGCGTGACTCAGCAAGCAGGCACGGAACGGCCGTTCGAGAATCTGTACAACGCCAACATGCTGCCGGGATTGTATGTAGACATTGTTTCAGGCGAACCGCTGTTCACCTCGCTCGACAAGTTCGAAAGCGGCTGCGGCTGGCCAAGTTTCAGCAAGCCGGTCGAACCGGATCACGTGATCGAGAAAAGCGACGCAACACATGGCATGATCCGCACCGAAGTGCGGTCCCGACACGGCGACAGTCACCTGGGACACGTGTTCAATGACGGCCCGCGCGAAGCCGGCGGCCTGCGCTATTGCATCAATTCGGCATCGCTGCGTTTTGTACCGCTCGATGCCCTGGAGAGCGAAGGCTACGGCGATTATTTGAAGTATTTTTGCGCTCATCCATGATCGCGAAGATCAAACAGCGGCCGCTCATGGCCGCACTTTTCCACAAATGGGAACCCGGTACATGACCACATCAACACAACGCGCCCTGCTTGCCGGCGGCTGCTTCTGGGGCATGCAGGATTTGATCCGCAAGCAACCCGGCGTGATTTCCACGCGCGTCGGCTACT
>DASSXQ010000237.1:0-5120 GCA_035703725.1 Rudaea sp.
ATTGGGGCATGGCCACATTCGTGGATGCCGGCGATGCGTTTACCGGATTCGGCAATTTCGACACGCACATTGGTGCCGGCGTCGGATTGCGCTGGCGTTCGCCGGTAGGCATGGTTCGGCTTGATCTGGGTGTCCCGGTCAATGATCCGGATGGACGCAATGGCGTTCAGCTTCACCTGAGCCTGGGACCAGACCTGTGAGCCCGCGCATGCGTACCTGGACCAAGCGCATCGTCATTGCGATCGTGATCGTGCTGGCTTTGATTGGCGTGTTTGCGTGGTGGCTGTTGGGTTCGGAATCCGGCGCACGCTTCGCGCTCGCGCGCGCCGAAGCGGCACTGGACAGCAAGCTCAGCGTCGCACAATTGCAAGGCAAGTTGAGCAGCCCGCTGCAACTTCACGACGTGCGCTACCTCGACCCCGAATCCGGAATTGAAATCCGCATCCAAAACCTGAAGCTCGAGTATTCGCTTTACGGCTTGATTTCGCGTTCGCTGCACGTGCGCAATCTCGAAATCGACGGCGTTGACGTGCGCATGCATACGCTTGCGACACCGCCGGTATCGCACCCTTCGCCATCCGTGCAATCGCTATTGACCCCGCCATTGACATTGACCATCGATCGCGCCCATGTCGCGGATATTGCTGTCGCTCAAGACGGAAAACCGGTATTCGTCGCCAACAGTCTGGACCTTGCCGCCAGCTGGACAAAATCCGCGCTGGCGATCCGGCAATTGGCCCTGCGCAGCCCCGACGGTCACATTGATTTGAGCGGGTCGCTGGAGTCCTATCGGGATTACCGCGGCAAGGCACAAGCCAACTTCGACTGGCGCATCGCAGATCAGCGCGCGGCCGGAACGTTGCTGCTCGTTGGCAACGGAAAATCGACCACGATCACACTCGCGCTGGACAAACCCACCGGCGCCACGGCAAAGGCCACCATCATTGCGACAGCCAAAACACTGCCGTGGACCCTGAATCTGGACATACCGAAATTTGATCCATCCGGCATCGGCGTCGACAGCGCCAAGGTGAAATCACTCGCGCTGCACCTGCAAGGTAGCGGCGATCGCCAGCACGGCGGGTTCGGCGCAAGCGTTGACGTCAACGAACATCGCGTCGTGCTGGATCCGTTTGAGCTTGGATATTCGGCAAACACACTCACGTTGAAAGCCCTGACATTGCGCGGAACCGGCGCCGGCACGTTAAGCGCGCAAGGCGCGCTGCAACTTGACACGCATCCCTTGCGAGGGCAATTCGACGCGACCTGGAAGGATGTCGAGCTTCCGGCTGACCTGTTCGATCAAACCCTGGAAAGCCAGGGAGCCGTGCAAGCGCAAGGCAGTGCCGAGCAATTCTCGGCACAAGGCGAATTCAGTATCGGCCCGCACGGAAATCCCGCGCGGATCGCGCTGAAACTCGACGGCACGCCGCAGAAAATCGTGTTGCAACAGCTCGACTTGAAACAGCCCGATGGCGGCATGACGGCTAGCGGCAGCATCGTTCTGCAGCCGCGGCTTGGCTGGGCATTTGATGCAACCGCGAAAAAGCTGAACCCTGGCGCATTCGTCAAGGATTGGCCGGGCGCTCTGGATTTCACTTTATCCACAAATGGAACAATGGAAAAAGATGGCGCGCACGGGAAACTTTTACTCGATCACGCCGGCGGCGCCCTGCGCCATCGCGCCGTACACGGCAGCGCGGATTTGGCGTTTGCACCACCGCTGAACATCGATGGCCAATTGGATATTGGCCTGGGCAAGAGCTCCATTGCGTTGACGGGCACCAGCCTCGCGCGCACCGACCTGAAGATCGATCTTGCCATCGCAAGTCTTGGCGACTGGCTGGCGCAAGCCCAAGGCGCCCTGCGCGGCAGCATCGCCGTGAAAGGCAATTGGCCGCAACTGGACGCCACCGGCAAGATCAACGGCAAAAATATTGTTTTGCACGATGCGCGCGCAGATTCCATTGCGTTGACGATCACCGCCGACGATTTGCGCGCGCCGACGGGTCGGTTGTCGTTGACGGCAGAGCAACTCAGTGTCGCGGATTACCTGTTCGATACGGTCAACCTCGATGCGCATGGCAAGCAATCCGCCTTGGCTGTGAAACTGACGGCTCGCGGCTCGAAGCTCGCGATTGACGCCGCCATGAATGGATCGGCGACACGCGACAAAAGCGGCAAGCAAAACCTCGCGGCAACGCTGACCCAACTTGACCTGGCCCCCGGCAAGCAACCGGAGTGGACGCTGCACGAGCCGGTCGCCATCACCTACGCCAACGGTGATTTCGACATGGGTGATTTGTGCCTGTCGGCAAGCCCGTCGCGACTGTGCGTGTCGGCTGCGCAAAGTGGCGGCAGCGCGCGCGGCAAATTCAGCATCAGCCAATTGCCGTTGGCTGCCATTTCCAATCTGCTCAGCCCGGACTCGCCAACCAAACTCGATGGCATCATCGACGGCAATGGTTCATTTACTCGCGCAGCAAACGGTGCACTGGATGGACACGCGAGGATTGATTCAGCCAGCGGCTCGATCGCCTATCCGGATGATGCGCACAAACCATTGATCGCCTATTCGGCGCTCCAACTGGATGCAACACTGGGGGCGAATCAAAGCTCGATCGTGATTCGCAGCAAGCTCAACGATCGCGGCCATCTGGATGGTCATGTCATGTTTGGCGCCGCCGCCGATACCGGCAGGCCGCTTTCCGGGGAAATCACCGCGCATCTGGAAAACCTCGGAATCGTGGATTTGCTCAGCGGCCAAACCGCATCGACCAAAGGCACCCTGTCGGCTTCGCTGAAGCTGTCGGGCACGACCCGGACCCCAGACATTTCCGGCGATGTCGCATTGGCCGACTTCGGCACAGAAGTGCCTGCTGCCGGACTCAAATTGCACGACGGTCACGTTCAATTGCGTTCCAATGACGGGCAGATTTTCGTGGTGGATGGAACGATTGGGTCAGGTAGCGGAACGGTCACCATCACCGGGGATGTCGGTGCCAACGCCAATGCGCCGCTGGCACTGCGTATCCGGGGCGAAAATTTCGTCGCCTCCGATATTCCCGGAGCCAAGGTACACATTTCGCCGGATCTGACGCTCACGCGCAAAGACGGCCAATACACCTTGCGTGGCGGCGTGACCATTCCCAAAGCCGATGTTGACTTGAGCAAGCTTCCGGGCGGCGGCTCTGCGGCAACCTCACCTGACGTCGTCATTACCGACGCAAAAACGGCACCGGAACAAGGCAAACTGCTGGTCGATGCCGATATCACGGTAAAACTTGGCGCCGGGGAAAAGCTGGACATGGATCTGCGCCAGGGCCAGGAAGTCCATCTCGTCGGGTTTGGCTTGAATGGCTATCTCGGCGGACAAATTGCCGTACGCGAGCGCCCGGGTCAGGCAACGACAGGACGCGGGCAAGTCGTTGTCAACGGTACCTACAAAGCCTACGGCCAGGATCTCAAGATCAATCAGGGACGCCTGCTTTTTGCCGGCACACCCGTCGACAATCCCGGTCTGGATATCCGCGCCACGCGCAGCGGATTTACCGATTCCAGCGTCACCGTGGGTTTGCAGGTGCGTGGTACGGCGCAGCGCCCGATTTTGACCGTGTTTTCCGATCCGGTCATGGAGCAATCCGACGCGCTTTCCTACCTGGTTGCCGGCAAACCGCTGGGCCAACTCAAAAGCGGCGAAGGTGACGCCGTCGGCAGCGCTGCGCGCGCGCTGGGCACGGCAGGTGGTGACCTGCTTGCAAAAAGCATCGGCTCGCGTCTGGGCTTCGACGACGTCGGCGTCGCCGACAACAGCGCCGTCGGTGGCGCCGCGCTGACCATCGGCAAGTACCTTTCTCCACGCTTGTACTTGAGCTACGGCGTCGGCCTGTTTACGCCAGGCGAAGTCGTCACGTTACGCTATCGTCTGAGCCGCATGTTCAATATCGAAATTCTCAACGGCACGCTGTCGAGTCGTGCCGGGATCAATTACAAGATCGAAAAGTAGGAGCGTTTCTCCCACCTCGCGTCAAAACCGAAACCGCGCCAACATGAATACCGTATACAGCGCGAGCAACAGGCAGGCAAAACCCAGACCCAACCGGAAAGGTTCCAGTTTTGCGGTAAATCCGCCGAGCTTGTTGGTGAAATCATTGCTGCCGAACAAACTGCGCAATTGCGGCAAGGCAAGGATCAGCGACAGGGCCAGAATGATCACGATGGTCGCCAGTCCAATCAAACCGATTCCAGGCGCATAGCGGAAAATGGTGGAAGCCACCGACAACCAGCGCAGCAGCATTACGATGCCCCAGATCAGACCGGCAATCCCGATCCAGCCTTCAACCGATTCGAGCTTGGTCAAAACATCGCGCAATCCGGCCTGCCGAGCCTTGAGCCACGGCGAAATTCCCAGCAGTCCAAGCAAAATCAAAAGAATCAGGTTGATCAACCACATGACATGAATCTCCGGAGGTAGTCAGACGGGATCATAGCCGAGATCACGATCGAGGGTTGGCCTGCGGTGATGGCGGCACGGTCTCGATTCAAAACCGCAGCCTTGCCGGTGAGAGCTGGCGGTGACGGCGTTCAACGCCCCGCCGCGTGATCGGCAAGCAAGCGTTTGATCGGAGCGACGCGTTCGGCGAGCTTCAAAGCCACACCGCGCAGTGCGGCAACCGGCATGATGTCGCTGGCGAAAACGCGTTGAATGGCATCGAACGCATGCCCCGACAAAGTGTTATCACTGCGCCGACGCCGTTCGTATTTGCGCAAGACCGTTGCGGCGGCGAAATTCCTTTTTTCATCGCGCGCATGCGACAGTGCGGCAGCAAGTTCGTGCACATCGCGCAAACCCAGATTGACCCCCTGTCCGGCCAATGGGTGAACCACGTGCGCGGCATCGCCAAGCAAGGCAAAGCGCGGAGCAAGGTAACGATCAGCACGACGCATGCGTAGCGGAAATGCCGCGCGCGCGGTGGTTGCCGTGATCGTGCCGAGGCGAAAATCGAATGCCGCGCCCAGAGCAGCGCAAAATTGCCCATCGTCCAACGCGAGAATGCGCCCGGCTTGCGCTTCCGGCAGCGACCACACGATCGAGCAGCGTCCATCGATGAGCGGAAGAA
>DASSXQ010000238.1:0-8781 GCA_035703725.1 Rudaea sp.
CGCCACAACCTGGCCATTCTCGACCATCGCGCGTTCCTTGATCGTGTGCATGCCGAGAATCGCACTTTGCGGCGGGTTGACGATTGGCGTGGAAAACAGCGATCCGAATGTGCCGCCATTGGTAATGGTGAAAGTACCGCCTTGCAAGTCTTCAAGCTTCAAGCCACCTTCGCGCGCCGCCTTCGCATAGTTTGCAATGGCTTTCTCGATTTCTGCGAAGCTCATGTTTTGTGCGTCGCGCAGCACCGGTGTGACCAAACCACGGTCGGTGGAAACCGCGACAGAAATATCCTGATAGCCGTGATAGATGACATCGTTGCCATCGACCGAGGCATTGACTACCGGGTAGCGTTTGAGTGCCTCGCACGCAGCTTTGACGAAGAAGCTCATGTAACCGAGCTTGATGCCATTGGCTTTTTCAAACTGTTCGCCCAGTTCCTTGCGCATGACCACGACCTTGCCGAGATTGACTTCGTTGAACGAGGTCAGCATGGCAATGGAATTTTTCGATTGCATCAGGCGCTCGGCGATCTTGGCGCGCATGCGGGTCATGGGCACGCGCTCTTCTGGGCGTGCTGAGCCGGGAATCGCGAATTGGGAATCGGGAATGGCTTTGGCAGCGGTCCGCGTACCCGTCGATGTGGTACCGCCACTGCGCATGAAGTTGACCAGGTCTTCCTTGGTTACCTGCCCGCCGCGGCCAGTGCCTGCAACTTGTTCCGGATCGATCCGGTTTTCGCTGGCGACCCGTTGTGCGGCAGGCGACAAATCGTTGGTTGCCGGACTCGGTGCCCGGGACGCGGGGCTCGCGGTGGGCGCCGGTGCCGGCGCGGGAGCGGCTTTCGTTGTCTCGGTCTTTGCCGGCGCGGAGGCAGGAGCCGCGGCAGCGGCGCTGGCACCCTCTTCAATGATTGCAAGCAGTTGTTGACTGGTGACCGTTGCACCGGTTTGCTGCTTGATTTCCTTGAGTACGCCATCGGCAGGCGCCGGCACCTCGAGAACCACCTTGTCGGTTTCCAGATCGACCAGGTTCTCGTCACGCTTGACGGCGTCGCCTGGCTTCTTGTGCCAACTGGCGATGGTGGCGTCGGAAACCGACTCTGGCAGGACGGGGACTTTGACTTCGAGTGCCATGAAGATATTCCTGTGTAGTTGGATGCAGACGTCAATCTGCAGAGTTGTTGCTGCTGAATGGCTTCACCAACGCCTGCTCCACCAGTGCTGCTTGTTCGACGAGGTGCGTGTTCAGATGCCCTGTCGCCGGTGAAGGAGAGCGCACGCGACCCGCGTAATGCAGGCTCTGATCTTGTTCGACACACGCAAGAAGGTGATGCTGAATCTGATACCAGGCGCCCTGGTTCATGGGTTCTTCCTGACACCACACAACTTGCTTTGCGGAAGGATATTTTGCCAGCTCTGCGCAGACTTCCACGCGCGGGAAAGGATACAACTGCTCCACGCGAATGATCGCGACGTCGCTGATTTGTCGTTTCGCCGCATCTTCGATCAGATCGTAGTAGACCTTGCCCGAACACAGGATGACCCGGCGCACTTTCTGGCTCGCCTTGGAGGTATGGTCCGGAATGACGAGGTGAAACGCACCAGTGGCCAGATCGTCGAGTGAAGAAACTGCAAGTTTGTGTCGCAGCAACGATTTGGGTGTCAGCACGATCAGCGGTTTGCGAATGTTGCGCAACATCTGTCGGCGCATCAGATGAAACATCTGTGCCGGCGTCGTTGGCACGCACACCTGCATGTTGTGCAGCGCGCACAGCTGCAGATAGCGCTCAAGGCGCGCCGAAGAGTGTTCCGGTCCCTGACCTTCATAACCATGCGGCAGGAACAACGAGAGTCCGCACATGCGATCCCACTTGGCTTCACCCGCGGCGATGAATTGATCGATCACTACCTGTGCGCCATTGGCGAAATCGCCAAACTGCGCTTCCCAGATGGTCAGGGCATTGGGATCGGCGGTGGCAAAGCCGTACTCGAATGCCATTACGGCTTCTTCGGACAGCAGTGAGTCAATCACCTCGACATCGGTCTTGGGGTTGATCGAAGTCAAGGGAACGTAGGTCTTGCCGGTCTTCTGGTCGTGGACTTCGGCGTGGCGATGGAAGAACGTGCCGCGTCCGGAATCCTGCCCAACCAGACGCATGTCATAGCCCTGGTCGACAATCGTGGCGTAGGCGAGGTTTTCCGCAAAACCCCAATCCAGCGGATGTCCGCCACTGGCCATGGCTTCGCGGTCCGCGTAAATCTTGGCGACACGCGGATGCAATATGAAATCGGCCGGCATGGCCAGAATCTTGCGATTCAACTCGGCCAGTTTGTCTTTCGGCACACCCGTGTTTACCGGCTCGTCAAGCGTGCCGTGAAGGTACTTTGACCAATCCACCGCAAACGCATCCTTGAACCCGCTATCGATCTGCGCAATCGATTGGCCGGCATCGAGTTTTGCACGATACGCATCCACCAGCGTCTGCGCATCCGTGTCGCCAATCACGCCATCGGCGATCAATCGTTGCGCATACAGTGCGCGCGCGGTCGGGCGTTCGCGGATGATGTGATACATCAATGGTTGCGTAGCCGCCGGCTCGTCGGCCTCGTTGTGGCCGTGGCGGCGATAGCAGACCAGGTCAATGACCACGTCGCGCTTGAACTGCTTGCGGAAGTCGAATGCCAGACGCGTGCAGAAAACGACTGCTTCCGGGTCGTCGCCATTCACATGCAGCACGGGCGCGTTCACCATCTTGGCCACGTCGGTGCAATACAACGTGGAACGGGCGTCGGTCGGATTGGATGTGGTAAATCCAATCTGGTTGTTGATGACGATGTGGATTGAACCGCCAACGCCAAAGCCGCGCGCCTGCGACATGTTCAGCAGTTCCATGTTCACGCCTTGACCGGCGAGCGCGGCATCTCCATGCATCAATACCGGCAGCACTTGTTCGCGTGCCGTGTCTCTGCGTCGGGTCTGGCGCGCGCGTACCGAGCCGACGACGACGGAATTGACGATCTCCAAATGCGAAGGATTGAATGCCAGCGCCAAATGCACGGTGTGTCCGGCGGTTTTGACGTCGGCGGAAAAACCCATGTGGTATTTCACGTCGCCGGAATGCGCCGGATCGTCGGGGTGGTCGTATTTGCCTTCAAATTCGGCGAAAAGCTTTTGCGGAGACTTGCCCAGCGTGTTCACGAGTACATTCAAGCGACCACGGTGCGCCATGCCGATGACCATGTCGCGTACGCCATCCTCGCCACCACGGCGCACCAATTCATCCAGCAGCGGAATCAAACTGTCGCCGCCCTCCAGGGAAAAGCGCTTCTGGCCAACGTATTTGGTATGCAGATAGCGTTCTATGCCTTCCGCCTGGGTCAACAACTCCAGCGTGTGTTTGCGCTCTTCGGTGCCCAGGCCGAAATTGCCCCCGGCTGCTTCAAGGCGCTCATGCATCCAGCGGCGTTGATCCGCGTGGCTGATGTGCATGAACTCGGCGCCAATCGTGCTGGCGTAAGTCGCCTTGAGCAAGGTGATCAGGTCACGCAGTTTGAGCCGCTTGGGACCAGCCAGGGAACCCGTGGAAAATTCCGTGTCCAGATCTGCGGAACTCAATCCGTGGAATTCGGGTTGCAAGTCCGGCGCAGGTAGCTTCTGCGCCATCCCCAGAGGATCCAGATCCGCCGCAAGGTGACCGCGCGATCGGTAGGCGGTGACCAGTTTGAGCACGGCCGCCTGCTTCTGTGCCTGCACTTCGCTCACCGGAGCAGCGGCGGCGGCACGGGAGTGGCCATTCAGGCGTTGCGCCTGGGTAATACGCGCAATGGCATCGGCATGCGGGACGTCACCCCCCAGGCTGCCGCGAATGGTGGCGAAATATTGCTGCCATTGGGCAGATACCGCCGCCGGATCGCGCAGGTAACTTTCGTACAGCGACTCGATGAATCCGGCATTGGTGCCGGAGAGCTGGGAGGATGCGGCAAATTGCTGAAGGAGATTCACGCGCGATACGCCGGGTTGATAATTGAGCAAATTGAAAGGTGCGGCCAAGGTTGCCCGCTTCTTGATTCACGCGATCAGCCAGCATCGCACAAGACACTTAATTATACGCAGTTCGTGCTGCACTGCGACAGGGTAATTCCCGCATTCTCCGGCCGTGACAGGAGTCGTCGCCGTTTTGCGTTTAAATAGATGCACTATGGAGGATGGATCATGAAGCACTTCATCTTGATGGTTCTGATGGCGGGTACGGCGATATCGACAGCGCAAGCCGGGCAATTGCAGACGCCGGATATTCGCACCACGATTGACGACAGCAGCAGTACCGTGCGCTATCCATGGGGCATAGCCGTGGACGCCGGTGGAAACATCCATGTGGCCGATAAAAGCTTTGCCACCGTGCGTATTTATGCGCCTTTCGGCGACACTTATGCCGATGCCGGTGTGGTTGCCGATGACCACATCATCTCCCAGCCCGTAGGTCTTGCGCTTGATTCAACCGGCAACATGTTCGTGAGCGAGGCAACGGCTGTGGCGGTATTTGCCCGCCAGACTGCAGGCGGCTTTGCCGCACCAACATTGCTGGGCCAGAGTGTGGTCAGCACGCCCTACGGCGTGGCAGTGGGCGCGACCGGCGATGTGTTCGTGGCCGATCCGACGCATACGGCAGTGCGCTGGTTTTCTCCGTCGGGCTCCGGCTATGTCCAGAACGTGGATATCCTTCCGTCCAGTTCCGCCAGATTCGATTACGACGTGGCCGTGGATGGGTTGGGCACGGTATTTGTGGCTGACACGTTTGCCCACAAAATCCAGATCTTCCACATTTCGGCAGGCGCTTATCCCTCGACACCCGATGCCACGCTTGATATGGGATCAGGCACGGCCTACGGCGTGAATCTGGATCGCTACGGCAACATATACGTCGCCGATCACGATGGTTTGCGCATCGTGCGCTTTGTCAACGATGGCAACGGCAATTACTCGCCGCCAAGCGTGGTAGCGAGCAACTTTTCGATGACGCCCAATCGGGTAGCGGTTGACCGTATGCTCAACGTGTATGTCACCACGGCCAATGCCTACGCCGGGACTGTCATCCGGATTGGCGACCGCCTGTTTGGCGACGGCTTCGACTAGGAGCGTTACAGTGCCAGTTGGCGCAATTCGTCGCTGACCTCGCAGCGTTCCCAGACCTGATTGAAGTATTCCCGCAACTGCGCATGCTTTCCCGGTGCGTAATTGACTGCTTCGCCGTCAAACCGATTACCGAGTACGCGCAAGTAATAACCACTGGTGTCGTTGAGCAGAAATGCCGACGGGTATTGCTGATCCTCTTCCTGCACGGGTGTCCGCAATTCGAATGCACTGGTCAGGCGCTGCGCCAATGCGATCAATCGATGGCCGCTTTGGGCTGGTCCGCGCGGGTCTTGCACGATCACGCGAATGCGTGCGCCGCGCCCGGAAATGGCGAGGTGTTTGAGTTTTTCCAACACCTCTTCGGTGTCAAGCAAATCAGGATCCAGCGAACGTGTGTAAATGCAAAGTTCGCGTCGGGCCGGCTCGATCAGCAACAGCGTTTCGGCTAAAGCCTGTTGGCGCGATTCGACGGTAACGCGGCGTACGTGCGGACGCGGCGACAGCGCTGCACGAGGTGGAGGCTGCAACGATGCCACGGGCATGCGCATGAGAAAATGTCGGATTGCACATTCCTCGAATTCATCGCCTTCGCGCACAAAACCAAAGCGTTCGTAGAACGGCACGGCGTGCGTCTGTGCATGCATTTGTACATCGGTGTAGGCCAACGCACGTGCTTGCTCGATCAAGGTGTTGAGCATTGCCGTGCCGACCCGCCGCCCACGCCAATCCTTGAGCACGGCCATGCGCCCGATCATGTGCGCAAGCGTGATGCGGCCAGTGCCGATCGGATTGCCAGCCATGTCGCGCGCAAGGACGTGGCGCGCACCGGCGTCGAACTCGTCTTCTTCGTCCTCGCGAGGCACGCGCTGCTCATCGACAAAAACCCGTTCGCGCACGCTTCGGCAGGCATCGCGATCGGACGAATTGTTCCAGTCTGCGATTTCAATGGTGAATTCGGTGGGGATCATGGATTGCAATGAGCCGTGCGATGCCGGAATTGTAGCGTTGTTTGCTTCATTGTTGCTGTGGGGTAGGCGCGAATTGCCACCGCTTGAATGCAAGCCTGCTACCTTGCTCGCGAACGGACCAGTTGCCAATGTCCCGCGTTGACGAGTTCGGCAACGACGTTCAGCCCGGTCTTGCCGGCGCAACGCAACACCTCGTCGCCGCGAACCTCGGGTGCACCAGCAAGCAGGCGCGCAAGCGCCAGCGGACAGGGGTAGCGTTGGCCGGAGACGAACAACGACGTGGCACGCCCGTCGCGTGCCCACGCTGTTCGGCTCCACGGATTGCGCAGCAAGGATGTGCCGGGCAATCTCGCCTCAAGTTGCGTCACAGCCATCGGTTTTGATCGTGGTGCTGCGTCATGCGCGGCGCGATATCGAGTGATGAAGCGACCAAACCATTGCAGCAATGTGGAGGAGTCCACATTGGTAAAATGCGGCATCGCGGCGCGTACACGTGCCAGTGCGTGCGCATCGATCTCGCCGCTGTTGCGTGGAGGAGCAAGGTCCGGATCGACGAAACGTTGCCCGTCACCGAGTGACTCGCTCAGCGATTCGGCGAAATCCAGCAGCAATTCGGCCTGCGATGGCGCGCGCATGCCGACGGAAAACGTCATGCACTCGCCGACTGCGATCCCGTCGTGCGCGATTCCCGGCGGCAGATACAAGGCGTCGCCGGGTTCAAGCAGCCATTCGTGCGTTGGCGTGAAGTGGCGCAGCAATTTCAGCTCGGTGTCATCACGAAATTCACTCGGCGCAACTCGAGAATTCTGCGCACGGATACGCGCGTTCTTGCCCTGGACTTGCATCGAGCTGCCTGCGTCGATGCGCCATTGACGCTGCCCGCGACCCTGGATCAGGAACACGTCGTACTGATCCACATGCGCGCCAACCCCGCCACCGTCGGTGGCGTAGCTGACCATCACATCGTCGATGCGCCAGCTTGGCAGGAAATCGAAATGCGCCAGCAGCTTGGCAACATCCAGGTCCCACTTGTCGACATCCTGCACGAGCAGGGTCCAATGCGTTGCCGGCAACGTCGCAAAGTCCGCTTCGGCAAACGGACCATTGCGTAGCGTCCAGCCATCACGCTTGGCATCACGCAGCACGATGCGTGACAGCGCTGCTTCCTCGCAGGCGAGTCCGGCCAGGTCTTCCGCTGCGATCGCCTTGCCGAAAGTCGGGAATCCGCCGCGAATCAACAGCGGATGTTTCTGCCAGTAGTCGCGCAGAAAACGTGCCGGTGGCATGCCGAGCGGCCGTTCACGCGTCGCGTGAACTTCGATCGCGGGCGAAACGTGCCCACGCTTCATGCGGCCATCCGCCGCCGCGCGGGCGGCTCATGGCGCAGTTTCAAGCCGACCTTGACGATGGCGTCGAGTGCCGGCAGCAGTTCCTGACCCAACTCGGTGAGTTCGTATTCGGCCGAGGGCGGCGAGGTGTCGAGCAGGCGGCGCACGATCATGCCGCGCGATTCGAGCTCACGCAGTCGCGCGGACAGCACGCGCGCGGAGATGCGCGGAATGTCGTTGCGCAGTTCGCCGAAGCGGCGCGCGCCGCCGCGCAGCCACCAGAGCACGTTCGGCGCCCAGGCGCCGCGCAGCAGGGCCATGCAGCCGGTGAGTGGACATTCCGGTGGCGCAGCGACCTTGCTTTTGCGCAGTGGCAACCCCATATCGTTTCCTGTCGTCGGAGGTAATCCGGCGGTTTGCGAGTATCTCGCGGGTAACCGCATTTTAGCGGTGTTCCACGATTACGTGGTATCAATTGGTAACTTGATTGTACTAGGATACCAGAAACGTCGGGTTCACGACGTTTTCCCATCCCCAACCCAAAGGAAGGCACTCATGAAACTCTATTATTCCCCCGGCGCCTGCTCGCTGTCTCCGCATATCGTCGCGCATGAACTCGGCCAGGAACTGAAGTACGAGAAGGTCGACACCAAGACCAAGCGCACCGCTTCCGACCGCGATTTTTGGCAGATCAATCCGAAAGGTTCGGTGCCGGCGCTGGAGCTGGACAACGGCGAAGTGCTGACCGAAGGCCCGGCGATCGTGCAGTATCTGGCCGATCAGAAAGGCAATACGGCGCTGGCCCCGGCGAATGGCACGCTGGCGCGCGCGCGCCTGCAGGAGATGCTCAACTACATCACCAGCGAAATCCACAAGAGCTACAGCCCGTTGTTCAGCGACGCCACGCCCGAAGCCACGCGCGAAGAGCGCAAGGCGTATCTGAACAAGCGCTACGGCCTTGTCGAAAAGATCCTGGCCAAGCAACCGTATCTGCTTGGCGATCATTTCACGGTGGCCGACGCCTACCTGTTCACGGTCACGCGTTGGGCGGATTTCGTCAAGCTCGATCTGTCCGCGTTCCCGCATGTGCAGACATTCCAGAAGCGCGTCGCCGCGCGTCCCGCCGTGCAGGCGGCGATGGCTGCGGAAGGTTTGATCAAGGCCGCGAAGGCAGCGTAAGTGGCAAGACTGCCGGGCGGAGCGATCCGCCCGGTGTCACAACGCCTGCCGCAACAGCACCCGCAGCCGCGTCCCCTTCGGATTGCCGGCAACACGCATCACGCCATTCAACGCCAGCGCGCGGTCGCGCATGCCCTGCAAGCCATTACCGCCGCGTGACGCAGCCGTCGCA
>DASSXQ010000173.1:0-3729 GCA_035703725.1 Rudaea sp.
TGTGCGCGCGACGAGATCGCTTTGATCGGTATAGGCATTGCCGGATTCCGGCCACAATACGGCGCCGGGCGCAATGGCATTGACGCGCACCTGCGGACCCAGATCACATGCCAGTGCCTTGGTCATTCCCACAAGCGCCGCCTTGGCCATGCAATACACGGCATGATTCGGCAGCGGACGTTCCGCGTAAATATCCACCATGTTCACAATGGCGCCTTGTGAACTTTTCAAATACGGCGCTGCGGCCTGGGCCAGAAAGAATGGCGCCTGCGCATTGCTGGCGAACAGTTCGTCCCATTGCGCCGGTGTGGTGGTGCCGATGGACGTCGGGAAAAACGACGAGGCGTTGTTGACCAGCGCATCGAGTCGGCCGAAGCGCTCGATGCATTGGGTGATGATGTCCGGCAGGTGTTCGATATCGCCAAGCTCGGCTTGAATTGTCAGCGTGCTGGATTCGCGCGCGGCTTCCAACTCCGCGACAAGCCCATCCATCTCGCGGTGCGAATTTCGATAATGCAGGGCCAGATCGTAGCCGGCCGAATGCAAGCCACGCGCAATGGTTGCGCCAACTCGCTTGGCGGCACCGGTGACCAAGGCGATCCGGCGCTGTTCTTTGGCGATATTCATGGCACGATTGCAGCCTATTTCCAGCCAGAATGCCAGAATGCCGATTGAATTGCCTGAACCCGCGCCGGATGCGCGCGCGCATTCCGAGCGTCTTTGCGCACTGATTCGCGATGAAATCGTCGCTGCCGGGGGCGCGCTCGACTTTGCCCGATACATGGAATTGGCGCTCTATGCGCCAGGCCTGGGCTACTACAGCGCCGGTGCGACGAAATTCGGTGCGGCCGGCGATTTCGTCACTGCGCCAGAGCTGGGATTCGTATTCGCGCGTTGCCTCGCGCGAGCCATCGCGCCGACGTTGCGCGAGACCCGGGGCGATGTCCTCGAACTGGGCCCCGGAAGCGGGATTCTTGCAGCGCAACTCTTGCTGGAACTCGAACGTCTCGATGCCTTGCCTGCGTGCTATCGACTGCTCGAATCCAGCGCCGATTTGCGCGATCGTCAGCGCGTCACACTCTTGCAGCATTGTCCACATCTGGAAAAATTCATCGAATGGCCGGATGCGCCTCCGGCATCGCCATGGAGCGGCACGCTCATCGCCAACGAAGTCATCGATGCCTTGCCGGTGCGCGCATTTGCACTGCGCGATGACGGTTTGTTCATGCGCAACGTCGGCATCAGCTCGGATAATGAGTTCGTCTGGCGCGAACAGCCGGCCGATGCGGCGATGCGCAAAACGCTGATGGAAGCAGTCGGTAACAGCGCAACGTTGCCGCGTCCGTACCTTTCCGAAGTGCGTCCAATGCTTGCGCCGTGGCTGGGCGAAGTAACCCGGACATTGCGACACGGCAGTGCCTGGTTCATCGACTATGGCTATTCGCGTGGCGAATATTTCAGCCCGCAGCGCAGCACCGGAACCTTGCGCTGCCATTATCAACATCGTGCCCACGAAGATCCGTTCTTGCTACCCGGTCTTCAGGACATCACCGCTTCGGTCGATTTCGATGCGCTGGCGCAAGCCGCCGGCGCAGCTGGATTTCCGATCATCGACGAGGCATCCCAGATGCAGTTCCTGATCGCCCATGGCCTCGACGAAGTTTTCGCCCAGAGCCATGCTGCCGCAACCGATGAATTGACCCGATATCGACTGTCTCAGGAGATCAAGAAATTGACCCTTCCCGGGCAAATGGGGGAGGTTTTTCGGGTCATGCAAATGCAACGGAAGTCTTTGTAACCTGAACGAAAACGCGTTGGCAAATTTGACTTGCAACGGCTGTGCGGCTGAAGTACTTTCGACGCGTCGCAGCGTGCGAGCACGGTGTCGTGTTCCTCATTCCCATGAAGAACAGAATTGTGTGTTGCTCGTGCTGCTTGTCCGGGTTCAAATGGGGGTTGGGGATCATGCGCAAGAATGTCGTGAAAGGTGTCGTGACGTTGGCTGGCACGTTCGTGTTTGCCATGGCTGCGTTCGCGGCAACGCCGACGCAGAATCGTTCGGCAAAACTGGTTCCCATGATTGGCCCGTCGGCCGATGCAGGCGCTGATGCGGTTGTCGAGCGCCCCATCGTTCTGGCAAAGTCCGGGGCGTTGACGAAAGTCCAGGGACAACTGCAGGTCGCAGCGCAGGCTTGGCGACAAAGCCCCGATGTGCAAGGCGCCAGAATGCAGTCGGGATTGCCTGCCGGGCTGTTCAGTGGCGACAAGGTTCTGGTGGAAATCTACTACCGCCAGACCAGCGCAAACCGGGGTTCCTTGCGCAACGCGAGTGATTCCGTTCGCCATGCCCTGCAAGGACTCGGTGCAAAATCCACGCGCACGCTGGGCAACGCTGCAGTTGTTGCCTGGGTTCCGCTGGCCAGTCTGGCGGCTCTGGCTGCCGACCCGAACATTGCCCGCGTAATGCCCGCGCGTCGGGTACGCCATCTCACCGGATCGGTGACCAGCGAAGGCGTGGCGGCAAGTAATGCCGATTGGTGGCGCACGGCGGGCAGTTTCGACGGAGCAGGCGTCAAGATCGGTCATATCGACAGCTTCGATGACAGCGGCACTTCCGCGCCAAACAATCCCACGATTGCCAGCTTGCAGGCCAGCAATGACTGGCCGCCAAATACGCAGTTGACGCTGTACGATTTCAAGGATTATTCGGGCGCGCCAGGGCTGTGTACGACGCCGGGCTTTGGCTGCGAAGCCGTGGCGCATGGCGATGCCACGATGGAACTGCTTTACGACTTTGCGCCGGCTGCCACGTTCTTTGCGTATGACACGTATTTCACCTCGGATTGGTACAACGCCATTCTCGATGCGGCCAATATCGACGACGGTACGACCGGTACGCTTGGCGACATTCTCGGGCCGCCAAAAGTCAACGTCATATCCGTGTCGCTAGGTGCACCGTTGGACAGCATTGGTGACGGCACCGCCATTCCTGGATCGATTGCCGAAGCTGCGGGCTTTGCGCGTGCCAATGGTGTCGTGATCGTCAATGCGGCGGGAAATCAGAATGGCGGGCATTGGAGCGGCGCCAGCAATATCGCCACATCGGGTACCAACAAAAACTACCATCGCTGGAATGGAAATCAGACCTACAACAGCGTAGCAAATGGCTATTGCTTGCCGGCCAATTTTGACCTGGCGTTCAGCCTGTCGTGGGATGACTGGCAAGCATCCGGCACCCAGTTTGCGCCAACCAAGGACTATGCGCTGGAACTGTATCGTCAAAAAACAATCGGCTATGTACTGGAAGCCACCTCGGACTTTGCACAGGACGGCACGCCGGGCGAAACCCCGCAGGAATACATCGATTTCACCACCACCTCTTCGGCGAAAGGCCCAAACTGCCCAGCCGGTACGTCCGAGTACTTCTTGCGCATCAAGCGCAATACGGCGGGCGCATCCAACTACTTCCAGGTTTTCGACGAAGTGGGCTATGACCTGTTGCAATTTGAGACATCGCCAGCCAGCATCGGATTTCCTGCCGATTCTCCGAACGTGATCTCGGTTGCGGCGATCGACCAAACCACGCCAACCACCATCGAAGACTTCAGTTCGAGGGGCCCGACACTGGGCCCTGGCGGCACGGCCCCGGTGACCTACAACCCGATCAGCAATGATCCCAATCCAAAACCCGACCTTGCCCAGTTCGACAATGTGGGCACGGTTGCCTAT
>DASSXQ010000252.1:0-6924 GCA_035703725.1 Rudaea sp.
GCACTTCTTTTGGCAGGTCATCGTCAGACGTACCATCACCGCGAATCGCGGCAATCGGCAGGATCAAGTCGCCAATCTGGTTCTTTTTCTTGACCCCGCCGCATTTGCCAAGGAACAGAACCGATTGCGGATGAATGGCCGACAACAAATCCATCATGGTTGCCGCGTTGGGGCTGCCCATGCCGAAGTTGATCATGCTGATGCCATCGGCGGTGGCATTGGGCATGGGTCGATCGCGACCCTGCACCTCAACGCCGTGGCGTTGCGCGAACAACTCCACATAGTGGCCGAAATTGGTCAGCAGAATATGTTCACCAAAATCCTTCAACGCCGTGCCGGTGTAACGTGGCAGCCAGTTGGCGACGATTTCTTCCTTTCCTTTCATGGGTGCTCCAGCGGCGGGAATTTGCCCATCATGCCATTGCGCGGCCACAACTTCGAGTCGATTGTTGAATTGCAGATTCGTGGCCCGCATGAAGCACCGCGGAAACCGGGATGTCGTCACTGCGGCCGGGTCACCTCCAATTGCGTTGCTGGCGCGCTACATCCGGGCTACGTTTTGCGTGCGACGATGATGGGTCGGGTGTATCCAAACAGGCGCAGATTTGGGTGGTGAATGGCTGCGTGCGCAAATCCCGCGTTACGCAGGCGATCCAGGATGTCGTTGCCGTAGTTGCGATAGCAAAATACGTTGCGGCCGCGATAACGATCAGCGTGGTATTCGTCTGGCAGTATCGACACACGTTGGCCATCGTTCAACGCAGTGCGTTCGACGGTGATCGTATCCGGGTTCAATGGTACGCACATTACATGCCAGCCGCCACGGCGCAATACGCGAAAAATCTCGGCGAATCCCGCGGCATCGTCGGCCACATGTTCAAAAACTTCGGTCGAAGTGAACAAATCAAAACTGGCATCGGCATAGGTCAGCGACTGCACATCCTGGCATGCAATGCCGTCACGCAGGCTGCCGGGTTTGACGTCATCAAAAAATTCGCTGCAGGTCAGTGAGCGAACTCGTGCGCGTAGCCAGTTGACCAGAGGCCCTGCCGCAGAAAGCTCGCAGGCATTCAGGTTCGAAAAATCTCCGCATTGCTTGCGCAATACCTCGACGAACGATTGCGTAATCACGCTGGCACCGCAGCGCCCACAGCGCGCGCCGATTTCATCGCGGCACAGGCGCACCTGCAATTTGAATCCGCACAACGTGCATGCCTGCCAGGCGAGCGCGACTTGCGTGGGCTTGAGTAGGGTCAGGGCGGTGTGCAGACGGGAGGGCATGAGAAGGAAATGGGAAGTCGAGAATGGAAAGTCTGAATTGGAAGTCTGAAATCGGAACGTCAAAGGGAGTTCATTCCGGCGGGCGCTGCGCGGCTCCGGAATGACGAAATTGTCCACGCCATTCCAGCTTGCGGACTTCAACGTTCACTCAAGCAAACCGGGGCCACACAAGCCGTTGTCGAGCACAACCTTCACGCGCCAATCAACAAGCGGCGTACCGGAGCGAAGCTACGCCGGTGTTGCGGGCAGGGGCCGAGGCGTTTCAGCGCCTCGACGTGTTCGCGGGTTGGATAGCCTTTGTGCTTGGCAAAGGCGTAACCGGGAAAGGTTTGTTCCATCGCGCACATGATGCGGTCGCGGGCGACCTTGGCCAGGATAGATGCCGCGCTGATGGCGGCTTCGCTGGCATCGCCGCCGACAATTGCGCGACCGGCGCACGGCAGATTCGGTGGCAGATGGTTGCCGTCGATCAGCGCCAGGGCAGGCGCCGGATCCAATGCGAGGATGGCGCGAGTCATGCCGATCAGGGTGGCCTGGAGAATGTTGCGTTCGTCAATCTCGATTGCGGCAACTTCAACGACGCTGAACGCGAGTGCGCGCGTGCGGATCTCGGCATCGAGATGCGCGCGCCGGCTGGCACTGAGCGCTTTGGAATCTGCCAGTCCCGAAACGGGGCGCGTCGGGTCGAGAATGACTGCAGCCACTACCACTGGCCCTGCCAGTGGGCCGCGCCCGGCTTCGTCCACTCCGGCAACCAGCGAGGTCGGCTCAGTCATGCAGATCGTCCAATTGATAGAAGATGTAGTCGTGATATGCGTCGAGTACGGATGTCTTGTCGCAGTCCAGGTAGGCACCGTCGCAGCGTTCCCGCAGCAGCGCATTGGCCTGGAAAAACGCGTCCTTCCTGATTCCTGCGACATCGAGAATCAAGCCGCCGGCAAAACTCAGGTCCAGCGCCGGATAGCCGTAGTCGTGTGCGGATCGAAAGTTGGATTTGAGCATGTAGTAGGTGATGAAGTTGCTGTCCGGAACATTGGGCGGAACGATTTTCTTCAGCTCGCGGATGGCGCCGTCGAATGACGGCTGGTGATCGCCAAAATGAAACAGCACGGCAGGGCGGTTGCCGTCGAGAAAGGTTTTCTCGATATGCGAAATTGCTGCATCCGACGCGGACACGCGATACAGATAATTGCCGAGATTCAGATTCAACCAGTCGTCGAGTTCGCGCGGATGGAATTTTCCGGGGAACAAGGGCTTGTCATACGGTGCCGGCAAATCCTCAAGCGGTGTCATGTGCGGACCGTGTTGACGCAGGGTGAGCATCATCACGAACAAGGGTTGTTTGCCGATGGATTTTTTTTCCTGCGCATATATCCGATCGAAAACCTGCATCAAGTCGCTGTCCGTCGATTCCCAGGACAGACCAAAATCCTGACCATCGTAGAACTTGTCGAACCCGTAATCCTTGTACGCATTGCGCGCGTTGATGAAATCGCCGGACATCGGGTAGATGGCGATGACGCGATATCCCGCCGTGTGCAACACGCGCGGCAGAGTGGATACGACACGCGGCGCAAGATTGTACGGCGCATACAACCCGGCTTCGCCGAAGCTGTCGTGATTCAACCCGGTAAGCAGGGCGAATTCGCTGGTCCAGGTGCCGCCACCCCAGACATGCACGGTCAGCGGCCCGTGTGCGCGGGTGCGGCCATCGGCCTGAAACATGTGTTGTCGGCAAAGCGGGATCGTGCATGCCTTCAACATGGTCGGATCAAACGTGCTTTCCTCCAGAATGGCAACGATATCCGGGTGCGTTTGGGCGAGTTTGCGCTTGTCGGCCGCAGCGCAGGCGCGGCTTGGACACAATGGCGGGTTGTCGGTAAAGGGTTGTGTCCAGGACAACGCGGTATTGGCGTCGGTGTGGCGCGACGGAACTTCGATCTGCGTCTGATAAAACGACGTAAAGAAATCCACAAGATAACTTTTGTCGTTCATCCGCGCCCACATGCCTTTCTCGAAAGCCGTGGAAAATGGTCCGCCGGGCGAATTGATGACCAGCAGCAGCACGCTGGCGACCACCGCGCCCGTCAATTGCAGCAAACGTCTTGAACCCGGTGGCACGTGCGCGAACAAGCGCGGACGATCCAACCACCATGTGACGATCAACAATCCGGGAATCAGGATTGCGCCCCCAATCAGCGCGATCATGATGCTGGGATATCGGGTTGCCACGTCGAGCAAATCGCGGTTGAGGAAATAGACCAGATCCGGTGCCAGCAACGGCGTGAGCAGATAATGGAACTTGAGTGCGCCGGCAATCAGGATGCCGCCGAAAATTACCGATGGGACTGCAAGCGCAAAAGCAAAACGGCGACTGAGAAACGCGACCAGCAGAGCGCTGTCGAGAATCAATGCCAGCGCAAACAGGGTTTCGCTGCCTCCGCTGGCAGTCAATGGACCTGCAATCAGCACGGCGAGGAATCCGATCACGGCCAGTGCCGTGATCCATCTGCTGCGTCTGGCGGAGGAGTCGAAGCGCATGGCAATATCAGGCAACCGGTAAATTTGTGGGCGCAAGAAACGTGGCAATTTGCGTTGCCGCGTCGTGTGCAGCATCAGCCCGCAAGGTTTCATGCACACGCGTGAATTGCGCGATCAAGTCGTCTGCCGCACCACGTGCCTGCAACAAGGGAAGCAACGCCGCAGCCAGCGCGTCGGGCGTACACGCATCCTGCATGAGTTCCGGAACCAACGCCTTGCCGGCGAGAATATTCGGCAGCGAGTAAACCTTGGTGCGAAGCAGACCAAGTCTTTTCACCAACCAGTACGTTGCCGCCGCCAACCGATAGGCGACGACAAGCGGACGCTTGGCCAGCATTGCTTCCAGCGCAGCGGTTCCGGATGCCAACAGGACGGCGTCGGCCGCAATCATGGCGGTGTGCGCGTTGCCATCGATGATTTTCAGGTCCGGAAGCAGAGACAGGGCGGGTCGTGATTGAGGGTCCATGATCAATGATTCGAACGCTGCGCGACAGCGCGCGTTGGCCATGGGCGCGACGATGTGCAAGTCTGGCAGTTGCTGTTTGAGCAAGCGCGCTGCGGCGAGAAAATCGGCTCCCAGACGCCGAATTTCACCAAGCCGACTGCCCGGCAGCAACGCCATGACGGGTACATCGGCAGGCAGGCCGAGCTCGCGACGCGCTGCGGATTGATCCGGTAGCAACGCAAATTTTGCGGCCAATGGATGGCCGACGAAACGCGCGTCAACACCATGACGGCGGTAAATTTCCGGTTCCATTGGAAACAGGCACAACACGAGGTCGGTCGAGTTGCCGATCTTTTCCACCCGTCTTTCACGCCATGCCCAGACCGAGGGGCTGACGTAATGGACGCAGACAATTCCGGCGCGTTTGAGTTTGCGCGACAGGCCAAGATTGAAGTCGGGCGAATCGATGCCGATAAACGCCAGCGGACGACGTTGCAGTGTCCGTTTGACCACATCGCGTCGGACGCCGAGCAATTCCGGCAAGCGCGGAAGCACTTCAAACAAGCCCATCACGCTAAGTCTCTCGGCGGCATGCCAGATTTCCATTCCCGCTGCAGCCATCAACGGACCACCGATGCCGGCAAATCGCGCGGTCGGGAAATGCCTGCGCAAACCCGCGATCAAATTTGCACCGAGTTGATCGCCCGAAGCTTCACCGGCAACCAAAACGAACAGCGGGGAGTCGGAAGTCGGGAGTGGGGATTCGGTCATGGTTGGCTACAATCAACAACTGGATTCCAGCTTCCGCTGGAATGACGAGCGGGGTTTTTCAGCGTTCAGCCCTCAAAAGACAACAAAGAACTGGATTCCAGCCTGCACTGGAATGACGAGCGAGGCGTCTCAGTCCTGCGCCCTCAGCCCCGAATCCCCAGCCCTCACCTCACCAACCCGCGCTTCCCGCGCTCGATGAATTCCACCATGTGCTGGACGTCTGGCACGTTACTCGCGGATGCGGCAAGTTGCGCACGCGCCGCATCCAGTGGTAATCCGGACAGATACAGGGTTTTATAAGCACGCTTGATTGCGGCGATGCGCTCCGGCGCGTAACCACGCCGTTTCAAGCCTTCGGCGTTGATGCCACGTGGCCGACCATAGTCATCGGCAACGATTACGAATGGCGGTACGTCGCCATTTATCAGACAACCCATGCCGACAAATGCGTGCGCACCGATGCGGCAGAACTGATGCACGCCGGCAAAGCCGGACAGAATCGCATGATCGCCAACTTCCACATGTCCAGCCAGTGTGGCGTTGTTTGAGAAAATCGTATGGTTTCCAACCTGGCAATCATGCGCTATGTGCGCATACGCCATGATCCAGTTTTCATTGCCGATGCGTGTAACGCCGCCGCCATCGGCCGTTCCGCGATTGATGGTGACGAATTCGCGAATGGTATTGCCGTTGCCGATGACGAGTTCGCTGCGCTCGCCGTGGAACTTCTTGTCTTGCGGTTCGGCACCGATGGAAGCAAATTGGAAAATGCGATTGTCACGGCCAATCCGGGACGGGCCTTCGACGACGACATGCGGTCCAATTTGAGTGCCGTCGCCGATTTGTACCGCGGCGCCGATGATGCTGTAGGCGCCGATGCTGACGTTGGCTCCGAGAATTGCGCCAGGGTCGACAATTGCGCTGGGGTGAACCATTGTCAATTACGCCCCGCGCACAGCAGTTCCGCTTCGGCTACGGATTTGCCGGCCACCGTGGCGCGGCAGGCGAACAGGCCCATGCCGCGCAGCATGCGCTTGAGTTCGACTTCGAGAATCAACTGGTCGCCGGGAACCACCAATTGGGTAAATTTGGCTTTGTCTACTTTTACCAGATAGTACAAAGGTTGTTCCGCACCGATTTCGCGCTTGCGTGAAAGCTGCACGAGCAATCCCGACGCTTGTGCCAATGCCTCGATGATGAGCACGCCAGGCATTACGGGATGGCCGGGGAAATGTCCCTGGAAGCAGGGTTCGTTGGTGCTTACGTTCTTGAGTGCGCGCAGATTCTTGTCGGGCACGAAGTCGGTTACGCGATCAACCAGAAGAAATGGATACCGGTGTGGGAGCATCGTCTGGATGCGCGTCACATCGATGGGCAGGTCGATGGTCTGGGATGGTGCCTGGGTCATTTTTCTTGTTCCTTTTCGATTGCCTGTACGCGACGGGCGAGCTCATCCAGATGTTTGAATCGCGCAGCGTTGCGACGCCACAGGCGATTCTCCTGAACCGGTACACCGGACGAGTATTCCCCCGCCGCATGAATGGAATGCGTGACCAGGGTGCGCGCGGTAATGGTTACCCGATCAGCCACGGTCAAGTGGCCAAGTATGCCAGCACCGCCGCCAATCAGGCAGTAGCGGCCGATATTTGCGCTGCCGGCAACGGCCGCACAACCGGCCATTGCGGTGTGTGCGCCGATACGCACGTTGTGGGCAATCTGGATCTGGTTGTCCAGGCGCACATCTTCCTCGAGCACGGTATCCTCGAGCGCACCGCGATCAATGG
Source organism: Rudaea sp. (assembly GCA_035703725.1). Taxonomy (GTDB): domain Bacteria; phylum Pseudomonadota; class Gammaproteobacteria; order Xanthomonadales; family Rhodanobacteraceae; genus Rudaea. The sequence goes on from DASSXQ010000252.1 coordinate 6,823, forward strand.
TGGTGTTGGCGCCGATTTCGCAATCGTCGCCGATGCGCACGCCTCCCAGTTGCGGCACCTTGATCCAACTGCCGCCACCGCCGGATTGCCGGTCAAACGCCA
>DASSXQ010000061.1:0-5404 GCA_035703725.1 Rudaea sp.
AGAAACGCGAGTACCACGCCAGGAACAAAGCGTTGCCATGCAGTGAATTCATGCGACCGCTGCGTTGCAACATGCGCAACGATCGCACGCTGCGCGTAGTCGCGCCCACGAGTTGCGATACCGAGCATGTCGCGCATCGCCGAGTTCGCGCCGTCCGCGGCAACCACCAGACGTGCCGAAACCACGCTGCCATCATCAAGCGTCAACGTGCGACGCTGTTCGTCTGCATCCGTTGCCGTCACCCGCGCCGGGCAGCGTAGCGTGACATTGGCCTGGTATTGCAGGCGCTGCCAAAGCAGATGCTGGATCGCGCGATTTTCCACGATCCACCCCAGCGCGCCATCGCCCTGCTCGACCGCGTCGAAATTCAGTTGACCTGGCGCCAATGCATCCCACACGTGCATATGCCGATACGCACAAGCGCGTCGAGCGAGCAAATCCGGCCAGACATCCAGATGCGCAAACAGACGGGCCGACGATGGCGCCAACGCCACCACACGCAGATCAACTTCGTCTGCCGCATTCCACGACGCAGGCGCACGCGGTTCGATGATGGTGACGTCGAAGCCGTCGCGTGCAAGTTTGAGTGCCAGCGCCGCGCCGACCATGCCCGCACCGACGACGGCGATGTCGTGGGTGTTGCGGGTCATGGGGCGCGTTGCCGGTGGGGGTTATGTGTGGGCTGAGGGCTGAGGGCCGAGGGCCAGGAGCTGGGAGCAGCAGCGCCATCGAGGAAATTTGTCAGCGCAAGGCGAGGCGTGTTTGCGCGGAATCCCATTCCGCGTCGTACCAGGGCGGATTGCAGCGGAGCAATGCGATCAAGCGCGAGCAAGCCGAGACTGCGCAGCAATTTCAGCGGCGCTGCCTCATTCGCGGTCCAGCGCGCCAATCCATCACTCATCGCAATGGTGCCATCGCGATCCTTGTGGCGGCGCCGCGCATATTCGTCCAGCAAACGCTCGCTACCAGGATCGCCGCCAACTTGCTCGCATTCCACCAGCAAGTCCACCAAGGTCAAGGCGTCGCGCATACCCAGATTGAATCCCTGTGCGCCAATCGGATGCAAGGTCTGCGCGGCATTGCCAATCAGCACGGTACGCGCTGCAGTGAGGCGCAGCGCCTGCACGCGTTTGAGTGGATAGGAAACGCGTTTGCCGGGTCGTCCGAGGCGACCGAGTCGATAACCAAAACGTTGTTGCAGCAATTCCACGAATGCATGATCGTCCAGTGCGGCAACTCGTGGCGCGTCGCCAGCCGGTACCGTCAGCACCACGCCTGCACGCCGATTGGACAGCGGCAACAACGCCACCGGACCATCGGCAGTAAAACGCTCGTAGGCGCTGTGCGGGGCGTGTTCCGGCGTGACGGTGCACACAAATGCCGATTGCGCATAATCCACGTTTTGCGTTTCCATGCCCGAAGCCGAACGCACGAACGAACTTGTACCATCCGCACCAACGAGCAGGCGCGTGCGCACGTCCCGACTGCCATCGGCGGCAACAAGTGTGGCGCTGATCATGTCGCCAGCAACGTTGAATCGTTGCAATGTGGCTGGCGCAAACCGCGCCAGATCACGGCACCCATCCAAGCGTGCGAGCAGTCCGTTACCCAATTCGCGTGCCGGCAAGACCGCACCAAACGCATCCGTATCGTGATTCGCCGCATCCAGCCGTACCGCACCGAATTCTCCCTGGCGGCTGATGTGGATTTTGCGAATCGGCGTGGCTTGATCGGCGACATGCGCCCACACGCCAAGCGCCGTCAACGCATTCACCGTCGCTTTGGCCAAAGCCAAATTGCGTTCGTCGTAACTGGCGCGATCATTGGCTTTCAGCACCGCCGCCTCGACCAGCCCGACCCGGAATCCAACGCCGTCCAGCGCAATCGCCAGACTGGACCCAACCAGACCGCCGCCAATGATGAGAATGTCGAATTCGGATGGCATGGGGGAATGATAGCGGAACCGGCTGCGGGCCGAGGGCCGGCGGAAACTTTTCGCTCGTCATTCCTGCGCAGGCAGAAATCCATGTTTTGCGCGCAAGTTGAGCGACACGGAAAAGATGGAACTCGATGACCCGTCCTTGCGCTGTTGCAGACCGCCTCAAGCATCCACTGGAAAAGTGAACGTTTTCCCGATCCGCGAAGCAGGTTTCCCCGTCTTCCAGCTTTGCTCGAAAATGCTACCCTTGCCTCCCACCTGCGAAGCCACTCATGGACCTCATCCTCGTTCGCCACGGCGAAGTCGACGCACCTGCGGGCCTGTGCCTGGGGCAGACGGATGCACCGTTGTCGGCGGCTGGATTTGGCGCCGTGCAGCAGCTCGCGGCAACGTGGTCCGGTCCTGCGCCACGATTCGTTTTTTGCAGCGACCTGAAACGCGCACAACAGTCCGCGGCAATTTTCGCCGCGCAGTTTGCGCTTGAACCCCTGGCTGACGGGCGCCTGCGCGAAGTCAATCTCGGCGACTGGGACGGCAAGCGCTGGGATGAGGTGGTACGCAGCGATGCCGCGCGTTACGAACACTGGACCAACAACTGGGTGATTCAGGAAGCGCCGAACGGCGAGAGTTTTGCCGACGTGATCCGGCGCACGGGTGCGTGGTTGTCGTCATTGCTGGGTTCCACGGGTGACGATGATTGCGTGCTCGCCGTCGCCCATGCCGGATCGATGCGCGCTTTGCTCTGCCATGCGCTGGGATTGCCGCCGGCGCAGGCGTTCACGATGCGTATCGATCTGGCTCACTGCGCGCGCATGCGCACCCGCAGCGGACAGTTTGAAGTATGCTATGTCAATGCATCGCGCTTCGAAGCGGATTGAACGCGCGGCACCATCAATGGAGAGTTACACAATGCAGCATTTTCCACACAATTCCACGATTGCGCCACGCACCTGGGTGCTGATCGCCATGATTGCCTTTGCGGTCGGCGTGCGCTTGCTGATTTCGTTCGTGCCCGGCGTGTTTCCCTACAATTTCACCCCGGTCGAAGCCATCGCCTTGTTTGGTGGCGCGTATTTCAGCGACAAGCGTCTCGCGTTGCTGGTGCCACTTGCCGCCATGTTCGTGGCCGATCTGATCATTGGCTTGCATCCACTCATCCCCGTCATTTATGCCTGCATCGCCGCTACCGTCGCCATTGGCTTCATCCTGCGCGGCAAGATCAGCGTGGCGCGGGTTGCCGGCTGCGGCATCGCCGGATCGATCCTGTTCTTTGCCGTGATCAGCTTCGTCGAATGGATGATTGACGACACCGCGTACTGTCGCGCCGGCATCGTGTCGTGCTATGCCGCTGCCGTGCCGTTCCTCAAGTCCTCGCTTGCCGGCACGCTGCTGTGGAGTGCGGTGCTGTTCGGCGGTTTCGAAGCGCTGCGCCGTCGCTGGCCTGCACTCGCTCCGGCTTGAAACCGTAACGCATCCGTACACGATTCGACGTGGGCAATCGACTCAGCAAAATCTATACGCGAACCGGCGACGATGGCACAACCGGCCTTGGCGACGGATCGCGCACGCCAAAGGATTCGCTGCGCGTCACCGCCTACGGTACGGTAGACGAACTCAACAGCACGATTGGCGTCGTGCTAGCACAAACCCTGCCCGACGCCGTTGCGGAAATATTGACGCAGGTGCAACACGACTTGTTCGATCTTGGCGGCGAATTGTGCATTCCAGGCATGCAGATGGTGCACGATGCCGATATCCAGCGTCTGGAGACAACGCTCGATGGTTTCAATGCCGACTTGCCGGTATTGAAGGAATTCATCCTGCCAGGCGGCGGTATGGCCGCAGCAAGTTGCCACGTGGCGCGCACGGTTTGTCGGCGTGCGGAACGCCATGTCGTGACGCTGGCGCGCAGCGAATCCGTGCGCGCCGAAGCGGTTCGCTATTTGAATCGACTATCGGATTTGCTGTTCGTGCTGGCGCGGGTGCTGGCGCGCAGTTCGGGCCACGGCGAAGTGCTGTGGCAGCATGAGCGGCGCAAGCGGTAGCGAGGAATCGGCAATCGGGAAGCGCATGAACTATCCACATTCCAGCGCAAGCTGGAGGCGCATTTCAACAGCCGAAGGGCTGGCCATCCAGTTCTTGCTCCGGAGTTCGCAGTTCAAAAAAACCAGGAACGAACCGAATTGCATGCCATTTTTGCGGCATACCCTTCGGGCTATTCGCTACGCGAATGTTCGTGCCAGCATCCTGCCGCCACGATCCAGCTTGTGCTGGAATGACAAACCGCTTTATCCACGTCGCACGTCCTGCTTTCGCCTTCCAAATTCCCGCCATCGGCCACCTGCTCACTGCGCAGACACCCACCATGCACCTCTACACCCACCCAGCCTGTCTTTTGCACAACGCCGGTCCGGGACATCCGGAATCGCCTTCACGATTGCACGCCGTGCTGGATGCGTTGGCGGAAGAACGCTTTGCGCATATCACGCGCATGCAGGCGCCGCGCGCAACCCGCGCACAACTGGAAGGCGCGCACGATCGCGCACTGGTTGAGCGCATTCATGCATTGGCACCAGCCGAAGGTCTGGTACGCATTGATGCCGATACGGCGATGTGTCCGGATTCAGTGGAAGCTGCGTTGCGCGCGGCAGGGGCCGTTTGCGCCGCTGTCGATGCCATGATCGATGGCGATGCCACACGCGCATTTTGCGCGGTGCGCCCGCCGGGTCATCACGCAACACACGACACGGCCATGGGGTTTTGCCTGTTCAACAACATCGCCGTCGGCGCGGCACATGCGCTCAGTCGAGGCATTGAGCGTGTCGCCATTGTCGATTTCGATGTGCATCACGGCAACGGCACGCAGGATATTTTCTGCGCGCAACCGCAGGTGCTGTACGCATCAACGCATCAGTCGCCACTTTATCCCGGCACCGGCATGCGCAATGAAACCGGCATGGGCAACATCATCAATGCGCCGCTTTCTCCGCGCAGCGGCTCGATGGAATTCCGTGCCGCGTTCGAGAACATCGTGTTGGCCGCGTTGCGCGTGTTCAAGCCGCAACTGCTGATGATCTCGGCCGGCTTCGATGCCCACCGGCTCGATCCGCTGGCCGACCTGAATCTGGACGCCAACGACTACGCCTGGGCCACGCGCCAACTCGGGGAAGTCGCCGGCGAATTTTGCGGCGGACGCATCGTTTCCAGTCTGGAAGGCGGGTATAGCCTTGCCGCTTTGCGCGTAAGCACGGCCGCGCACGTGGCGGCATTGCTGTGATTGGTTGCTGAAACAGCCCGCCGCATTGCCCGTTGCGCCTGAATCAGGCAAGCTTGCGACGTTTTGCGACCGCTTCCGGATTGCCTGTGCCGATCACTTACCGTTGCCACCCACTGTGCCTTCGCCTGCTTGCGGCGACACTATCCCTGAGTCTGGCGCATCTGGCACGCGCCGCCGAGCCTGAATCA